>DAORUD010000037.1:0-20839 GCA_035433005.1 Arenimonas sp. | reverse complement strand
GGCATGGAGGAAATGGGCCAGCAGCTGCGCTCGATGTTCCAGAACCTCGGCGGCGCCAAGGCCCTCAAGCGCACGCTCGCGGTGAAGGCCGCGCGGCCGATGCTGGTGCAGGAAGAGGCCGGCAAGCTGGTGAACGAAGACGAGATACGCCTCCAGGCCATCACCGCCTGCGAGCAGAACGGCATCGTCTTCATCGACGAGATTGACAAGGTGTGCAAGCGCAAGGACAGCATCGGCGGCGGCGACGTGTCGCGCGAGGGCGTGCAGCGCGACCTGCTGCCGCTGGTCGAGGGCAGCACCGTGAGCACCAAGTACGGCGTGGTGCGCACCGACCACATCCTGTTCATCGCCAGCGGCGCCTTCCACCTGGCCAAGCCGTCCGACCTGATTCCCGAACTGCAGGGCCGCTTCCCCATCCGCGTGGAGCTGGGCGCCCTGAGCCAGGCCGACTTCAAGCGCATCCTGACCGAGCCGCGCAACGCGCTGGTGCGGCAGTACATGGCGCTGCTGGCCACCGAGGGCGTGAACATCGGCTTCGACGAAGGCGCCATTGATCGCCTGGCCGAAATCGCCTTCCTGGTGAACGAGCGCCAGGAAAACATCGGCGCCCGCCGCCTGCACACGGTGCTGGAGAAGCTGCTGGAGAAGCTCAGCTACGAGGCGCCCGACAAGGGCGGGTTGTCGCTGATGGTGGACCGCGCCATGGTGGACGCGCAGCTGGGCGACGCCGTGCAGGACCCGGACCTGAGCCGCTACATCCTGTGAGGCCGGCCGTGGCCGTCAGGTTTTCCAGCGTGCGCCCGTCAGTGCAGGCAAGCCCCGATGGAAACCGACATGCCCGCCATGGCCTCCCTGGCCCCGCCGCCCGCGGCGCAACGGCACCCGCCCTTGCGCGCGCCTGAAGCCGCGCACCGGCCCGGCGTGGGCGCGCCCCTCGTGGATATCGAGGCCGTGCTGCGCGAGCACGGCCCCATGCTGGCCCGCATCGCCGGCAGCTACGAATCCGAACCGGCCCGCCGCGACGACCTGCTGCAGGAAATCAGCGTGGCCGTCTGGCGCGCCCTGCCCAGCTGGCGCGGCGATGCCTCGCTGCGCACCTTCGCCGCGCGCGTGGCGCACAACCGCGCCATCGACCACCTGGCCCGGGAAAAGCGCGCGCGCGGCGATGAATTGCACGAAGACCACGAAGACCCCGACGCCAATCCGGTGCAGCACGCGGTGGCGCACCAGCGCCGCAAGGACCTGCTGGCCGCGGTGCGCGACCTGCCGCTGGGCCAGCGCCAGGTGGTGGTGCTGGCGCTGGAGGGATTTTCCCAGCGCGAGATCGGCCAATCCCTGAACCTGGAAGAAAACACCGTGACCCAGCGCCTGAGCCGTGCCCGCCGCCAGCTCAGCGCCTGGCTGGGAGGAGAGTCGTGATGGAGACGAACCAGGACTGGAGCGCGCTGGCCGCCGACTGGCAGCGGCAGGACACGCCTGCCATCGACGTGGAGGCGATCCGCGACGAGGCCGAGCGGCGTGGCCGCAGCCTGCGGCGGACGGTTTGGGTGGAGGTCGGTTTCTCGGTGCTGGTGATCCTGGTGTGCGTTCTGATTGCGCTCAGCCCGCGGAGCGACCGGGTGGAGACGCTGCTGTTCGCCGCCATGGCCGTTTTCCTCGTGGGATACCAGGCGCTGATGCTGTGGATCCGCCGCCGGGACCTGGCCGATGCCGGCCGCGACGCGGCGTCGCTGGTGGACCGCGAGATGCAGCGGGCCCGCACCGTGCTGGTTTACTGGCGCTGGGGCATGTGGTCGGCGCTGGCGCTGTGGCTGGCCATTTTCCTGATGCTGATGTACGGCATGCAGCGCGACTGGCCGATGGCGCGCGTGGGCGGGCTGGTTGGCGGCATCGGCATCAACGTGCTGGTGTTCCCGGCCATGGGGCTGTACGGCTGGTGGCGCTGTTCGCAGGCGCGCGCGCGGCTCAAGCGCTTCGCGGCCCTGCGCGACCAGCTGCGCGCCCCGTAGAATGGCCGCATGAACGCGCCGCGCCCCACCGACCTCATCCTGCACCAGGCCTCCCACGTGCTGGAGGTGGCCTTCGACGACGGCGTGCGCTTCCGGCTGCCGTGTGAGTACCTGCGGGTGGAATCGCCCAGCGCCGAAGTGCAGGGCCACGGCCCGGGCCAGAAGGTGCTGGTGGCCGGCAAGCGCCATGTGAACGTGAAGGCCATCGAGCCGATGGGCCACTACGGCGTGCTGCTGCGCTTCGACGACGGCCACGACACCGGCATCTTCAGCTGGACCCTGCTGCACCAGCTGGGCCGGGAATACGACACCCGCTGGGCCGCCTACCTGGCCGCCCTGGCCCAGGCCAACCTCTCCCGCTGAAAACCGGGGTCAGAGCCCGATTCCGGGCGCGCCGGCGCGGCGCGCCCGGAATCGGGCTCTGACCCCGGTTTTGGCGGATAATCGGGCCATGGACAAGACTCCCGAAAGCGGCACCACCCACTTCGGCTTCCGCGACGTGCCGGTGGAAGAGAAAAAGAAGCTGGTGGGCCAGGTGTTCAGCTCGGTCGCGCGCCAGTACGACCTGATGAACGACCTGATGTCGCTGGGCATCCACCGCGTGTGGAAGCGCTACTTCGTCGGTACCTCGGGCGTGAAGCGCGGCGACCGCGTGCTCGACCTGGCCGGCGGCACCGGCGACATCGCCGCCCTGCTGCACGAGCGCGTGGGCGAAACCGGCAGCGTGGTGCTGGGCGACATCAACGCGCAGATGCTCGGCGTCGGCCGCGACCGCCTCACCGACCGCGGCCTGGTGCGCGGCCTGGAGTACGTGCAGCTCAACGCCGAAGCGCTGCCGTTCCCCGACGCCAGCTTCGACCTGGTCACGATTGCCTTCGGCCTGCGCAACGTCACCGAGAAGGCCAACGCGCTGCGCGAGATGCACCGCGTGCTGAAAGTGGGCGGCCGCGCCCTGGTGCTGGAGTTCTCGCAGGTCAAGCCCGAGTGGTTCCGGCCGGTGTACGACTTCCATTCGTTCAAGGTGCTGCCGCGCCTTGGCCAGCTGTTCGCCAACGACGCCGACAGCTACCAGTACCTGGCCGAGTCCATCCGCAAGCACCCGCCGCAGGACGAACTCAAGGCCATGATGGAAACCGCGGGCTTCGGCCGCTGCGACTACCGCAACCTGAGCGCCGGCATCGTCGCCATCCACTCCGGCTATCGGGTCTGAAGAGCAAAACGGCAAAAACGGCAAAAACGGGGTCAGATCAACTTATCTCGGGCACGGCCGTGGCAGTAGCCAAGCCGCCCGGCGAGATAAGTTGATCTGACCCCGTTTTTGCCGTTTTTGCCGTTTTGCTCTTCAGTCGGCGCGGACGCGCCAGGCTTCGGACAGGGAAATCAGGCCCTCGCGCGCCAGCCGCACCGCGGCCTGGGTGATCGGCACCATGCCTTCCTCGATGGCCACGCGGTGGATGGTGTCGGCTTCGGCGCCGGGCACGATCAGCGACTGGATGCGCGGCGTCACCACCATGAACTCGTACACCGCGCGCCGCTTGTGCACGCCCAGCCCGTCGCAGTGCGAACAGCCGCGGCCGTGGTGGAACACTTCTTCCGGCGCCACGCCCAGCACGGCGCGGATATGCGGGTCCACCGGCTCCACTTCCCGGCAGTGCGTGCAGGTCAGCCGCACCAGCCGCTGCGACATCACCGCCAGCAGCGAGGCGCGCAGCAGGTAGGCCTCCACGCCAAGGTCCAGCAGGCGGGTGACGGTGGTGGCGGCGGTGTTGGTGTGCAGCGTGCTCAGCAGCAGGTGGCCGGTGAGCGCGCTTTCCACCGCGATGCCCGCCGTCTCCTCGTCGCGTATCTCGCCCACCATGATCACGTCGGGGTCGTGGCGCAGGAAGTTGCGCATCGCGCTGGCGAAGGTGAAGCCGGCCGCGCGGTTCACCTGCATCTGCTGGATCTCGTCGATGTAGAACTCCACCGGGTCTTCGATGGTGAGGATGTTGATGCGCTGCTTGCGCAGCTCCAGCAGCATGGCGTACAGCGTGGTGGACTTGCCGCAGCCCGTGGGCCCGGTGGTGAGGAACATGCCGTGGCTGCGCCCCATCACGTCGTCTATGCGCTGGCGGTCGGCTTCGGTGAGGCCCAGCTGTTCCAGGTTCCAGAGGCTTTCGTTGGTGTCGAGCAGGCGGATGACCACGCTCTCGCCATAGATGGCCGGCAGCACCGACACGCGCAGGTCCACCTCGCGGCCGTCGTCGAGCACGAAAGTGGTGCGGCCGTCCTGCGGCTTGCGGTGTTCGGCCAGGTTCATCGAGCCCAGCACCTTCACACGGCTGGTGACCGCCGGGTGCAGCGTGCGCAGCAGGCGCCGCACCGGCACCATTTCGTCGTCAATGCGGTACAGCACGTCGGTGCCGTTCTCGCCCGGACGCAGGTGGATGTCGGACGCGCGCCGCGCCACGGCGTCGGCGATCAGGCCCGAGACGATGCGCACCACCGGCTTCTCGCGCGAAAGGCGCTCCATTTCCTGCGGGTTGGTTTCGCGGCCCAGGGCGGCGGGATCCAGCCCCAGCTGCTTGGCGATGTCCTTGTCCTCGACCCGGTCGTAGTGCTCGGCGATGGCGTTGCGGATGTCGCGCGGCGTGGCCACCATGGCCAGCACGCGCTGGCGGCACAGGAAGTCCAGCGTGGCCAGGGTGTCGCCGTTGCCCGGGTCTTCCAGGGCCACGGCCACCATGCCCTGGTGCACCCGCAGCGGCACGGCGCGCAGGCGGCGCGCTACGTCCGGGCGAATCAGGGCGCAGGCCTCCGGCGTGGGCTCGATGTCCGCCAGCCGCACCAGCGGCAGGCCCAGCGAACGCGCCTGGCGGTACTGGGCCTCGGTGGTGTCGTCGCCGATCCCGATCCACTGCTCCAGCGTGGGCACGCCGCCCGGCGGTTTCCAGCCGTTGGCGCCGCCGGCGCCGGCCCCGGCCTGCAGGTAAGCCATCAGCGTGGCGGTGTCGGCAATCAGCGCGATATCGTGGCTTGGCGGCGTGGCGGGTTCCATTCGGCGGGGCTCCACGGGGTGGTTCGAGCCAGTATCGCCGCAAAACGGGCCGTCGGATTTGTCCTGGATCAGGTCCGGAAGCCACGGCCGGCGCGGCCCAGTACCCCGTCCCCACGGGCGCACGGGCCGCCCGCCCGCGCTAGAATCGAAGGGTCAACCCGTCCGGATTCCGCCATGCGCCGCCTTGCCCTGCTGCTTGTCCTGCTGATTGCCACCCTGCCGGCCCTGGCCCAGGACCGGCGCACCGACGAGCACTCCTACGCCCAGCCCGACAAGGTGCGCATCAGCCACTTGGACCTCGACCTGGCCGTTGATTTCGACAAGCGCCAGCTGGCCGGCACCGCCACGCTCACCCTGGCCTGGGCCGACCCCGCGCAGCGCGACCTGGTGCTCGACACCCGCGACCTGGCCATCACCGCCGTCGAGGCGCGCAGCGGCAAGCGCAAGTTCCGCGCCGTGGACTTCGCGCTGGCCCCGCGCGATGAACGCTTCGGCAGCAAGCTCACCGTCACCCTGCCGCGCCAGTTCGAACAGGTGCGCATCACCTACGCCACGTCGCCCGAAGCCTCGGGCCTGCAGTGGCTCAGCCCGGCCATGACCGCCGGCGGCAAGACGCCCTTCATGTTCAGCCAGTCGCAGGCCATCCACGCCCGCAGCTGGGTGCCGCTGCAGGACACGCCGTCGGTGCGCTTCACCTATGGCGCGCGCATCAGGACCCCGGCCGACGTGATGGCGCTGATGAGCGCCGACAACGACCCGGCCGCGCCCCGCGACGGCGACTACAGCTTCACCATGCCCCAGGCCATCCCGTCCTACCTGATGGCGATCGCCGCCGGCGACCTGGTGTTCAAGCCGATCTCGGCCCGCGCCGGCGTGTGGTCCGAGCCGCGCACCGTGGACCGCGCGGTGAAGGAGTTCGCCGACACCGAGAAGATGATCCAGGTGACCGAGCAGCTGTACGGCGACTACCGCTGGGGCCGCTACGACCTGCTGATCCTGCCGCCGTCGTTCCCGTTCGGCGGCATGGAGAATCCGCGCCTGAGCTTCATCACGCCCACCGTGATCGTCGGCGACGGCTCGCTGGTGTCGCTGATTGCGCACGAGCTGGCGCATTCGTGGTCGGGCAACCTGGTCACCAACGCCAGCTGGAAGGACATGTGGCTCAACGAAGGCTTCACCAGCTACGTCGAGAACCGCATCGTCGAGGCGCTGTACGGCAAGGAGCGCGCCGACATGGAGTTCGTGATCAGCCGCAACGGCCTGGTGGACGAGCTGGCCGAAGTGCCCGAAGCGCAGCAGGTGCTGGTGCTGCCCGCGCGCGGCGGCTCCGACCCGGAAGATGCGCTGGGCGCGGTGGCCTACGACAAGGGCGCGTGGTTCCTGCAGTTCCTGGAGCAGCGCTTCGGCCGCGAGGCCTTCGACCCGTTCCTGCGCAGCTGGTTCGACACGCATGCGTTCCAGAGCGTGGACAGCGACCAGTTCGCGGCCTTCCTGCGCGCCAACCTGATGGCCAAGCAGCCCGGCGTGGTCACCGACGCCGAGCTGGCTGCCTGGCTCACGCAGCCCGGCATCCCCGCGTTCGCGCCCAAGACCACGTCGCCGCGCTTCGACGCCGTGGACGCCGCGCGCGAGTCCTGGACCAAGCGCCGCACCGCCGCGCGCGAGCTCAAGACTTCGGCCTGGACCACCCAGGAATGGGTGTACTTCCTCGAGGGCCTGCCGGCGGAGCTGCCGCCCGAGCGCCTGGTGGAACTCGACCAGGCCTTCCGCTTCACCGGCACGCCCAACGGCGAACTGGCGCAGCGCTGGTACCCGCTGTGCGTGCGCAGCGAGTACTTCGAGGCGCGCCCGGCCATGTCGCTGTTCCTGCGCAAGATCGGCCGCCGCAAGCTGATCATGCCGACCTACGAAGCGCTGGCGCAGACCGCCGACGGCCTGGGTTTCGCCGAACAGATCTTCGCCATGTCGCGCCCGGGCTACCACCCGATCACCAGCGCATCGGTGCAGGCGCTGCTGGACAAGGCCAAGGCCGCCGCCGCCGTGCCGGCGCAATGACATGAGCCGCCGCAGCGGCAGCGGGTCGCGCAAGATCGTCCTGGTCACGTCGCTGGGCCTGGCCCTGGGCGTGGTCGGTTTCGCCGCGACGGCGCCGGAGAAAGTGCTGGAGGCCGAGTTCGCGCGCCAGCGCTGGCTGGCCGGCGCCGACGTCACGCAGTACAGCGTGGCCGGCCATCGCTGGGCCGCGCTGGAAGCGGGGCAGGGCAGCGGCAAGCCGCTGGTGGTGCTGGTGCACGGCTTCACCGGCAGCAAGGAAAACTGGCTGCCGCTGATGCGTGAACTGGCCAGGTCCTATCGCGTCATCGCCCCCGACCTGCCCGGCTGGGGCGACAGCGAACGCCAGCCCGGCGGCGACTACGGCCCGGTGGCGCAGTCCGAGCGCCTGGCTGCTTTCCTGCGCGCGCTGCCGGAAAAGCCGGCGCTGCTGGTGGGCCACTCCATGGGCGGGCAGATCGTGGGCCTGACGGCCGCGCGCAACCCGGGCCTGGTGGACCGCATCAGCCTGATGTCGTCGGCCGGCGTGCGCTACCAGGAAAACGCCTTCGCCAACGCCGTCCTCGCCGGCCAGAACCCGTTCCAGGTGACCAGCAAGGCCGAGCTCAAGCGCTACCTGGGCATCGTGTTCGAAGACCCGCCGTTCGTGCCCTGGCCCGCCAACGAAGCCCTGGTGCGCCGCCGCCGCGCCGACGCGCAGTTCGAACAGCGCGTGCTGGACGGCATCGGCCGCGGCCCCGACGCCTTCGCGCTGGAAGACGAGCTGGCCAACATCCGCGCGCACACCCTGCTGCTGTGGTGCCGGGACGACCGCGTCATTGACGTCAGCGCCGCCGAAGTGTTCCACCGCGGCCTGGCCAGTAGCCGCACCGTCATCCTCGCCGGCTGCGGCCACATGCCGATGATGGCGCAGCCGCGCCAGGTCGCCGGCGCGATCGGCGGCTTCCTGGACGCGCCGGGCTGAGCGGCATGCGTCGCGGCCTGTCCGGCGGCATGCATCCGGGCTGGCGGATCCTGCGCGCGTTGCTGGTGGCGTGGCTGCTGCTCACGGCAGCCTTCGTGCTCATCAGCGCCTTCAGCGCGCGCAGCCTGCCGGATCTGCAGCCCTGGCACCGCTGGGAGTTCCCGGGCGAGCCCGACGCGTCCCGGCTGCGCGACATGGACTGGGCCGGCTACCAGCGCGCCGAGCAGGCCGTGTTCGGCGAACTGCAGGCCCACCTCGCCGCCGACGCCACGCCGGGGCGCTACCGCTACCAGTCGGGCAGCGCGCTGGGTGCGCGCGACGGCGCCGTCGACTGGAACCGCAGCCAGGTGCTGATGCCCGCCGGCCCGGTGCGCGGCGGCGTGCTGATGCTGCACGGGCTGAGCGATTCGCCCTACAGCCTGCGGCATATGGCGCAGCGCTACATCGCGCAGGGCTTCGTGGTGGTGCTGCCGCGCCTGCCTGGCCACGGCACCGCGCCCTCGGGCCTGCGCCAGGCGCAGTGGACCGACTGGCTGGCCACGGCCGAACTGGGCGCCCGCGAAGTGCGCGCGCGCATCGGCGCCGGCCGGCCCTTCCACGTGGTGGGCTATTCCAACGGCGGGGCGCTGGCGCTGAAGTATGCGATGGACCGCGTGGACATCACCGGCGACGAAGGCCTGCCCGCGCCTGACCGCGTGGTGATGGTGTCGCCCATGATCGGCATTGGCCGGCTGGCGGCGTTCTCGCGGCTGATGCCGCTGCTGTCGGGCATTCCGTATTTCGAGAAGTCGCGCTGGCTGGACGTGCAGCCCGAGTTCAATCCGTTCAAGTACAACTCGTTCCCGGTGAACGGCGTGCGGCAGTCGTGGCTGCTCACGGGCGTGGTGCAGGGCCAGCTGCTGCAGCTGCGCTCGATCGGCCGCAGCGAGCGGCTGCCGCCGATCCTGGCGTTCCAGTCGGTGCTCGACGGCACGGTGAGCACGCCGGCGGTGGTGCGCCAGCTGTTCGACCAGCTGCCGGCCAACGGCAGCGAGCTGGTGCTGTTCGACATCAACCGCCGCGGCGTGCTGTCGCCGATGTTCACGCAGTCAGCCAATGAGCTGATCGACCAGCTGCAGCCCGGCGACGCCCACACCTACCGGCTGACGGTGATCGGCAACGTGGACGCCGACACCGCCAACGTCGCCGAGCGCCGGCTCGAGCCAGGCCAGCGCCAGGCGGTGCTGCGGCCGCTGCCGCTGTCGTACCCGGACGACGTGTACTCGCTGTCGCACGTGGCGCTGCCCTTCCCGGTGGACGATCCGCTGTACGGCCTGCAGCCGCGCATGGACGAGGACTACGGCATCCGCATCGGCACGATGGCGCTGCACGGCGAGCGCGGTGCGCTGTCGGTGGCGGCCGAGCAGCTGATGCGGCTGAACAGCAACCCGTTCTACGGCTACCTGGCGCAGCGCGTGGACGAGGCCATCGTGGCCGACCTGCCGCCGCCCCGGACGCCCTGATATTCACCGTTGCGCGGCCGGCGCCCGCGCGGTCGCGGCCACGGGCGTACCATCGCGTTTCTCCCACGATCCCGAGCCCGCCCATGACCGTTTCCCTGCATGCCGCCTCCGTCCCCGTGTTCAACCAGCTGCTCGGCGGCCTCGCCGACGTGCTGAAGAAGGCCGAGGCGCACGCCGCCGAGCGCAAGATCGACGCCAACGCCTACCTGCAGTCGCGCCTGTACCCGGACATGTTCCCGCTGGTGCGCCAGGTGCAGATTGCCTGCGATTTCGCCAAGTCGGTGTCGGCGCGCCTGGCGCAGGCCGAGGTGCCGGCCTGGGAAGACAACGAAGCCACGTTCGAAGACCTGCAGGCCCGCATCGCGCGCACGCAGGCGTTCATTGCCGGCCTCGACGCCGCAGGCTTCGAAGGCGCCGGGTCGCGCGCCATCGTGCTGCGCCCCGGCACGCTGAAGGAAAAGCACCTCACCGGCCAGGCCTACCTGCTCAACTACGGCCTGCCGCAGTTCTTCTTCCACGTCACCACCGCCTACGCCCTGCTGCGCCACGCCGGCATCGAAATCGGCAAGCGCGACTTCATGGGCCAGTACTAGAAAATGTACCAGGTACATTTTCTTTCTCGATGAGACGGTGCTTCATGCGCTGAAGATGTCCCTGGTGCGTTGTCACATCTGATGGGCTTCGTGCGCTTTTTGCGGCATGGCAGTGCGGGAAGCCCGGGTTGAGGAGGGCATTGCATGTCAACGCGTGACTACAGCAGTTTTGCCTCGGCCGCGAAGTCGCGCTTCCGCCATGTCGCGAAGGCGGTAGGGTTCGAGCCGCTCACGGGGGTCCTCTACGCGAGGGAGCAGGCCGGGTGGCATGAGGTCTTCGCGCTCCAGGCGTCGCAGTACGGAAGCGAAACCTTCTATGTGAACTTCGGCATCGGCGTCACCCGCCTGTGCCCGGTCGAAGCGGCGAAGGACATCCGGGACTGCGGCCTGCTGCTGTCGGGGCGATTGGCCAACGTGGACGGCACCGGCGCGTTCACCGCCGCCAGCAAGGCGGACATGGAGCAGAGCGCGGAGCGGGTGCTGGTGCAGCTGCGGAATGTCGCGTTGCCCTGGTTCGCCGAGCGCAACGCGTGGGCTGACATCGCCGCCTACTACTACGAATGCAATCCGATCGAAGAAGACAAGATCGGGCACCATTCGATCGTCTACGGCGCCGACCTGCGATCGGCCACCTACGGCTACCTGCTGCTCAAGGCGGGCCGCCCGGATGACGCCAGGCGCTGGCTCAACGAGGCCAGGCGACTGATGCGGCTGCCGGTCTACTTCACCCGCGACGGCCGTACCGTCCACGTGATGGAAAAGTTCGCCAGGCTCCAGAAGCCAGGGCCGCACGAAACCGAGTGGCTCAGGAACGTGGAAGCCACGCTCGAACTCATCGAGGGCGCCTAGCCGGGGCATCGTCGGGTCGGCCCAGGCCGTGCGCCGGGCGCAGCGGAAAAAAGAAGGCCGCGCAGTGCGCGGCCCTCGAAAATGTACCTGGTATGTTTTCGCCTGCTACCGTCTCATCGTCGCTGAAAATGTACCTGGTACATTTTCAGGGAGCGCGGGAGGCGTCGCGGGCGGCTTTGAAGGCGTTGCCTTCGACGTAGTTGGGCCAGGCGTCGTTGTTGGCCAGCGTGTGGCCGACGCCGTACAGGGCGTAGAGGTCCTGCACCACGCCGCGCAGGTCCCAGGCCTCGTCGAACTCGTCGGTGGGCTTGTGGTAGAGCGCGGTGGTGTAGTTGGCCTGCACCTGGCGGCCGAAGTCGGCGCCCTTCTCGACGTGGTCAATGCCGCCCTTGGCGTACAGCGCCGGCACGCCGTACTTGGCGAAGCTGAAGTGGTCGGAGCGGAAGAAGAAGCCCTTCTCCACGCCGTCCTCCTCCACCAGCGTGCGCTGCTGCTTCTCGGCGAACGGGCGCAGCACGTCGTCGAGCTCGGAGTTGCCCAGGCCGATCACCACCAGGTCCTTGGTCGGGCCCACCACCGACATCGCGTCGAGGTTGATCACCGCCACCGTGTCCTTGAGCGGGATCACCGGGTTGGCCGCGTAGTACTTCGAGCCCAGCAGGCCCGATTCCTCCAGCGTCACCATCAGGAACACCACGCTGCGCGCGGGCCTGGGGTTCTGCACGATGAAGGCTTCGGCGATTTCCAGCACGCCGGCCACGCCGGTGGCGTTGTCGATGGCGCCGTTGTAGACGTGGTCCTCGCCTTCGGTCGCGGGCGCGGCCTTGTCGCCGCCGTGGGTGGCGCTGTGGTCACCCAGGTGGTCCCAGTGCGCCGTGTAGACGATGGCTTCGTCCGGTCGCTCCACGCCCGGCAGCTTGGCCAGGATGTTGCGCGAACTGGCCTGCGTCACGCTGCTCTTGAGCGAGGCGTCGAAGGTGGCGTCACCAATGGCCACCGGCTTGAAGCCCGGCTTGTTGGCGGCGGCGCGCAGCGCTTCCAGGTCCAGGCCGGCATCGGTGAACAGCTGCGCGGCGGTGTCGCCGGTCAGCCAGCCCTGCAGCGGCAGGCGCGGCTCGGGGTCGGCGCTGGCGGGCAGGTCGAACTGCGCGCCCGACCAGCTGTTCTTCACCACGTCCCAGCCGTAACCGGCGCCGGCGTCGTCGTGGATGATCAGCGCGGCGGCGGCGCCCTGGCGCGCGGCCTCTTCGAACTTGTAGGTCCAGCGGCCGTAGTAGGTCATCTTCTTGCCGCTGAACAGTTCCGCGTCACCGGCGTGGAAGCCCGGGTCGTTCACCAGCATCACCACCGTCTTGCCCTTGACGTCCAGGCCTTCGTAGTCGTTCCAGCCGGCCTCGGGGGCGTTGACGCCGTAGCCCACGAACACCATCTCGCTGCCGGCCACGTCCACCTGCGGCTGCGCGGTGCGGGTGCCCAGCGCCATCTGCGTGCCAAAGGCCAGCGGGCGCGACTCGCCCTTGAGCGTGATGGCGGCCGTGGTGGTGGCCTCGTCGGCGGTGGTGACCACCATCGGCACGTCCTGGAACCAGCTGTCGCCGTTGCCGGGCTGCAGGCCCAGGCGCTTGAACTGGGCCACCACGTAGTCGGCGGTCTTCTGTTCGCCGTCGGTGCCCGGGGCGCGGCCGCCGAACTCGTCGGACGACAGCACCTGCACGTGCTGGGCGAAATCTTCGGCGGAAATCTCCGGGCCGAAGCCGTGCTTGACCGGAGCCGCCTCGGCCACCGGCGCCTCGGGCGCGGGGGCGGGGCTGCAGGCCGCCAGCGCCAGTGCGGCGGCGGCAAATAGCAGGGTGTGCTTCATGGGTGAGGGTTCTCCAAACGCGGGAACCCCTGATTCTAGACCCAACCCGGCCGCCCCGCAGGGCGGCCGGACCCGACCTTAGTCGCGGGGCGGCAGCTTGTCGGTGTAGGCCTGCGCCGTGGCGCCGGTGACGGCGCCGACCTTGGCCGAGGCGTGCACGAACAGCTCCACCTCGCGCTCGAACACCAGCGCGCCCTCCACCACCGAGCCCGGGCCGACCACGATGCGCGGCTTGCGGCTCTTGCCGCTGTTCCACCAGCCCGTGCTCGGCTTCTCCACCAGGATGCCACCGCGCACGTGCGTGGCGTCCAGGGTGATGTCGCCGTTGGTGGTGGTGAGGCCACCGGAAATCTTCGCGCCTTCGAAGTTCAGGCCGCCGTTGACCGTCTCGGCGTCGCCGCCGATCTGCACGCCGCGCCGGCCGCGGATGCCGCCGTTCACGGTTTCCACGTCGTGCTCGACGATGGCGCCCTCGGACAGGCTGATGCCGCCGTTCACGGTTTCCAGCGAGCCCACCGTGGCGGCGTCGCCGACGTTGATGCCGCCGTTGACGGTCTCGGCGCTGCCCACGCGGGCGCGGTCGGCGATGGAAATGCCGCCATTGACGGTTTCCGCCGCGCGCACCGTGGCGCCCTCGCGCACGGTGATGCCGCCGTTCACCGACTCCAGCGAGCCGTACTCCTGGCCGGACTCGGCCGTGATGCCGCCGAACACCTTGTCCACGTTCTGCTGGGACAGGGCGGGCCCGGCCGCCAGGGCCAGGGACAGGGCGATCAGCGAAGCAAGCGGGGTGGTGCGCATGGGGTGGCTCCTTGGGGATTCCCCGGTGGGATGCGGCCGGGGCGGGGGAGGGTTTAAACCGGTTCAGCACGGAAGCGGCCCCAGTCTCCCGCGCGGGGCTACAATTTCCGCGTGCCATCCGTCCCGGAGTCCGCCTTGCCTGCCGCCAGCCCCCGTCCCAAGCCCTTCCTGCTGCTGATCCTGGACGGCTGGGGCCACCGCGAGGAAACCGCCGACAACGCCCTGGCCCAGGCCCGGCTGCCGAACTGGCGCCGCCTGCTGGCCGAGTTCCCGCACACCCTGGTGCACACCGAAGGCCGCCACGTGGGCCTGCCCGACGGCCAGATGGGCAACTCCGAAGTCGGCCACATGAACATCGGAGCCGGCCGCATCGTCTACCAGGACCTCACCCGCGTGGACGCCGCCATCGAAGACGGCAGCTTCTTCGACAACGCCGAACTGGTGGCCGCCTGCCGCGCCGCCAAGGCCAACGGCGGCGCGCTGCACCTGATGGGCCTGCTGTCGCCGGGCGGCGTGCACAGCCACGAAAACCACCTGTTCGCCATGATCGAACTGGCCCGCCGCGAAGGCGTGGGCGACATCGCCATCCACGCCTTCCTCGACGGCCGCGACACCCCGCCGCGTTCGGCCGAAGAAAGCCTGCACCGCCTGCTGGCGATCTGCGCCGACGGCGACGCCCACGTCGCCACGCTCAGCGGCCGCTACTACGCCATGGACCGCGACCAGCGCTGGGACCGCGTGGAGCGCGCCTACCGCGCCATCGCCGAGGCAGACGCGGACGACGTGGCCTCCGACGCCATCACCGCCCTGCACGCCGCCTACGGCCGCGGCGAGAACGACGAGTTCGTGCTGCCCACCGTCATCAACGGCGGCCGCGCCATGCGCGACGGTGACGCAGTGGTGTTCATGAACTTCCGCGCCGACCGCGCCCGCCAGCTCACCGGCGCTTTCGTGGCGCCCGGCTTCAGCGGCTTCGCCAAATCACGCCCCATCGCGCTGTCGCGCTTCGTGTGCCTGAGCGAGTACGACGCCAAGCTGCCCGCGCCCGTGGCCTTCGGCGCCGAAGACCTGCGCAACACCCTGGGCGACGTGCTGGCTGCAAACGGCCTCACCCAGCTGCGCATCGCCGAAACCGAGAAGTACGCGCACGTCACCTTCTTCATGAGCGGCGGCCGCGAGGCCATGGTGGCTGGCGAGGAGCGCGCGATGATTCCCTCGCCCCAGGTCGCCACCTACGACCTGCAGCCGGAGATGAACCTGCCCCAGCTGACCGCCCGCCTCACCGCCGACATCCGCGCGCGCAGGCACGACGTCATCCTGTGCAACATCGCCAACCCCGACATGGTGGGCCACAGCGGCATCCTGGCCGCTGCGGTGAAGGCCGCCGAAGCCGTGGACGACGCGCTGGGCGCCATTCGCGCCGCGCTGGAAAGCGTGGGCGGCGAAATGATCGTCACCGCCGACCACGGCAACGTCGAGATGATGCGCGACCCGGAAACGGGCGAGCCGCACACCTCGCACACCGTCGGCCCGGTGCCGCTGGTGTACGTGGGCCGCCAGGCCACCCTGCGTCGCGGCGGCGCCCTGCGCGACATCGCGCCGACGGTGCTGGCGCTGATCGGCCTGCCGGCGCCGCCGGACATGACCGGCCGCTCGCTGGTGCAGCTGGCTTGATGCGCTTCGCCGCGTGCCTGCTGGTGGCGCTGCTGTGCGCGGCGCCGGGCGCGCACGCGCAGTCGGCGCCCGAGCGCGCGAAGAAGGAAGCCGCCGCGCAGAAGCAGCTCGACGCGCTGCGCGCCCAGATCAAGGCAATGGCCACCGAACAGCGCGAACTCGAAGGCGAGCGCGGCGAAGCCACCCAGGGCCTGCGCGAGGCCGACGCCAGGGTGAGCGACGCGGTGCGCAGCCTGCGCCAGACCGAAGCGGGCATCGCCACCCAGGAAATCGAGCTGCAGAAGCTCGAGGAACAGAAGCTCGCGCTGGAAGCCGGCCTGTCCGACCAGCGCGAGGCGCTGGCCACGCTGGTGCGCTCGGCCTACGCCCTGGGCCGCCACGAACAGCTCAAGCTGCTGCTGGCCCAAGACAGGATGAGCGACCTGGCCCGCGTGCTGGCCTACCACCGCTACTTCCAGAACGACCGCCAGCAGCGCATCGCCGGCCTGTTGGCCGAACTGCAGCAGCTGGCCACCGTCGCCCAGCAGATCATTGACCAGCGCCAGGTGCTGGAAGCCGCAAGGCTGGCGCAGCAGGCCGGCCTGGCCGCGCTCGAAACCCAGCGCACCGAGCGCGCCGGCGTGCTGGCCGAGCTGGAGAAGCGCTTCAAGGACCGCACCGCCCGCCTGGCCGCGCTGGGCCGCGATGAAAAATCCGTGGTGCGCCTGCTTGAACAGCTGCGCGACGCCGTGGCCGACATCCCGCGCCAGGTGGACGACAACCGCCCCTTCGCCACCCGCCGCGGCCAGCTGGGCCGGCCGCTGGCCGGCAGCGCACTGGCGGCGTTCGGCGGCCGCCTGCCCGATGGCCGCACCAGCGACGGCCTGCTGATCGCCGGTACCGCCGGCGCCGAAGTGCGCGCCGTGGCCCCGGGCCGCGTGGCGTATTCGGACTGGCTCAAGGGCTACGGCCTGCTGACCATCGTTGACCACGGCGACGGCTGGATGAGCCTGTACGCCTTCAACGACGCCCTGCTCAAGGACGTGGGCGACTGGGTGCGCGCCGGCGAGCCGCTGGCCACCGTGGGCAGCTCCGGCGGCCAGGGTCGCCCGGCGCTGTACTTCGAACTGCGCCGCAACGGCCAGCCGCAAGATCCCAAGCCGTGGCTGCGCCCCTGACCCTGTGGGAGGGCCTTCAGGCCCGATGCTCCTGGCCGGGGAGCATCGGGCCTGAAGGCCCTCCAACAGGGTCAGCCACTGGCGCATAATCGCTCGATGCGCCCTATCTTCCCGCTGCTGCTCTGCCTGGCCCTGCCTGCCGTGGCCCTGGCCGACGACACGCTGTCGCCGGTGAATCCCGACGCGGCCGAGGCCACGCCGCGCACCGTGCCGCTGGCTGAAATCCAGCGCTACGTGTCGGTATACCGCGCCATCCAGGACGCCTACGTCGAGCCGCTCAACGACGAAGCCCTGATGAAGGCCGCACTGCGCGGCCTGCTGGCCGACCTCGACCCGCACAGCGCCTACCTCGAGAAGGATGAAGCGCAGGACCTGCTGGAACAGACCGAAGGCGCCTACTCCGGCATCGGCGTGGAAATCGAACAGCGCCCCGACCGCAGCCTGATGGTGGTAGGCGCCATCGACGGCACGCCGGCCCAGCGCGCCGGCCTGCGCGCCGGCGACACCATCATTGCGGTGAACGGCCAGGTGCTGGCCACGCGCGGCGCCGATGCCGCCAGCCGCGAGCTGCGCGGCAAGCCGGGCACCAAAGTCACGCTCACTTTCCTGCGCCCGGGCGAACCGGCGCCGCGCGACCTGGTGGTCACCCGCGAAACCATCCGCATCACCAGCGTCAGCAGCCGCATGCTCGAGCCGGGTTTCGGCTACCTGCGCATCAGCACCTTCCAGGCCGACACCGGCCCGCAGGTGAAGCGCCAGCTCACCGCGCTGGCGGCCAAATCCGCAGGCGGCCTGTCGGGCCTGGTGCTGGACCTGCGCAGCAATCCCGGCGGCCTGCTCAACGCCGCGGTGGAAGCGGCCGACGCGCTGCTCGACCAGGGCCTGATCGTGCGCACCAAGGGCCGGCTTGCGTATTCCAACGCCAGCTTCCACGCCAAGTCCGGCGACGCCATTGCCGGCGCGCCGGTGGTGGTGCTGGTGGACGCGGGCACCGCCAGCGCGGCTGAAGTGCTGGCCGGCGCCCTGCGCGACCACAAGCGCGCGCTGGTGATGGGCAGCCGCACCTTCGGCAAGGGCTCGGTGCAGACCGTGGTGCCGCTGGAGAACGGCGATTCGGTGAAGCTCACCACCGCGCGCTATTACACGCCCAGCGGCAAGTCCATCCAGGCCAGCGGCATCCGCCCCGACATCGTGCTGCGCGGCGAAGCCGCCGGCGGCCCCAGCGAACAGGACCTGCCGGGCCACCTGACCGGCGACGACGAAGTAACCGGCGGCATCGGCCGCGGCGAAGTGATCGAAGGCGACGGCGCCATCGCCAGCGCACTGGCCCAGCTCAAGCGGCAGCGCCGCACCGTCGCGGCGAAGGCGCCCGCCGGCGGCTGAGGCGGCCGGCCTGCGGCTAGGCCGCGGCCGCGCGCGCTTCCAGCAGCAGCGACAGCGGGCGCGCGGTCCCGGGATGCGCGGGTTCGCGCAGGCGGTCCACGCGGTAGCCGGCGTCGTCCAGGTTCGCCAGCCAGGTGGCCAGCGTGCGGAAGTACCACGGCATCGGCTCGGGGAAGGCCTGGTCGCCGAACGCGGCGAAGTCCTCCAGCCGCCAGCCGTCGCGATAGGCCTCGTCGCCGCAGGCGGTCCACGGGTGCACGGTCTGGATCACGAGGTGGCCGCCGGGTGCCAGCAGGACGTGCAGGTCGCGCAGCATCGGCACGATGTCTTCCTCCAGCAGCGCGAAGTTGCACGCCAGCGCGTCGAAGCTGCCCAGCCGCCGCGCGGCATCGGCCAGTCCGGCATAGGGCAGCACTTCGAAGCGGCCGCTGCCCGCCGCGCGCGCGGCGTCCACCAGCGGCGCCGACACGTCAATGCCCACCGCTTCGATGCCGTGCGCGGCCAGGGCGCGGCACAGCCAGCCTTCGCCGCAGCCCACGTCCAGCACGCGCGCCGGGCGCAGCGCCCGCAGCGCATCGAGGATGGCGGCGTCGGTGGCCAGGCGCCGGCTTTCGATGCGGCCGTCGCGCACCGCGGCGGTCCACGCCGCGGCGTTGCCGGTCCAGCTGCGGATCAGGCGGTCGCGCGGCGCGGTCATGCGGCGCCCGGCGGCACGAAGCCCGAAGCCTGCAGCGACGCCAGCGGCGAGAACAGCGGCGACGGCAGCGCCGACCACGCGAACCATTGCCAGCCCGCGCATTTCTCCGGCTCAAGCCGCGCCGGTTCGCCGCGCGCGGCGTGCGCCAGCATGAACAGCGTCACGTAGTGCAGGCCTTTCGCGGCCAGCACGTTGTTGGTGAATGGCCCGGGCGTGAACGCATCGGCCTGCAGCCCGGTTTCCTCGGCCAGCTCGCGGCCCGCGCAGCCTTCGATGGTTTCGCCGAACTCCAGGTGCCCGCCCGGCAGCGCCCACGTGCCTTCGCCGTGCGCGCCCAGGCGCTGGCCCAGCAGCACGCGGCCGTCGCGCACCACGATCACGGCCACGCCGACGCGGGGGGCATGGGCCACGACGGGTCAGGGCGCCTGGAAGTCGATGGACGCATGGCGAAGGCGCGCGCCCCGCACGATGCGGCAGTGCACCGCCACGTCGGCGCCCTGGATGCGCAGCTTGCCCTCGACGTGCAGCACGTTGCCGCGCGACAGCTGCGACGACGTCCAGCCATAGGTCGTCTTGTCCTGCGCCACCATGCGCGCCTCGGCTTCGGAACGGCACCAGGCATCGAGTTCGCTGGCGCGATGAATGACGCGGTCATCCGGGTCCACGTAGACGGGCGTGGCCACCTGGAGCAGTAGGGCGGCGATCAGGAACATGGCGTTCTCCTCCGGCGGTGTGGCTTAGCGGGCCGACTGCAGCATGGCGCCCATCTTTTCATGGATCAGCTGAATGGCCTTGAGCGGCCGCACCATCACCTTGAACGAGGTGACCAGGCCGTCGTCGTTCCACGCCATCATGTCCACGCCGTTCACGGTGATGCCGTCGATCACGGTTTCGAATTCCAGCACCGCGTCGCGCTCGCCCACCACTTCGCGCACGTAGCGGAAGCTGGGGTTGAAGAACACCTGCACGGCGGCCATCAGGTAGTGCGTGGTGATGCGCTTGCCGACCTGCGGCGTGTGCACCACCGGTGAATGGAAAACCACGTCGTCGGCCAGCAGCGCGGCGACGCCGCTGCCGTTGCCTTCGCGGACGATCTGGTGCCAGGCGGCGAGCGGGGAGGGCGTCACGGCGCCGGCCCCTGGGTGCGGAAGGTGAAGTGGTTGAACCAGGGCAGGCTGGGTGGGGCGGGTACGGCGCGGCCTTGCAGCGCCCTGGCCAGGCAATCGGCGAACGGGCTTTGGGGCGCCAACACCAGCCGGTAGTCGGTGGCGCTGGTGAAGTGGAAGTAGCCCTGCAACTCGTGGTGGCCGGGATGCGCGCGCTGGCAGGCGGCCACCGCTTCGGTGGCCGCGGGGATGGCCATCATCGCCATGCCCATCTCGCGGTCAAAGGCGGCACCTTCCTCCGTGGCCAGGTTCTGCCGCGCCAGGGCGAGGTTGACGTCGAACGCGGCATCGGCCGCGGCGGCGGACAGTGCGAAAGGCATCGCGAAGGCCAGCAGCAGGCCACGCAGATTGTTCATCGGCGGCGTTTCCATGGTGGGGACGCGGTCAGGTTACGTCGAACAGCGGCAAGGCGACAGCCGGCCGCAGGGGCCGGTCAGCGCTTCTCTTCCATCAGGCCCACCAGGTTGCCGTCCGGGTCGCGGACGAAGCCGATCCACAGTTCGTGGTCGGGCAAGCGCGCGGCCAGCTGCGGCGCGCGCTCCTGCGCCGCCCCGCGCGCCACGATGGTGGCGAACACCGCCTCGATGTCGGCCACCTTGAAGTAGAGCACCGAGTTGCCGCCCACCGTGCCCACGCCCTGCGGCGTGCTGAGCATCAGGCGCACCGTGCCCGCCTGCAGGAAGGCCAGCGTGGGCGCCGGGCTGAACAGGAACGCCAGCCCCAGCGCGTCGCGGTAGAACGCCAATGCCTTCGCGACATCACTCACCGTGACCGCAATCTGGCCGATGTCCGAAACGGTCTTGTCCATGGTCGTCTCCCGGGGGCTCATTCACGAAGCCAGTGCAGCAGGTGTGGGTAGGGCGGCACGCCGGCCTGCCGCGCGGTCTCGCCGACCAGGGTCATGCCGGCATCGGCCAGGCCCTTGGCGCCGGGATACACGCCGAGCGCAAACGTCATGCGCAGCCCGGCGGATTTTCCATGGTAACCGCCATCGTGGAACAGCACCGCCGGGTCCAGGCCCAGCGCCACCGTGGCGGCATACGCCCACGCCGTGGCCTCCACTTCGCCGCCCGCGGCGTCCACCGGGTGGCCGG
>DAORUD010000036.1:0-20937 GCA_035433005.1 Arenimonas sp. | reverse complement strand
TGCCCTGGACGCCGGCATCGAACCCATGCTGCACGCGGCCTGCGTCAAGGCCGGCGCCGGCGCCGCGCTGCAGGTGGGGCTGGACCGGGTGCCGCTGCTCAAGCCTTTCCTGCCGGTGACGATACGGCGCGCCGGCAGCAGCGAATCGGCCGAGGACATCCAGCGCAAGCTGGTGCAGGCCATTTACCTCAGCTACAAGCTCAAGCCCGCCGGATGGGAAGTGGAAGGCGTGCTGGCCGTGGCGCAAACCCAGGCGGTGCTCAGCCCGCTGGCCACCCGCGAGGGCCTGCGCTCCCTGCTCAACGGCTGGCTGCCCGTCGCGGTGAGCACGCCGCTGATGCGCTACACGCCGCTCGAACCGCTGGTGACCGCCACCGTGCGCGCGGTGGCGGCCACCTGGGCCGCGGGCCGCTACGCCGACAGCGTCTGCCGCCTGCGCAAGGCCGGGGCCGACTGGCTGCCGGCGCCGCTGGCCGGCGCGCTGAACCTCGCGCCTTCCAAGCTGCGCGACTGGAGCACCGAGGCGCTGTCGCTGGCCCTGCCCCCGCTCAAGCTGGCCAGCGCGCTGGCGCGGCAGATCGGCAGCGTGGTGTCGCCGCCGGCCGCGACACCGGCGCGCAAGGCCGCGGCGCGCAAGGCCCCCGCCCGCAAGCCGTCCGGCAACCCGCCCGCGACCAGGAAGCCTGCCGCGCGCAAGCGCGTGAAGCCCTGAAACGACGAAGCCCGGCACAAGGCCGGGCTTCGTTCCGCACGCGGGCGAGGATCAGTAAACGCTGAACTCGGCGCGGCAGCCGCGATCAACCCAGATGCCGTCGCGCTGGAAGCCCCAGTTGTAGCCCTGCTGGCAGCGGGTGTCGCTCAGGCGCCGCACGATCTGCGCGTCGCGCAGGCCGCCGGGCACGCGGCAGAAGCGCTGGCGACCGTCGTGCGACTCGCAGCGGATCACCTGCGCGGCATAGCCGCCGCCGCTGCCGTAGCTGTAACCGTAGCCATCGTCACGGCCGCGGCCGCCGTAGCCCGGGCCGTAGCCACCGCCCAGCTGGAAGCGCGCGCGGCAGCCGTTGGCCACCCAGATGCCGCGGTGGTCGTAGCCCCAGGTGCGGCCCTGGATGCAGGGCGAGCGCGACTCCTGGCGCACCAGGCGCACGCCGCCGCGGGTGTCCACGTTGCAGTAGCTCGGGCGATCGTCACGGGAGCTGCAGCGCACCTGTGCGCCGCCGCGGTAGTCGTCGTCGTAACCGTAGCGGTCGTCGTAACCGTAGCGGGAATCCGCGGACGCCGACAGCGGCAGCGCGGCGGCGGCGAGGGCCAGCAGGGCGAACAGGAAACGTGACATGGCGAAGGCTCCTTGGCGTCGGCCGGCTGGCCGCACGCCCCGCAATCTAGGGGGGAGAGGATGAATACGCGGCAAACCCGGCCCCCGCCCTGCAGCGCCGCTTAGCGCCCGTTCATGCCCTGTCGAACGGGAACGCCACCACGTCCGAGATTTTTTCCGTGCCCATCAAGGCCATCAGCAGGCGGTCCACGCCCAGGGCCACGCCGGCGCAGGCCGGCAGCTTGGGCAGGCCGGCCAGCAGGCGCTCGTCCATGGCCGGCGTGGCGGCGCTGCGGGCGCGGCGGCGGGCCAGGTCGGCCTCGAAGCGCTGGCGCTGTTCCAGCGCATCGTTGAGCTCGTGGTAGCCGTTGGCGATTTCCAGCGGGCCCAGGAACACCTCGAAGCGCTCGGCCACCGGCGGATCACCGGCGCGCACGCGCGCCAGCGCGCACTGGCTGGCCGGGTAGTCGTACACCAGCAGGATGCGGTTGTTGGGAATGGTGGGCTGGATGAGATGGGTCATCAGCAGGTCCAGCCAGTCGTCGCGGGTGAGGCCGGCGGGGTCGATGCCGTACACCTGCAGCGGCGAGCGCAGCTCCTCCTCCGGCGCCAGCAGCGGGTCGAATCCGAACTTGTCCTGGTAGAGCTGGCGGAAGCTGGTGTCGCGCACGGTGGCGCGGCGGCCGGCCAGCGTGAGCGCCGACTTCAGCAGCTCCGACACTTCGTCCATCAGCTGGTGGTGGTCCATGCCCACGCGGTACCACTCGAGCATGGTGAACTCGGGGTTGTGGCGCTTGCCGGCCTCGCCGTTGCGGAACACGCGGCCCAGCTCGTAGCAGTCGCCCACGCCCGCAGCCAGCAGGCGCTTGAGCGGGAACTCGGGCGAGGTGCGCAGCCAGCGCGTGGCCTCGCCCGCCGTGCGTGGCCCGTCGAAGCGCAGCGCGAAGCTTTCGATGTTCGGGTCGGTGTTGCCGGCCGCCGACAGCACCGGGGTCTCGACTTCCAGCACGCCGCGCTCGGCAAAGAATCGCCGCACGAGCGCATACAGATCGGCGCGCAGGCGCAGGGCCTTGAGGTTGGCGGTGGGTTTCCAGTCTTTCATGCAGCTACTTTACGCCCGGAGCGGCACCCACGGACGCGCCGGCGTCACTCGGCCGGGTGGGCGTTCAGGAAGTCCAGCAGGCGCGCCTCGTCCCAGACCTCGACGCCCAGCGCCAGGGCTTTTTCCAGCTTGGAACCGGCCGCCTCGCCCGCCACCACGAAGCTGGTTTTCTTCGACACGCTGCCCGCCACCTTCGCGCCCAGGGCCTGCAGGCGATCGCCGGCCTCGTCGCGGCCCATCGCCGAGAGGGCGCCGGTGAGGACGACCGTCTGGCCGGCCAGCGGACCTTCGGCCGAGCGCTGCGGCGCGCCTTCGGGCCAGGTGACGCCCGCCGCCCGCAGCGCTTGCACCACGTCGCGGTTGTGGGCCTCGGCGAAGAAACCGGCGATGCGCGCCGCCACCACCGGGCCGACGTCGGGCACTTCGCACAGCGTGGCCTCGTCGGCATCCATGATCGGCGCCAGCGCGCCGAAGTGGCGGGCCAGCGTGCGCGCGGTGGACTCGCCCACGTCGCGGATGCCCAGCGCGAACAGCAGTCGCTCGAGCGTGGTGGCCTTGCTGGCGGCGATGGCCTGCACGAGGTTCTCGGCCCAGCGGGTGGCCACCTTGCCGGCCTTGACGGTCTCGGGCACGGTGCCGTCGCGTTCGTCGGCGCGGCGCTTCATGGCCAGGAAATCGTCCAGCGAAAGCGCATAGAGGTCGGCCACCGTGCGCACGTAGCCAAAGTCCACCAGCGCCTCGATGAAGCTCTCGCCCAGGCCTTCGATGTCCATCGCGCGGCGCGAGGCGAAGTGGATCAGCGCCTGCTTGCGCTGCGCCGGGCAGAACAGGCCGCCGGTGCAGACCATGGCGGCGCCTTCGGCGTACTCGATGCCGCCGGCCTTGGTTTGCCGGAGCACCTTGCGCACCGCCTCGGTGTGCGAACCGCAGGCCGGGCACGCGGAAGGGAACTCGAAGGGCGCATGCAGCGGCTGGCCGGCGGCGTCGAGCGGCCGCTTGTCGTCCACCACGCGCACCACTTCGGGAATGACGTCGCCGGCGCGGCGCACGATCACCGTGTCGCCCACGCGCACGTCCAGCCGGGCAATCTGGTCGGCGTTGTGCAGCGTGGCGTTGGTCACCACCACGCCGGCCACCTGCACCGGCGCCAGGCGGGCCACCGGCGTGAGCGCGCCGGTGCGGCCGACCTGCACCTCGATGGCCTCGACGGTGGTGAGCTGTTCCTGCGCCGGGAACTTGTGCGCGATGGCCCAGCGCGGCGCGCGCGACACGAAGCCCATGGCCTTCTGCTGGCCGTGGTCGTCGAGCTTGTAGACCACGCCGTCAATGTCGTAAGCAAGCGCGTCGCGGCGGGCGCCGATGGCCGCGTAATAATCGAGCAGGCCCTGCGCGCCGCGCGCCACCGACACCTCGGGCGACACCGGGAAGCCCATGCCGCGCAGCGCCTGCAGCATCTGCGAGTGCCGGGGCGGCAGCGCCCATCCTTCGGTGGCGCCCAGGCCATAGGCGTAGAAGCTCAACGGACGCGCGGCCGCCAGCCGCGGGTCGAGCTGGCGCAGCGAACCGGCCGCGCCGTTGCGCGGGTTGGCCAGCACCTTGCCGCCGGTGGCACGCATGCGGGCGTTGTAGGCCTCGAAGCCAGCGCGCGGCATGTACACCTCGCCCCGCACTTCCAGCACCGTGGGAGGGCCTTCAGGCCCGAAGCCTTCCTCCTGCAGCCGCAGCGGAATCGCCCGGATCGTGCGCAAGTTCGCCGTCACGTCTTCGCCGGTGGCGCCATCCCCGCGCGTGGCGCCGCGCACGAACACGCCGTACTCGTAGCGCAGGCTGATGGCCAGGCCGTCGAGCTTGGGCTCAACCGAGAACGCCGGCGCCTCGTCGCCCAGCTGCTTCACGATGCGCTGCACGAACTCGTGCACTTCCCCGTCGCTGAAGGCGTTGTTGAGCGACAGCATCGGCAGTTCATGCACCACCTGGTCGAAGCCGGGCAGCACCGCCGCGCCGACGCGCTGGGTCGGTGAATCCGGGGTGGCCAGCCCGGGGTGCGCGGCCTCGAGGGCCTGCAGTTCGCGCAGCAGCGCGTCGTACTCGGCGTCCGGGATGGCCGGGTCGTCGAGCACGTGGTAGCGGTGATTGGCGTCTTCCAGGAGGCGCCGCAGTTCGGCGGCGCGCGCGGCGGCGGGAGTCATGCCGGGGGCCTCAGCGGGTGGTGCGCAGGTCCCACTTCTGCTGCTTGCGGTCGTAGTTGCGCAGGTCTTCGCGGATGTGGGCGATGCGCTGGCGGCCCAGGGCGTTGCGCTCTTCGTCCAGCAGCACGCCGTCGAGCAGTTCGGCCATGCGCTGGGCCGTGGGCAGCATGGCGTCCCAGGCGTCGAGCGCCGACATCGGGCCCGGCAGCGCCATGAAGAAGCTGATGCCCGGCGTGCGCAGGTCCTGGATGGTGGCCATGTCGAACCAGCCCGGCTTCACCAGGTTGGCCACGCTGAAGATGGGGCCGTGCTCGGGATGGTTGTCCACCAGGCGGTGGAAGATGTTCTGGTGGCCGTAGACCAGGCCGGCCTTCTCGGCGGCCACCACCAGGTCGGGGCCCTGCAGCGTCTGGCCCGCGCGCGCGGCCAGGAACACGCTCACCACCTTGTCGAAATTCTCGTCCGGGCGGGCGCCGGCGGTGGGCGCCGGGGCGGGACGGCGGTCGGGCACGGATTCACCGGCGAGGGTCTTTTCCAGCAGGTCGAGTTCGGAATCGGCGATGGCCGCGGCCTGGTCGCCGGTCTCGGCGTCGGACTGCAGTATTTCGCGCAGCGTCGGCTCCTGGCGCGGGCCGCTGGCCTCCTGGCGGGCGCCGGCGTTGCGCTTGCCCTGCTCGGGCTTCTTGCGGCTCGTGAACAGGATGACGGCGAAAAGGACCACCGCCGCGACGCCGATGGCGATGCGCAGCAGTGCGGTTTCGCTGAGTCCGTCGAGCATGGTGCGTCTCCCTGTTTTCGGTCAGGCCGCGTCTGCGGCCCGCCGTGAAATGATGCCCGAATTCCGCGGCGCGGTCAGGCGGCGCCGACCAGGCGCGAGGCCTCGGCCAGGTCCACCGACACCAGGCGGCTGCAGCCGGGCTCGCGCATGGTGACGCCCGAGAGCTGCTTGGCCGCTTCCATCGTGGCCTTGTTGTGGGTCACGAACAGGAACTGCACCTTCTCGCTCATCTCGGTGACCATGGCGCTGAAGCGGCCGACGTTGGCCTCGTCCAGCGGCGCGTCCACCTCGTCGAGCAGGCAGAACGGCGCCGGGTTGAGCCGGAAGATCGCGAACACCAGGGCCACCGCGGTCAGCGCCTTCTCGCCGCCCGAAAGCAGCGAGATGTTGCTCACGCGCTTGCCCGGCGGGCGCGCCATGATGGACACGCCGGTGTCGAGCAGGTCTTCGCCGGTGAGCTCGAGGTAGGCGTGGCCGCCGCCGAACAGGCGCGGGTAGAGTTCCTGCACGCCGGCGTTGACGCGGTCGAAGGTTTCCTTGAAGCGGCCGCGGGTTTCGCGGTCAATCTTCTTGATCGCCGCTTCCAGCGTGTCCAGGGCCGAGGTGAGGTCGTTGTTCTGGGCGTCGAGGTAGGTCTTGCGCTCGCTCTGTTCGCCGTATTCCTGGATGGCGGCCAGGTTCACCGGCTCGAGGCGGCGCATCTTGGCCTCGATGTCGGCCAGCGTCTTCTGCCAGCCGTCGAAGTCGGCCTTCTCGGGCAGCGCCTGCAGCACGTCTTCCAGCACCAGCCCGGCCGACGCGATGGCCTCGGACAGCTGGCCCGCGCGCAGGGCCAGGGCCTGTTCCTCCATGCGCTTGCCGGCGATGGCCTCGCGCTGGGCCAGGGCCTGCTGGTCGCGCTGCTGGCGGGTTTGTTCGTAGCCGCGCATTTCGCTTTCGATGCCGTCCAGCGACGAGCGCGCGGCGGCCAGGTCCTTCTCGACGATCACGCGCTGGTCGAGCGCGGCCTGGCGCTCGGCCTGCAGCGCCACCACCGGCGCGTCGCCGTCGGCCAGCTGGGCCACGAGTTCGTTCAGGCGCACTTCGAGCTGGGCCTTCTGGCTGCCCATGCGGGCCAGCGACTGGCTGAGCGCGATCACGCGGGCGCGCTGCGATTCCAGCGTCAGCGCCAGCTGGTGCGCGGCGTCGCGGGCTTCGCGGGCGGCGTTGCGGGCGGCGTCGCGCTGTTCGCCGAAGCTGCGGCGCTCGGCGTCCAGGCGCTGGCGCTCGGCTTCGTAGTCGCCCATCTTGCCCACGGCCTGCTCCAGGCGGCCGCGCGCTTCGCGGGCGTTGGCCTGCGATTCGTCCAGCGTGGTGCCCAGGGTGGACAGCTCGCCGTCAATGCGCGCCACGCGCGCCTGCGCCGATTCCAGCCGGCCCTGCTGGCCCTGCAGCTGGCCGGCCAGTTCGGACACGCTGCGGTGCGCCAGGTACAGCGAGCGCTGCGCGTCCTCGCGGTGCTGCTCGGCTTCCAGCAGCCGGTCGCGCATCGAGGTGAGGCCCTCGTTGATGGCCTGTTCCTTCTTCGCCAGCGCGTCGATGTCGGCGCGCAGCGACTGGATTTCGCGCTCGCGGCCCAGCGCGCCCTGCTGCGCCTCGCCGCTGCGCAGCACGCGCAGCCAGCCGGCGCCGAGCCATTCGCCGGTGCGGGTGATCACCGCTTCGCCGTCGGCCAGGCGCACGGCGCGCGCATCGGCCGCGCCTTCCACGGCGCGGATGCCGGCCAGCAGGCGGCGGATGGCCGCCGGGCCCTGCACTTTCGCGGCCAGCGAACCGGCGGGCACGTCCACCGCTTCGTCGCTGGCGCTGACCAGGGCCACGCGGCCCTGCGACAGGCTGGCCAGCGCGTCCAGCCATTCCGACGGCGCGTCCACGGTGACGGCTTCAAGCAGGCTGCCCAGCACGGTTTCCACCGCGGTTTCCCAGCCGGCCTCGACCTGCAGCGACTCGCCCAGGCGGGCGTTGTCGGCGATGCCGTTGGCCTTGAGCCAGTCGAGCGCGACGTTCTTTTCCTGGCCCAGCGCGGCGTGCTGCAGCGCCTCGAGCGACGACAGGCGGCCGCGCGCGGCCTGGCCCTGCTTGCGCACGTCCGCCAGTTCGGCCTGCTGCTGGCGCTGCTGTTCCTGCAGCGCGGTGAGCGCGCCCTTGCGCTGTTCCAGCACGGCGCCCAGGCCGTCGAGGCCGGACTTCTGTGCGTCGTGGTCCTGCACCATGCGGGCCAGGGCTTCGGTGAGCGCACTGGTGTCGAGCGTGCCGCGCTCGTTGGCCAGCGCCTCGCGGCGGCGGCCGGCGTCGAGCGCCTGCTTTTCGAGGTATTCGATCTTGGTGCGCTCGACCTCGGCCCAGCGCGCGGCCTCGGCCTGCGCCTTGGCGTAGGTGTCCCAGCGCTGCTGCCAGTCCTGCAGCGCCGCCTCGGCGGCGCGCAGGCCGTCCTGGCGGCCGGCGTCTTCGGCGCGCAGCGCTTCAAGCCTGGGGTCGGCCGCGGCGATGGCGTTGTGCAGTTCGGCCAGCTGGCGCTCGTCGCCGCTGATGTGCTCGCCCACCTGGGCAAACGCGGCGTCGGCTTCGGCGCGCGCGGTTTCCAGGCGCTGGCGCAGTTCGCGCTGGTGCTGGATCTGCTGTTCGATGCGGGCCAGTTCGCCGCCCACGCGGTAGACCTCGGCCTGGGCCTTGCCCAGGCGCTCGCTGGCTTCGCCGTGCTGGCTGCGGCAGGCCTCGATCTGGGCCTCGGCCTGGCGCTGGTCGGCCAGCAGGGCCTGCAGCCTGATCTCGTCCTGGGTCAGGGTTTCGTGCAGGGCCTTGAGGTCGGTGTCGAAGCGGCGGAACTCCAGCGCCTTGAGCTGCGCGTCCTTGTTCAGGCGCTCGGCCTGCAGGGCCTGGTACTGCTCGGCGGCGCGGGCCTGGCGCTTGAGGTGCTCGAGCTGCTTGTCCACTTCCTCGCGCAGGTCGTTGAGGCGGTCGAGGTTCTCGCGGGTGGCCTTGATGCGCGATTCGGTTTCCTTGCGGCGCTCCTTGTACTTGGAGATGCCGGCGGCTTCCTCCAGGTACACGCGCAGGTCTTCGGGCCGGGCCTCGATGATCTGGCTGATCATGCCCTGCTCGATGATCGAGTAGCTGCGCGCGCCAAGACCGGTGCCCAGGAAAAGGTCGGTGATGTCGCGGCGGCGGCAGCGGGCGCCGTTGAGGTAGTAGTTCGACTGGCCGTCGCGGCTGACCATGCGCTTGACCGAGATCTCGGCATAGCGGGCGTACTCGCCGCCGATGCTGCCCTCGGAGTTGTCGAACACCAGTTCCACCTGGGCCTGGCTGACCGGCTTGCGGGTGGACGAGCCGGAGAAGATGACGTCGGTGAGCGAATCGCCGCGCAGGCGGCTGGCCGAGCTCTCGCCCATCACCCAGCGCACGGCGTCGATGATGTTGGACTTGCCGCAGCCGTTGGGACCGACCACGCCGGTCATGTTGGTCGGCAGGTGCAGCACCGTCGGGTCAACGAAGGATTTGAATCCGGACAGCTTGATGGTGGAAAGGCGCATTCGTTGTTCTTCTCAAGCAGCCGGCCAGTGGTCGCCGGCCACGGAGCGCCGGGGGCGCCCCGTTGCAGGGTCGATGGGAAGCTCGCGGGCGGGCCCAAGCCTCACGCCAAGTGATTGATTCCATTGGCGGAGCGTGGTGCCCGGCACGCGGCCGTGGGCCAGTATAGCAGCGGCCCTGCCGGCCTCCCCGCCCCGCTCAGGCCTCGGCCGGGGTGCGGGCATGGATGGACAGGGCGTGGATGTCGGTGGTCATCAGGTCGCCCAGCGCGGCGTACACCCTGCGATGGCGCGCCAGCGGCGCCAGGCCGGCGAAGGCCTCGCTGGTGATGCTGACCGCGAAGTGGCCGCGCCCGTCGCGGGCCCCGGCGTGGCCGGCGTGCTTGTGGCTCTCGTCCACCACCTCCAGCGACACCGGCGCCAGTGCGGCTTCGAGCGCGGCGCGAATCGCCACCGGGCGCTGTTCGCGCGCCAGGCTCATGGCAACACCAGGCGGAACGGGCTGACGTCCACGCGGGCATAAACGCCCGCCGCCAGGTAGGGATCTTCGTCGGCCCAGGCGCGGGCTTCGGCCAGCGAGCCGAACTCGGCCACCATGACGCTGCCGGTGAATCCGGCCGGGCCCGGGTCCTCGGCATCAATGGCCGGCAGCGGGCCGGCCAGCTTGAGCCGGCCGGCATCGCGCAGCGCCTCGAGCCGCGCCAGGTGTGCGGGGCGCGCGGCCTTGCGGCCTTCGAGCGAGTTGGGATGGTCGATGCCGTGGATCAGGTACCACATGGAAATTCTCCTCAGGGCGCGGCGGGCGCGGGCTTCGCGCCGGCGCCGATGGTCTTGTCGAGATGGGCCAGCACGCGGGTAGCCCAGTCGAGGCGGTTTTCGTACTTGTAGTAGCCGTGGGCTTCGCGCGGATAGACCGCCATCTCCACCGGCACACCGGCGAGTTCCAGCGCCGCGTTCATGCTCCTGGTCTGCCCCACGGGCGCGGTGTAATCGAGTTCGCCCGCCCCCAGCAGCACCGGCACCCGGATGCGGCTGGCCAGGCGCACGGGGGAAATGGCGTCCAGGTCGACGTCGCCCAGGGCTTGGTCGAAGTAGTCCTTGTTGTCGCGGAAGCGGCGCTCGCTGCGGTACATGCGCGCCAGGTCGTATACACCCAGGTTGCCGATGCCGCAGGCGTAAAGCGCGGGCTCGCGCACCAGCCCCATCATCGCGGAATAGGCGCCGTAGCTAGCGCCGTAAAGGCAGATGCGTCCCGGCGCGGCGATGCCTTCCCGGAGCGCCCACTGCGTGGCGTCGGTGACGTCATCCTGCATCCTGGCGCCCCACTCCCCGTTGCCGGACTCGCGGAAATCGCGCCCCCGGTTGCCCGATCCGCGGAAGTTGACCTGCAGCACGGCATACCCCTGCGACGCCAGCATCTGGACCTCGCGGTCGAAACCCCAGTTGTCGAACACGCCCTTGGGACCGCCGTGCGGAATGACCACCAGCGGCGCCGGCCGGCCGGCCGCTGCACGCGGCACCGTCACCAGGCCGTGCAGCTCCAGGCCATCGCGGGCCTTGAAACGGAAGCTACGCATCGGCGCCAGGCGCTCGGGGTCCAGCGCGAGGTTGCGTGAGGCCAGGTAAGTGGCCTGGCCGGTGTTGTGGTCAACGCGGTAGAAATCGCCCGAGTTCACGTCCGAGCTGACCAAGTAGATGCCGACCTTGCCGTCGCGCGTGTAGGAGGTGGGGCTGACGTAGGCGCCGGGGAAGGCGCGCACCACCTTCTGCAGCTCACCGACGAAGGGGTCGTCGGGCTCGATCACCTTCAGGGTCGGCGGGCCGTCCCAGTACTCCAGCGCGATCAGCGCGCCGGTGAGCGGTGAATAAAGTTCGCGGCCGACGTCCACGCGCTCGTGCCGCGAGAGCAGGCGGCGCTTTCGGGTGGCCATGTCGTAGGCGTAGAAGCCGTCCGGGCCGCTTTCTTCCTCGACGATGAAGTACGCGGTGCGGTTGTCGGCGGAAAAGCCCGACAGGTACATCGGGTGCTCGCCGTCGTCCTGGGAATGGATTTCCTCCCAGGTGCCATCCTCGCCGCGCTGCTGCAGCGTGGGCCTGATCTCGTAGCCGACGTGGCCCATCGCGAAGCGGATCTCGCCGGCGTTGTCGACCAGGTAGGTCGCACCGCGCATCGTGGTCTGCTTCATGTATTCGACTTCGATCTTCGACGTCTCCAGGTCCAGGCGCGAGACCGGGTCCCGCGCCGAGCCGCTGGAGTGACTGACGAGGATATGGCGGTCATCGTCGCGCAAAGGGTCCAGCAGGCGGATGTACTCCCGCCCGAGCCGCCTGGCCGGGCCGCGGGCCGTGTCCACCGCGTACAGGTAACCGGTGGACATGGGCGCCGCCAGCGCGCCGGCCTGCAGCGAGATGGTGAACACCACCTCCTTTGGATTGACCCAGTCCACCGACGTCACGTGCTGCTCGGCCTCGGGCAGCACCTGGTTGGCGCGGCTGAGGTCGGAGCGCTTGAGAATGACCAGCGCGGTGCGGTCGTCCAGCGGCACGGTGGCGGCGTAGTGCTCGCCGTCGGGCGATATCTCCATCTGCCGGAACTGGTCATTCTTCAGGAACGCTTCCAGCGCGATGCCCACGGCGTCCTTGGGCGGGGCGGCGAAAGCCGGCGCCAGCGCGACGGCGGCCAGGCAACCCAACAGGTACGGCATCAGGTGGCGCAATGTGATTCCTTCGGGTGTGTTCCGCCCGAGAATGTAGCCGAGCCCATCAGGCCCGGCCAGCGCGAGGGTCGCCGTGGAGGCGCGCGGCAAGGCACAATCGCCCCATGGCAGAACGCTTCCAGGTGCACCCAGTCAACCCGCAGTCCCGCCTCATCGACAAGGCGGCGGCGGTGATCAAGGCCGGCGGCCTGGCCCTGGTGCCCACCGATGCGGGCTATGCCATGGCCTGGAGCCTGAACGGGAAGGACGCCGAGGAACGGGTCCAGCGCCTGCGTGAACTGGACAGCAAGCACCCTTTCACCTTACTCTGTCGCCAATTGAGTGAGGCCGGCCGCCTGGCCCGGCTCGACGATCCGGCCTTCCGGCTGATGCGATCGCTGACCCCGGGGCCCTGCACGTTCATCCTTCCGGCCTCCTCGGACCTGCCCAAGCGCATCAAGAACAGCGGCCGAAGCAAGCGCCGCGACATCGGCATACGCCTCCCCGACCACGTGGTCACCCGGGCGCTGCTGGAAGCGATGGGCGAGCCCTTGCTGTCAACCAGCCTGTTGCTGCCGGACGAGGTGGAGCCGGAAAGCCACGAGGCCGAGGTGGTCGCCGAGCGCTGGCTGCGCTGGGTGGATGTGATGCTGGACGCCGAGGACTGCGAGCCCGGCCCCACCAGCGTGGTGGATTGCACCGGGGACGCCCCCGAAGTGGTCCGCCAGGGGTTCCACCCCGTTTCACTGTGACCCAGCGACCTGGCCCGGCCATGACGTCGTGACCCTGCAGCACCGTTGCCCTGCCCCACACCGGCCCCCGCGGGCCAGCTCCAAGCGAGCCACACCCATTGCATGAGCCTTTGATGAGCGAACCCACCGCGAACCCAGCGGAGCACCCGGCATTCCCGGTGCAGCCGCAGCAGCAGGAAATGCCGCTGGCGGTCTACAAGGGCCAGCCGGTGCTGCAGATGCCGCAGGACCTGTACATCCCGCCCGATGCGCTGGAAGTGATCCTCGAATCGTTCGAGGGCCCGCTGGACCTGCTGCTTTACCTGATCCGCCGCCAGAACCTGGACATCCTGGACATCCCGGTGGCCGAGATCACCCGCCAGTACGTCGACTACATCGGCGTGATGGAGGACATGCGCTTCGAACTGGCCGCCGAATACCTGGTCATGGCCGCGATCCTGGCCGAGATCAAGTCGCGCATGCTGCTGCCGCGCCCGCCCAGCGAGGAGGGCCTGGAGTCGGACCCGCGCGCGGAGCTCGTTCGCCGCCTGCAGGAGTACGAGCGGTTCAAGAAGGCCGCCGAGGACATCGACGGCCTGCACCGCCTGGAGCGCGACACCCACGTGGTGCATGCCCATGTGCCCGAGCGCGCCGCGGTGAAGGTGCCGCCGCCGGTGGACCTGCGCGAGATGCTGCTGGCCCTGCGCGACGTGCTCAAGCGCGCCGACCTGTTCACCCACCACGCCATCCGGCGCGAGGCGCTCAGCGTGCGCCAGCGCATGGGCGACGTGCTGGGACGGCTGGGCGACGGCAAGTTCCACGCCTTCGAAAGCCTGTTCAACGCCGAGGAGGGCCGGCTGGGCGTGGTGGTCACCTTCCTGTCCATCCTGGAACTGGCCAAGGAGCAGCTGCTCGAGATCGTGCAGGAAGCCCCGCCCGCGCACGCCGACGTGCACACCGCCAAGCCGCCGGCGCTGGCGCCGATCTACGTGAAGTCGCTGGCCGCGGGCGACCGCGACGGCGAGATCGAACTCCCTTCCCCCACCTCCGACGGCGGCAGCGATGCCGACGCCTGATTCCGGAAACTTCCCATCGATGGACCCGACCCTGATCCGACAGATCGTCGAAGCCGCCCTGCTGGCCGCGCCGCAGCCGCTCACCCTGGCCCAGCTGGCCGGGCTGTTCCCGGAAGACGAACAGGCCCCGCCGGGCGCGATCGAACAGGCCATTGCCGAGCTGCGCGACGCCAGCGCCGACCGCAGCGTGGAGCTGGTGGAGGTGGCCTCGGGCTTCCGCTTCCAGGTCAAGGCCAGCGTGCACGCCTGGGTGGCGCGCCTGTGGACCGAGCGCCAGACCAAGTACACCCGCGCCACGCTCGAGACCCTGGCGCTGATTGCCTACCGCCAGCCGATCACCCGCGGCGAAATCGAACAGATCCGCGGCGTCAGCGTCAACGCCAACATGATCAAGATGCTGGAAGAGCGCGAATGGATCCGCTCGGTCGGCCACCGCGACGTGCCGGGCCGGCCCGAGCTGTTCGGCACCACCAAGACCTTCCTGGACTACTTCGGCCTCAAGAGCCTGGACGAACTGCCGCCCCTGGCCGAGCTCAAGGACATCGCCGAGCTCGACCCGCAGCTGCCGTTCGACATTCCGTCGGGCGTGGCCAAGGCCGCGCTGGCGGCGCCGCTGGAGGACGAGTTCGATGCGGCGTCCGATGACGACACCGACGAAGGCGAAGACGACGACATCGCCGGCGAAGGCCACCTGATTTCCAACGACGACGACACGGCCGGCGAAGGGCACCTGGTCGGCGACGACAACCAAGACAACGACGGCACCGTCGCGACGACGACTGCCCCTACCCCTGATGAGGCCGGCGATGCCGCCGAGCCGGAGCACAAGCAATGAGCGACAAGATCAAGAAAACCCTGTCCCTGAAACTCAAGGGCAGCGAGTCCGCCACCGCCAAGGTCGAAGAGCGCCTGCACAAGGTGCTCGCCCAGGCCGGCCTGGGCTCGCGGCGCGCGCTGGAAGAGCGCATCGCCCAGGGCCTGGTGAAGGTCAACGGCGTGGTCGCGCAGACCGGCCAGTCGGTGAAGGGCGGCGACCGCATCGAGCTCGACGGCAAGGTGTTCGTGGCCAGCGCGCTGACCGAGCCGGCCAGCGTGCTGCTGTACAACAAGCCCGAGGGCGAAGTCACCACCCGCGAAGATCCCGAAGGCCGCCCCACCGTGTTCGAATCGCTGCCGCGCCTGAAGGGCGCGCGCTGGATCGCCGTGGGCCGCCTGGACATCAACACCACCGGCCTGCTGCTGCTGACCACCGACGGCGAGCTGGCCAACGCGCTGATGCATCCGTCCAGCGGCATCGCCCGCGAATACGTCTGCCGCATCCATGGCGAAGTGCCCGACGAAGTGGTGAACCGCCTGGCCAAGGGCGTGCAGCTTGACGACGGCCCGGCCAAGTTCGACGAGATCGAGCGCATCGGCAGCTCCGATTCGCACGCCTGGTTCAAGGTGGTGCTGACCGAAGGCCGCAACCGCGAGGTGCGCCGCCTGTGGGAGTCGCAGAACTTCAACGTCAGCCGCCTCAAGCGCGTGAAGTACGGCAGCGTGCACCTGCCGCGCCTGCTCAAGCGCGGCCACTGCGAGGAAATGTCGCCCGAGGCGGTGGAAAAGCTGCGCGCCGAGTTCCAGCTGGAGAAGAATCCGCCGGTGCTGACGCTGCAGCCGGTGATCGGCCAGCGCAAGTCGCGCCCCACCGAGATCCGCGTGGGCAAGGACCGCAAGCAGGCCAGCTACGTGAACGGCGCGGTGGACGACGAGGCGCGCGAACTGCGCCGCTTCGACACCTTCCGCGAAGACAAGCCCGGCCGCGGCCGCGGTCGCGGCGCCCCGGGCGCCGGCCGTCCGTACGCGCCCAAGGGCGGCAAGCGCAATCCGAACGCGCCCATGGGCGCCGAGCCGCGCGGCCCGCGCAACCCGCGCCCGGGCGGCAAGCCCTTCGGCAAGCCGGGCGCGCCGCGCGACGACAACTTCGGCAACCGCGCCGAGGGCCCGCGTGGCCCGCGCGCCGGCGGCCCGGCGGGCGGCGGCTTCAACAAGCCGCGCGGCCCGCGCGGCGACGCCCAGCCCACGCACCACGGCAGCGCCCACGACAGCAACCCGGCGGCGTTCCGCAGCTGGTACGTGCCCGAGGGCGTGGAAACCGGCTCGAAGGTCGCTCCGCCGCGCGGCCAGCGCGCCGGCAAGCCGTTCGCGCCGCGTGCGCCGCAGGGCGAGAGGCCGTTCAATGACCGCGGTCCGCGTGCGCCGCAGGGTGCGCCGCGTCCGTTCAACGAACGCGGCCCGCGCCCGCAGGGCGACAGCCCCTACGGCCAGCGCGGCCCGCGTGGCCCGAAGCCGCAGGGTGATGCGCCCTACGGCCACTCGCGCGGTCCGGCCGGTCCGGGCCCGCGTGGCCCGAAGCCCCAGGGCGCGAGCCCGTATGCGGGTCCGCGCGGCGGCAAGCCGGCCGACGGCAACCGTGGCCCGCGCAAGCCGGGCGGCGCCGGCGGCCCGCCGCCGTTCCGCAAGAAGCGCCCGGAAGGCCTGCCCTCCGACGACTGACGCAAGCCCCGTGCAGGAGGGCCTTCAGGCCCGACGCTCCTCGACCGGGAGCGTCGGGCCTGAAGGCCCTCCCACATCACGGCTCAAAGAAGTTCGAAGCGGTCCGCGTCGAGCTGGGCCGGGAAGCGTTCGCGGTGCGCGGCCAGCGCCTGTGCCGAGAACACCGCGGTGGCCACGCGCACCTGGTCGTCGAGTTCCACCAGCGGCTGGCCCAGGAAATCCAGCGCCACGCTGTCGCCGCTGTAGCCGATGCCATTGCCGTCGGTGCCAACGCGGTTCACGCCCACCACGCAGGCGAGATTTTCGATGGCACGCGCGCGCAGCAGCGTCTGCCAGGCATAGCGGCGCGGCGTCGGCCAGTTGGCCACGAACAGCAGCAGGTCATAGTCGAAGCGACCGCTCGCCTCGACGCCGAAGCGGTTGCGGATGAACACCGGGAAGCGCAGGTCGTAGCAGACCAGCGGGCAGACGCGCCAACCCTTGAGTTCGACCGTGATGCGGTCGCGGCCGGCGGCATAGCGCTCGTGTTCGCGCGCCATCCGGAACAGGTGGCGCTTGTCGTAGGTGTGCAGCCGGCCATCGGGCGTGGCCCACAGCAGCCGGTTGTAGACGCCCTCGCCTTCCCGTATCTGCACGCTGCCGGTGACCACGGCGCCCAGCGCCGCGGCCTGTTCGCGGATCCAGGCGACGGTGGGGCCGTCCATGCCTTCGGCCTGCGCCAGCGCGTCGTTGCTGAAGCCGGAGGTGAAGGTTTCGGGCAGCACCGCCAGGTCGGTCTGTCCCGCCAGCGGCGCCATCAGCGCGCCGTAGCGTACGCGGTTGGCCGCGGGGTCGTGCCAGGCGGTATCGCCCTGCACCAGCGAAACGCGCAGGTCGTCCATCAGATCTTCGCCAGCCGCTCGATGGCGGCGTCCAGCGTGGACTCCACCTTCGCGAAGCACAGGCGCGCCAGCCGCTGCCCGGCCGGCGGAGCCGCGTAGAACGGCGACAGCGGGATGGCCGCCACGCCCTTCTCGATCGTCAGCCAGCGGCAGAAGGCCGCATCGTCCAGGTCGCTGACGGCCGAATAATCCACCAGCTGGAAGTAGCCGCCCGGCACGTCGAGCGGCTCCAGGCGCGTGCCCAGCAGCTGCTCGCGGAAGCGGTCGCGCTTGGCCTGGTAGAAGGCGCCGAGCTGGTCGTAGTGTTCGGGCTCGTGTTCGATCATCGCCGCGAACGCCCACTGCGCCGGGGCGAAGCTGCAGAAGGTGTTGTACTGGTGCACCTTGCGGAACTCGGCGCTCAGCGCCGGCGGCGCGATGGCGTAGCCGATCTTCCAGCCGGTGCAGTGGTAGGTCTTGCCGAAGCTCGACACCACGAAGGCGCGCGCGGCCAGCTCCGGGTAGCGCAGCACGCTCTCATGGCGGCGGCCGTCGAAGATGATGTGCTCGTACACTTCGTCCGACAGCAGCACGATGCCGGTGTCGCGCAGGATGTCGGCCAGGGTGGCCATGTCCTGCGCCGTCATCATGGCGCCGGACGGGTTGTGCGGCGAGTTGATCATCAGCAGGCGGGTGCGCGGGCTGATGGCGTCGCGCACCTTCTGCCAGTCCACCGAGAAATCGGCGGGGTCCAGCGGCACGTGCACGGCGATGCCGCCGGCCAGGTCAATGGCGGGCTCGTAGCAGTCGTAGCACGGGTCGAGCACGATCACTTCCTCGCCCGGGCGCACCACCGCCAGCACGGCGTCGAAGATGGCCTCGCTGGCGCCGCTGGTGACGGTGACCTCGGCATCGGCGTCCACCGCGCGGCCGTAGCAGCGCAGGGTCTTGGCGGCGATGGCCTGGCGCAGCGCCGGGATGCCGTTGGCCGGGGCGTACTGGTTCTTGCCCTCGGCCATGGCGCGCGCCAGCTCGTCCACCAGGCGCCGGGGCACCGGGAAATCCGGGAAGCCCTGGCCCAGGTTCACGGCCTGGTGTTCAACGGCCAGCTGCGACATCACGGTGAAGATGGTGGTGCCGACCTTGGGAAGCTTGGTCTGTATCTGCATGGCTCGCCGGTTTGGTTCGTGGCCCCCGATTATGCGGCTCAGAGGCAGTTCTTGCGCTGGGACAGCAGCGAAACGCTGCGGTTCTGCACCCAGTTTCCGCTCAGCGCGCCGCCGAAGGTGCTGTTCACCGACATCACGCCCACGCTGTTGGTGCCCAGGATGCGGCTGCCGGTGCCGGCGGGCGTGCCGATCAGGCCCACCGGCGGCGCCAGCGGAGAGAAGCCCGAGAACCACTGCAGGTTGAACCCGTTGGTGGCGGCGACGTAGTTCTTCTGCCCGTACAGCCAGCGCGGCACGCCCTGCCCGTCGTACACGTAGGGGATGAAGACCTCCTGCGGGTTGGCGCCGCCGGTGGCCAGGTAGGTGTAGCCGAACCCGGCCAGGTCGGGCGAGAACCAGTGGCCGCTCACGTCCAGGGGCTGGGACAGGAAGCTCGGGCAGCTGCCGCCGCCCACGCGCACCATCGGCTCGAAGCCGCTCTTGCCGTCCAGGTTGAAGTTGAACGTCATGGACTGCGCGCCGGTCTCGGTGATGATCACGTCGCCCACGTCCACGGCGTGGGTGGAATCACCGTCCCAGGTGACGCGGAACAGCTCGGCCTTCCAGATGCCCGCCGCGGTGGGCGACGCGCCCTGCGAGTAGTACCAGGTGGGCGTCGAGTCCTCGAGGTAGGTGTACCAGACCGTCACCCACTGGTCGGGCGCGCCCTGCGGGCCGGCGAAGTCCACGAAGATGCCGTGGCCGTCGCGGGCGAGGTTCACGTACTGGCCCGAGAGGAAGCCCGGGCGGGCGCCCTGCGCGGTGATGGTGGCGGTCACCGTGGTGTTCACCGCCGCCGCCGTGGCGTTGGTGGGCACCACGTACCAGCGGCCCGGCGCCAGGTTGCCGCCGGACACGTCGAGCGTTTCGTTGCCCCCGGCCGTGGCCGCGCGCAGCGCCGCGTTGTTGTCCCAGGCCGGCGCGGCGGCGATGGTGGGTCCGGTGGGCGAAGCCACGCGCACCGCGTACAGGTCCACGTTGCCGGTGCTGCCGGTGGTGGCGAAGCGCACCGACGTGGCGTGCGGCGGCACGTCGAAGAACAGGCCGCCGTGGCTGGTGCCCGCCGGCAGCGTCACCGCGCGACCCGTGCCGTTGGCCAGGGCGAACGGTTCGAACGTGGTGCCGGTGCGCGTGAGGCGGATCGGCACCTCGATGGCGGTGCTGCCCGGCACGGGCTGCACGAGTACGAAGCCGATGCGCTCGGCGCCCGCCACCAGCGACGGGTCGTCGTAGGCCACGCGGATCTTGAACGCCTCGCTGGCCACCGTGCGCCCGGGGCCGGTGGCCACCAGCTTGCTGCCGGCCGATGCCTGCATGGCCACCACGTACGAATCGAGCCGCACGCCGGTGCCGGCGCCGCTGTAGTTCTGGGCCATGATCCAGTACGAGGTGGCCGAGGCTTCGCTGAGCACGTCGAGTTCGCAGGATTCATCCGAGCCGCTGGAGGCGGACATGCACAGTTCTTCGGCGGCATCGGGCCGGCCGTCGCCGTCGGTGTCGCGGCCGACGAACAGGTCGATGTCGGGCGTGCCGGCCGTGGTGCTGGCGCGGATGCGGTGCTTCACCGCCGGCTGGCCGGCCGGCGTGGCCGGCACGGTCACCAGCCGCACCAGGTTGGAGGCGGTGTCGTCGTAGGGATCGTCGCGGGTTGGATCAACGCTGATGGTCTGGGTGCCGGACACCGGCGCCACCAGCGCGGTGGTGAGGAAGCGCGCCTCGGGCAGGGCCACTATGTCGCTGACGTCCAGGTCGAAGTAATCACGTTCGCGCGTGACCGTGCGCACCACGTTCGACAGCGCGTCCTGCGCGGCCTGGTTGGCGAACGGCGAGGCATACACCGACACCGGCAGCACCAGGTCGGGACGGCCGTCGCCCCCCTGGCTCGACAGCGTGACCTTGCCGTAAACCCACTTGCCGGCCAGCTCGGGCTGGTCCACCACGGCGGTGAACACCACCGTCTGGGCCACGGCGCTGGTGGAGATGAAGTTCAGGTTGCGGTTGAGCTGGGCGCCCGGCGCATCCAGCGCGGAGGTCATGTTGTAGATGGCTCCCGGCGCGCCCGGCATCTGCTTGAAGGCGCGGTAGAACACGCAGCTGCGGAAGCAGGCGCCGTGCGCCATGCTGGGCAGGTTCAGGCCGTCGGCGCCGCCGACGTAGGGGCTGACCAGCGGCATCGCGAAGCGGCCCGGCTCCACGTCCAGGTACACGCCCGCCTGCACGGCCTTGGACACGTCCACCATGCCCGCGCCCTGCTGGTGCGGCGTGGTGGCGGCGCCGGCCTCGGTGACCGAACTGCGCGCGGTGAGCATCAGCGCCGACACCACGGCGCTGGCGTTGTGCGACGGGTTCACCGAGCGCACCAGCGCCGCGGCGCCGGCCACGTGCGGCGTGGCCATGGACGTGCCGCTGAGCGTGGCGACGCTGGTGGTGTCGCCCGCCGCGATGCCCGCGGCGATGATGGAGACGCCGGGCGCGGTGATGTCGGGCTTGTTCACGCTCAGCGGCAGCACGGGGCCGCGGCTGCTGAAGCTGGCCAGGCGGTCGCCGGCGCCGCCGCGGTCGTGGGTGGCGGCCGCCACGCCCATCACCCAGGGCGCGTTGCCGGGGTTGCCGTGCGTGCCGGGGCGCGGGCCGTCGTTGCCTGCGGCGGCGGCCACCACGATGCCGGCCTCGCGCGCAGCCAGGAAGGCCTCGCTGTCGTCGTTGATGGTGCCGCCCACGGCGATCCACGGATCGGTCGGGCTGCCGCCAATGGAATAGTTGATGACGTCCACGCCGTCGGCCACGGCCTGGTTGATGGAGGCCACCAGCGCGCTGCCCTCGCAGGTGGTGCCCACGCAGGCCTTGTAGGCAATCAGGTTGGCGCGCGGCGCCACGC
>DAORUD010000035.1:0-20952 GCA_035433005.1 Arenimonas sp. | reverse complement strand
GCGCGGCGAAGCGGGCCAGGGTATCGATGTGGGCGTCGGTGTCGTCGCCTTCCAGGTAGCCGTGGTCGAGCCACAGCGTGCGCGACTGCACCAGCGCGCTTTCCAGCGTGGCGGTGACCTGTTCGCGGCTCAGGCCCGGGTGGCGTTCGTGCAGGCAGCGCCAGGTGCTGAGCAGGGTGCCGGCACCGTCGGTTTCGATGCCGCCGCCCTCGAGCGCGAAATCAATGCGCTGGTGCGCCGCCCCGGCCAGCAGGCCCGAGGCGTGCAGCTTGGCCACGATCTGGTCGTCCAGCCCGGCCTCGAACTTGCCGCCCCAGGCGGTGAAGTGGAAATCAAGCAGTCGGAACCCGGCGCCCTCGCGCAGGCTGATCGGGCCCGAATCGCGCAGCCAGGTGTCGTCGTAGTCCACCTCGAAGAAGCGCACGCGGTCCATCGCGGCGCCGGCATCGGCCAGCAGGCCACGGGCGCGTTCGCGCAGCCCGGCGTCGGCCACGCAGACCAGGGCGGACTGGAACCGGCTTATCGCCGAGACCAGCGAGACATACGTCCGCTCGACGCCGGCCAGGCGCTCGGCCCAGTCGGTGCCTTCATGCGGCCACGCGAGGAGGACGGCGGATTGGGGTTCCCATTCCGCCGGGAAGCGCAGTTGGTTGGGCATCGGTTACTGGACGGGCTTGGGGCCGATCTCGTTGGGGCTGGATTTGTTGGCCACGGCGTCCACCACGTGGCTGTTCTCGAAGTAGACCGAGAAGCCGGCGTAGTCCCAGCGCGTGATCGGCGGGTTGGCGCGGCGGTTGTTGGGGCCGGCAATGGCGGGGTGCTTGACCTGCGGGGCGCCGAACTGGGCCTCCACCTGGGTCATGCTCTTGCCGCGGGCGGGCAGGGACTGGGTTTCGGACTGCACGCGCTCGACCAGCAGGGTCTCGGCCTGTGCCGGCGCCTGCAGCAGCAGCCCGGCAGCCAGCGCCAGGGAAAGGGTGAGGACCTTCATGGTGCACCTCCGCTTGAGTCGTCGGGATGACGGTTTGAGCCCGGGATCATCGCAAAACCGGCCGGGCTTGGCCATGTCCGCGCCCCGCAACGGAAAACGCCGGCTTTCGCCGGCGTCTCCACTGCAACCCTGGCGGCCTGCGCTCAGCGCTGGCGGGCCTTGAAACGCGGGTTGGACTTGCAGATGACGAAGACCTTGCCGCGGCGGCGCACGACCTTGCAGTCGCGATGGCGGGTCTTCGCCGACTTCAGGGACGAGAGCACTTTCATGGCAGTTCCTTGGTAATTGGGGCGATAAAGAAGCGGGAGTATAGACCAGCCAAAATCCGCTTGCAATACAAGCCCTTGTCCGGCCACCCGGGGCCGGGCCCCAGCCCTAGGGAATGTAGGCCTGGGTGAGGTTGTTCAGGTGCACCCGCTCGGCGTCGCGCAGCAGGGGCGAGAGCAGCATCATCACCTGCACGATGCCGCTGCGGATGGCCTCGTTCTCGTCCTTGTCGCCGCGCACGCTGGCGTAGTTCATCCAGAAGGTGGCGATGACCAGGATGTTGGTGGCCGTGGCCTCCACCTCGGCGGCCGAGGCGCGCATCACGCCGGCCTGCACCAGGCCCTTCATGCCGGCCGAGGCGCCCTCGGCGGCCCGCTTGAGGATGCGGGCGAAGCGCAGGCGCAGGCGCCGGTTGCGGCTCAGGATGTCCACCAGGTCCCGGTAGAGGAACCGGTACTCCCAGATGCACTCGAACACCAGGTGCAGCTGCAGCCAGATGTCCTCCAGGTCCCGCAGCCGGCCCTCGGGCGAGACCAGGGCGGTGTCCATGCGCTCCTCATAGCGCGCGAACAGCTGCTCGATGATGTCGTCCTTGTTGCGGAAGTGGTAGTAGAGGTTGCCCGGGCTGATTTCCAGCTCGTCGGCGATGTGGTTGGTGGTGACGTTCGGCTCGCCCTGCAGGTTGAACATGCTCAGGGCGGTGTCGAGGATCCGTTGGCGGGTCTGGCGGGCCATGGGGCGGCCTCAGCCGCGCAGCTTCTTCACGAGGTCCACGTACTTCTTCATGGCGTCTTCGGGCTTGGTGCCGGCCAGCTTTTCCCAGGCCTCGTACTTGGCGGTGCCGACGAAGTCGAAGAAGCCCGGCTTGGGGCCGCTCACGTCGCCCTCCGAGCCCTGCTTGTAGAGGCCGTACAGCCTCAGCATGGTGTCGTTGTCGGGGCGGTCGGCCAGGCTCATCACGTCCTGGGCTGCTTTCTGGAACTGTTCTTTCAAATCGGCCATCGATCGATCCCCCGGGGTCAAGCGTGGGTGATATCACGCGGCTCCGGGACGGTCAACGCGGCGTTTGCCGGCGCGCCGTGGCTCTGGCAAGTTAGGCGGGTACGACCGGCCATCGCGGCCCGGTCTGGTCCTAGGGCAGGGGAGAGCTCATGAGCTATTTCGTCACCGGTGCCACCGGTTTCATCGGCCGTTACCTGGTCAGCAACCTGCTCAAGCGCAAGGGCACGGTGCACGTGCTGGTGCGCAAGGGGTCGGAGAAAAAGCTCGACGCCATCGCGGCCAGCATGGGCTGGGACCGCAAGCGCATCATCCCGGTCACTGGCGACCTGTCCAGGCCCAGGCTGGGCCTGAGCGCCGCGCAGGTGAAGGCGCTGTCGGGCAAGGTGCAGCACTTCTTCCACCTGGCGGCCATCTACGACATGTCCGCGGACGCCGCCTCGCAGCAGGTCGCCAATATCGACGGCACGCGCCACGCGGTCGAGCTGGCCGGCGCGATCAAGGCCGGCTGCTTCCACCACACCAGCTCCATTGCCGCGGCGGGCCTGTACCCGGGCGTGTTCCGCGAGGACATGTTCGAGGAGGCCGAGGGCCTCAAGGACCCCTACCTTCGCACCAAGCACGAATCCGAGGGCCTCGTGCGCAAGGAGTGCAAGGTGCCCTTCCGCATCTACCGTCCGTCCATGGTCATCGGCCACTCCAAGACCGGCGAGATGGACAAGATTGACGGCCCCTACTACCTGTTCGGCCTGATCAAGAAGATTCGCCAGACGCTGCCGCAGTGGGTGCCCACGCTGGGCGTCGAGGGCGGCCGCCTGAACGTGGTGCCGGTTGACTTCGTGGCCGACGCCATGGACCACATCGCCCACAAGAAGGGCCTGGACGGCCAGTGTTTCCACCTGGTCGACCCCGAGCCGATGCGCTTTGGCGAACTGATGAACACCTTCTGCCGCGCCGCCCACGCGCCGGAAATGACCATGCGCCTGGATGCGCGCATGCTGGCCGTGGTGCCGGGCGCGGTGCGCGGCGCGGTGCTGAACCTGCCGCCGGTCAAGCGCTTCACCAACATGGTGCTGCGCGACCTCAAGATTCCGCCCGCCACGCTGGCCTTCATCACCTATCCCACGCGGTTCGACACCCGCGTGGTCGAACGTGCGCTCAAGGGCAGCAAGATCGCCGTGCCCGACCTCGACAGCTACGCCTGGCGCATCTGGGACTACTGGGAGCGCCACCTCGACCCGGACCTGTTCGTGGACCGCTCGCTGCGCGGCAAGGTCGAGAACAAGGTGGTGCTCATCACCGGCGGTTCGTCGGGCATCGGCAAGGCCTCGGCGATCAAGATCGCGGAAGCCGGCGCCAAGGTCGTCATCGTCGCCCGCGGCGAGAAGGAATTGTTCGAGACGCGCGATGAAATCATCGCCGCCGGCGGCAAGTGCTGGGCCTACACCTGCGACCTGACCGAACTGTCGAGCTGCGACGAACTGGTCAAGACCGTGCTGGCCGAACACAAGCACGTGGACGTGCTGGTGAACAACGCCGGCCGCTCGATCCGCCGCTCGGTGGAAGCCAGCTACGACCGCTTCCACGACTACGAACGCACGATGCAGCTGAACTACTTCGGCTGCCTGCGGCTGATCATGGGCTTCCTGCCCGCCATGACCCAGCGCCGGCGCGGCCACATCATCAACATCAGCTCCATCGGCGTGCTGGCCAGTTCGCCGCGGTTCTCGGCCTACGTGGCTTCCAAGGCCGCACTGGATGCGTTCAGCCGCTGCGCCCAGGCCGAGTTCAGCGGCAAGAACATCGCCTTCACCACGGTCAACATGCCGCTGGTGAAAACCCCGATGATCGCGCCCACCAAGATGTACGACTCGGTGCCCACGCTGACGCCGGAAGAAGCCGCCGACCTGGTGGTCAAGGCGATCATCGAGCGCCCGAGCCGCGTCGCCACCCGCATGGGCATCTTCGCCGCCACGCTCAATGCGCTGGTGCCCAAGGCCTACGAGGTGATCATGAACACGGCCTTCGAGATGTTCCCGGACTCGGCCGCGGCCAAGGGCGACCGCAAGGCGCTCAAGGACGAGACCCCGACCAACGAACAGGTGGCCTTCGCGGCCCTGATGCGCGGCGTGCACTGGTGAACGCGCCGCCCGGCCGGGGCCTGCGTGCAGCGGGCCGCGTGCGGGCCAGGAAGTAAAAAAGCCCGGGCCAAGGCCCGGGCTTTTCATTGCGCTACTGGCACTGGCGCCAGCGGACGGGGGCGTTCGATCCCGGCGGCGGCTCCAGCTGCAGGCGCGTGAAGCGAAGCTCCTCGTACTCCACCAGCACGGCGCAGGCGTCGTTCACCACGCCGGAGTCGATGCCGTCGCCACTGACCATGCTGATCACCAGGGTGGACTGCGTGGACCACAGTGCCTGCGTGGCCTGGGGCAGGTCGGCCACGCGCGCGGCGGCCATCAGGCGGCGTTGGGCGCGCTGCTCGTCGGTGAGCTTGGCAATCTCCTCCAACGCCTTCATGGCCTTGTTGGCTTCCACGGACGCAGGGTCCTGGAACACGGGTGCGGCGCTGGATTCGGTCGCGGACGCGGGCGCGGCGCTGTCGCTGGCCGTTGGCGTGGCGGCTGCGGGAGCGCCCGTGGCGACCGGCGGCAGTGGTTCGGACGGCTGGCCCAACAGGCCAACGGCATACACCAGCAGGCCCAGCCCGAGGCTGGCAAAAATGCCCAGCCGCTGGCCGCGGCGGATCTCGGCGGCGGCCTCGCTGCGGATGGCTTCCACCAGGTTGGGCGGAGCGAAGGGTTCCACCTGCGGCCACAGCGAGCGGCCGTCAATCAGCTCGACGCCGTAGCGCCGGGCCAGGTCGCGGGCGAAGCCTTCGGCGGTGCCCAGCGTCACCAGGATGCCGCTCTGCGCGCCCTGCAGCTGCACGGCGTTGGCGAAGTCGCGGACGTTGGCTTCGCCCAGGCGGTAGGCGGTACCGTGCTTGTAGCCCAGCAGGCAGCGCTCGTCGCCCTTGGTGAGCAGGAACTCGGTGCCGCCGTCGCCAGGCTGGCGGCTGGAGGGCATTTCGACGTAGCCCTTCTCACCCAGTGCCTGCAGCACCAGGCCGGCGCACTCGCGCCACTTCATGCCGGCCAGCGCCCGGATGCCGGCGGTGGTTTCCGCTATCCGGCGGCGCAGCACGCCGAACCACCAGGTGCTGGTGGCGAAGGCGGCGAGGGTGGCCACGATGGCGGCCAGAAGGGGGGGCAAGCCAAACATCCAGCGGACTCCGGGGGCAGTCGGTTACCGCAACAGGATAACGCGGAATGCCCGGTGCCCCGGACCGGGAAAGCAAAAGGCCCGGCTGCGGGAGCCGGGCCTTGCCTGGAGAAGATGTCCGCCAGCCGGAAGCCGCAAGGGGAGGGAGCGAACGGACTTCGTTACTGGCTGGCGGACATAAACGGTTACTCGGCGGACTGCGGCGCCACCGGCTTGGGGGTCTTGGGCAGGGCCGGCTTGCGCGCGGCCTTGGCCTTGCCGGCCGGCGCCGGCTTGCGGGCCGGGGCCTTGGCGGCCTTGCTGGCCTTGGCGGTCTTGGCGGTCTTGGCGGCCTTGGCCTTCTTGGCGGGCTTGGCGACGACCGGCTTGCGGGCGGCCTTGGCCGGCGCGGCCTTGGTCAGCTTGCGCAGTTCGGCGTTGAGTTCGTTGACGCGGCCGGTGAGTTCGGCAAGGTCTTCGCGCGCCGGCACGCCCAGGCGGTTCAGGGCGCGCTGCACGCGGGTTTCGAACACCGTTTCCAGGCGGTCCCAGGTGTCGACGGCGCGCTCGCGCACCACGCCCACGCGGTCCTCGACGGCGTCACGCACGGCGTCCACCTTGCCGGTGGCGAGCTTGCGGGTGGTCTGCTCGATCGTCATGCCTTCCTTCACCAGCGCTTCGAAAAGCTTGGAGCCTTCGCCCTGCGCGCGGGTGAACGCACCCACGCCGGCCATCCAGATCTGCTGCGCCGATTCCACCAGCGAACGCGACATCTGCTCGGCCTTGGCCTGCAGGTCCGGGTTGGCCTTCGCGGTGCGAGCCTTGCTGGCACCCGACTTGGCGCGGACGTTCTTCTTGAGTTTGGCCATGGAACGATACTCCGGTCTGAAGGGGTTGGGCAGGGTGCCCGAGTGGCGCCAATCTGCGCCGCCTGTCTAGAGTTTTCACACCAGACAGGAGCGCGCGGACGGCTTATTTTCGCTTGCCCGAGGGGGCGCGGCGCGACGTGGCGCGACGCTTCCTGATGAGCGCATCCACGTCGTCAAGCGCGGTGCGCAGGCGCGCCGTGGTGTCGGTGGGCTTGGGCGCCAGGCCCAGGCCGTCCATGATCGAAGCGCTCGGATCGTCCAGCACTTCGGCGCGCAGGCGCAGGCCGTGCTTGGCCAGCACGGGCCCCAGCTGGTCGCGCTTGCGGCGCAGGTCGGCGAGCGTCGAGCTGAACGCGTGTTCGCACACCCGCTGGCGCGAGGAGTAGCTGAAGACGTTGGTGAAGAACATCTCGCCGTCGTCTTCGTTGGGTTCGAACACCACCTGGTCGGTGTCGGGGTACTGCTGGGCGTACTTGGCCAGGCCCACCTGCATGCGCGACTGCAGGATGGTGCGGAAGGTCTGCGACAGCACCATCGGCAGGCCGCCGTGGGACAGCTTCTCGAGGCCTTCGGGCGGGCGCCCGCCCAGGCTGGCGTTGAAGGGCACGAAGGGATTGATGCCCAGCATCAGGTCAATGCCGTGGTCGAGCACCACCGAGGCGTGCATGGTCCGGCGCAGCGCGCCGTCCACGAAATGATGGCCGCGGATGTCCACCGGTGAATACAGGCCGGGCAGGGCGGAGCTGGCCTGCACGGCGCGGGAGATGGGCACGTCGTCCCAGCCCTGGCTGCCGAAGCGCACGGCGTGGCCGCTGTCCAGGTCCACCGCCACCACGTAGAGCTTGGCCGCGAGTTCGCGGAAGTCGTTGCTGCGGCCGCGGATGGTGAACACGTGGCGCAGGAAGCGCTCGATGCCGCGGTTGTCGAACAGGCCGGTCGGGATGGCGCCGCCGAAGCGGCTGATCAGCTCGCTCAGGTGCGAGCCGGTGGGGTCGGTGACGACGCCCTTCCACCAGTCGAAGGCCAGGCGCGGCAGGCTGGCGGCGCGCTTGAAGTATTCGACGAAGGCGGGGCGCAGGAAGACTTCGGGCCGGAACCGGACCTGGTCGCTGTCGCCGGTGATGAAGATGCGGCACATCTCGGCCGTGTCGAGCCGGTTGGCGAGGCCCGCGGCCAGGAAAGCGCCCGAGCTGACGCCGACGTAGACCTCCAGCCGGGTCAGGTCCAGGCCTTCGATCGCCACGTCCAGGGCGCGCAGCGCGCCCAGTTCGTACATGCCGCCGATGGGGCCGCCACCGGCGATGGCCAGGCCGATGCGCCCCTGGCTGGGCTGGCGGCGCTTCCGGGCGGGCTGCAGAACTAGCATGCTATGGGGGAACTCCTAAAAAGGCGCGGCGATTGTAGCCCGCGGACGACTCCGGACAAGCGTGGCCCATCACGAACCGACCCTTCGCCCCCGCCCGGCGGCCTGGCCATGAGCCGGCAGCGCCTGGCCCAGCGGCTGGCCTGGCAGCAGGCCGTCCACGACCCCCTGCGCCAGCCGATGAACCGGCTGCCCACGCTGCCGCTGCTGCGCGCGTGGCAGACCCGGCGCCTGGCCGACGGGTTCAAGGATTTCCTGGCCAATCCGCGGATGCGGCCGGCGGCGGAGTTCTTCCTGACCGACCTTTACGGCGACAAGGACTTCTCGGCCCGCGATCGCGACGTGGCCCGCATCATGCCGATCATGTCGCGGCTGCTGCCCGAATCGCTGATCGTCGCGGCCACCGATGCCATCGAACTGGCCGTGCTCAGCCACGCCTTCGACCTGCGCATGGCCCGCGCGCTGGCCGGGCGCCCCGAGCCCATGGCGCCCATCACGCTGAAGGACTACGGGCAGGCCTACCGGGAGACCGGCAGCCCGAGGCTGCGGCGGCACCAGATCGAGCTCGTGCTGGGCGTGGGCTGGACCCTGGACGCCTCGGTGCGCAAGCACGGCGTGTTCAAGCTGCTGCGGGCGTCGCGACTGCCCGCACGCGCCGCGGGGCTTTCGGAGCTGCAGGGATTCCTGGAGCGCGGCTTTGCCGCGTTCGAGGCGCTGGGCGGGGCCGGCGAATTCCTCGAGGCCATCGGCCACCGTGAGCGCCGGGCTTCAAGCCGCCTGTTCGAAGGCCACCCGGACCCGTTCGGCGATGGCGTCAGCCGAACTCCTCGTCCAGGTAGCGCAGGATCTCGCGCTCGATCGGGCCCTTGATGGCGCCCAGCAGGAAGCCCAGCGTGGCGGTGACGTGGATTTCCTTGCCCGAAACGGCGATGTGGCCGTCCACGCCGCCGCGCGAGAACTCCATGCTGTTGCCGTTCCAGCCGTACTCGACGTCGAACTTTTCGGCGATGTGCTCGGCCACGCGTTCAATCGCGGCGCGGGCTTCCTTGAGCGGTCGGGAATGTTTGCGGCGGATATCAATGTGCGACATGGGGCCCTCCTCGGCGGCCTATTCTGCGTTGATTCGCCGTAACCACCAAGGGCGTGCCGGTCTCGGGCCATGCTAGATTCCCCGGCGGAGGATCCCGGATGCAACTGACGTTTCCCAACGGTGAACATGCCAGCGTGCCCCTGCAGGGCGAGGTGACCGTGGGCAGCCGGGCCGGCAGCCGGGTGTGCCTGGCCGGGCTGGGGCTGGCGCCGCATCACGCCAGCTTCCAGCAGGACCGTCGCGGCCTCTGGCTGCGCGTGCCCGCCGGCGCCCATGGCGTCCACCTGAACGCGCGTCCGGTGCGCCGGCTTGCCCAGCTTCGGCCCGGCGACCTGGTGTGCCTGGACAAGCTGCGCCTGGTGGTGCGCGCCGACGACGAGCCCGAGATCGATCGTCGCATCCCGCCGGCCGCGCCCGGCGCGATGAGCGAAGCGCAGCGGGTGTCGGCCTCGCGCGTGGTGCTGCGCGGCCTGTCGGGCCAGCATTTCGGCCGCACCTACACCCTTACCGAGCCGCGCCTGATCGGCCGCGCCGCTTCGGCCGACATCCGGCTGGACGACGTGGCGGTGGCCGAGCGCCACGCCGTGGTCGAGCTGCACGCCGACCGCGTGGTGCTGCGTGCGATGGGCAACGACGTCAGCCAGGTGAACGGCGTGCCGGTGAGGGACGCCGTGCTTGCCCCGGGCGACCAGGTTTCGATCGACCAGCACCGGTTCGTGCTCGAGGCCCCGGGCCTGCCGGCGCGCGGCCAGTTGGGTGGCCAGAAGCCGGTTCCGACCACCCACACCCAGACCATGAAGGCCGTGCGGGTGCCGGTGGCCAACGACCCGGCGCCGGCGTTGGCCGAGCCGTCGCCTGCGCCCGCCAAGCGCGACCCTGTCGCCCTGTGGTGGTTGATCGCGGCGGCCACGGTGCTGGCCGCGGCCATGACCGCGCTGCTGGTTTACGCGCCGCGCATGGGCGCCTGAGCGGCGGGCCGGCGCAGCTTCCACCACAGCCGCAGGCCCAGCAGCAGCGCCAGGATGCCCGCGTAGACCAGCGGTTCGCGCAGGTCCGATTTCACCAGCCACAGGAAGTGCAGCACGCCCAGCACGCCCACGGCGTACACCAGCGCGTGCAGTTGCCCCCACCGCCGCCCGAGCCGGCGCATCCAGCCCCGGGTGGACGTCAGCGCCAGCGGCACCAGCAGCAGCCAGGCCGCGAAGCCGACGGTGATGTAGGGGCGCTTGACGATGTCGTCCAGCAGCTGGCTCCAGTACTGGCCCAGGTCGAGCACCACATAGGTCGCCAGGTGCAGCGTGGCGTAGAAAAACGCATACAGCCCCAGCAGCCGGCGGAAGCGGATGGGCCAGGGCTGGCCGAGCAGCCGCCGCAGCGGCGTCATGGCCAGGCCCAACAGGACCAGGCGCAGGGCCCAGTCGCCGGTGCCGTGGGTGATGGCCGCCACCGGGTCGGCGCCCAGCGTGTCGTGCAGCACCCCGCGCACCAGCAGCGCCAGCGGCAGCAGGGCCAGTGCGTGCGCCAGCGCCTTGAGCGCGATCCAGCGCCAGTCCGGGCGAACGCGCGTCAGAACCACCGGCGAAGGTCCATCCCCGAGTACATCGACGCCACCTGGTCGGCGTAGCCGTTGAAGGGCAGGGTGGTGATGCGCTCGGCGAACAGCTTGCTGGCCGTGCCGGCGATGCGGCGTTCGCTGGCCTGGCTCCAGCGCGGATGGTCCACGGCCGGATTGACGTTGGAATAGAAACCGTACTCCTCGGGCTGTGACTGGTTCCAGCTGGTGACGGGCATCTGCTCGGTGAAATCAATGCGCACGATGGACTTGATGCTCTTGAACCCGTACTTCCAGGGCACCACCAGCCGCAGCGGCGCGCCGTTCTGGTTCGGCAGCGGTTTGCCGTACATGCCGGTGGCCAGCAGGCTCAGCGGGTTCATCGCCTCGTCCATGCGCAGGCCTTCGCGGTAGGGCCAGTCCAGCGCGGGGAAGCGGATGCCGGGCATCTGCGCGCGGTCGGCCAGGGTGGTGAACGCCACGTACTTGGCGCGCGAGGTGGGCTTGAAGCGGCGCAGCACGTCCGCCAGCGCGATGCCCTGCCAGGGGATCACCATGGACCAGCCCTCGACGCAGCGGAGCCGGTAGATGCGGTCCTGCACCGCGTGCGGCCGCAGCAGGTCCTCCAGCGCGAACGTGCCGGTGATTTCGGCTTCGCCGCCCACCACCACCGACCAGGGAGAAGGCTTGAGCGTGCCGGCGTTGCGCACCGGGTCGCCCTTGCCGGTGCCGAACTCGTAGAAGTTGTTGTACGTGCTGGCGTCCTGGAACGTGGTCAGCTCCTCACCGGTACGAAAGCCGTCCGGCGAGCCGGTGGAACGGGGTGCGGCCGGCGCCGGCTCCTCCACGGCGTCCGCGCAGCCGGCCAGCGCCAGCAGCGGGGTGGCAAGCCCCAGGCCCATCCACTGGCGCCGGGCCAGGTAGACGGCCTCCGGGGTGATCTGGGATGCGGGGATGTCTCGGGGGGGCGGGTACTTCACGGGCTGGCTCCGGTGTTCGCCCTTTCAGGGGCGGGTTCGATGGCTATACTCGATTCATGGAGGGGGCCACCGGGGAAAAGGATGCGCCTGGTTGACGCGTTCGAGGCGTCGGAAAGCGTGGTTGCTGTGCTTCGCGCCAGTGACGGCGTCTTCTTGGGCGTCAATGCCGCTTTCGAGCGTAGCACCGGCTATCGTCGTGACCAGGTGATTGGTCGCCTGCCCATCGAGGTCGGCCTGTGGCCCGACCCGGACTTCCGCGCCCGCATCTGGAGCCTGCTGCGTGCCGACCAGCGCGTGGCGGAAATGCCCATGCAGCTGGCCTGCGCCGATGGCCACCTGCTGTCGGGCCACATCAGCGTCGAGCTGGCGGTGGAGGACGGCGAGTCTTGTCTGTTCTGCCTGGTGCATTTCCTGCCCGAAGGCGAGCCGATGGAGGAGCGGGTCGGCACCGACCTGCTGTACCGGTCGCTCTACCTGGCCGCGTCCGAGGGCATCTACCGCAGCCTGCCGGGCGGCGGATTCCTGGACGTGAATCCGGCGATGGCGCGCATCCTGGGCTACGAATCGCCGCACCAGCTGCTGACCCGGCTGGGCCGGAGCACGGCCGCGATGTACGAGGACCCGGGCTACCTGGCCCGCGCCCATGGAATCCTGCTGTCCGGCGGCAGGCTCGAGCGGGAGCGGGCGCAGGTGCGCCGCCGCGACGGCCGCGTCATCTGGGTCAGCGAGAACGCCCGCGCCATCCTGGACGCCAACGGGCAGGCCCTGGTGTTCGAGGGCTCGATGGTGGACATCACGGCGCAGGTGGAGGCCGAGCGCGCGCTCGAGCAGTCCCAGGCGCTGTACAAGGTGCTGGTCGAGAACAGCCGCGACGGCGTGTTCCTGATCCAGCGCGGCGTCATCGTGTTCGCCAACACGGCCATGGCGCACATCCTGGGCTACGACGCCGGCGAACTGCACGGCATGCAGTACATGGCGCTGGTGGACGAAGGCGACCGCGGCGCGCAGGTGGGGCGTCGGGAAGAGCGAGAGGCCGGTTCCCGCGCGCCGCAGGTTTACGAAATCCACCTGCGGCGCAAGGACGGGTCCTGCATCCTTTGCGAAGTGCGCGCCGATGCCGTCGAATACCAGGGCGACATCGCCTCCACCGGTACGCTGCGCGACGTCACCGAGGACCGCCTGCGCCAGCGCGACGTCGCCGAGGCCGAGCGCCGCTATCGCGAGCTGTTCGAGAATTCTCCGGCCGGCCTGTTCCGCACCTCGCTCGACGGCCGGGTGATGGAAGCCAACCGCATGCTGGCCGGCATCCTGGGCTTCGACAGCGCCGAAGAGTTCAAGGCGGCCGTGACCCGGATGGACCAGGTCTACGCCAACCCCGAAGAGCGTGCGCAGCTGGTTGAACTGGCGCTGCGCGACGGCGCCTTCAACCATTTCGAGACCCGGGTGAACACGCGCGACGGGCGGCTGAAATGGGTCAGCGCCAGCGTGCTGCTGATCCGGGACGAGGGCGGTGCGCCGCTTCATTTCACCGGCTCGGTGCTGGACATAGACCAGCGCCACGAGATGCAGCAGGCCCTGCTGCGCTCGGAAAGCAAGTACCGCACGCTGGTCGAACACAGCCAGGTGGGCGTGTTCATCATGCAGGGCGACAACTACACCTACGCCAACCAGGCCTTCGCGGCCATGCTGGGCCGGGAGGAGTCCGGGCTGGCGGGCATGAGCTTCCGCGACATCATGTCGCCCGAATCGCTGCCCGTGTCCGAGCAGCGCGACCGCGACCGCCTGGCCGGCCTGCCGGTGGCGCCGGACTTCGAAACCAGCCTGCTGCATCGTGACGGCCGCCGGGTGCACGTGCGCGTCAGCATCGGGCCGGTGCTGCTGGACGGCGTGGAGCACATGACCGGCACCGTGCTCGACATCACCCGCCAGCGCGAGGCCGAAGATCGCCTGCGCTTCCACGCCACCCACGACCCGCTCACCGGGCTTCCCAACCGCATGCTGTTCAACCAGCGGCTGGCGCAGGCCATGCAGCAGTCGGGGCAGGCCCCCGACCGCCGCCGGCGCCGCTATGCGGTGCTGTTCCTGGACCTGGACGGCTTCAAGTGGGTGAACGACAGCCTGGGCCACGGCGCCGGCGACCGGCTGCTGGTGGAAATCGCGCGCCGGCTCGAGGACTCCCTGCTCGAGCACGTGCTGATCGCCCGCTACGGCGGCGACGAATTCACCCTGCTGCCCGACGGGGACTGCGGCCACGACCGGGCGGTGGACATCGCCCGGAGCGTCCTGCGGCTGTTCGAACAGCCGTTCGAGATCGCCGGCCAGCAGGTGTTCTCGGCCGCCAGCCTAGGCATCGTGATCGGCGGCGACGGCTACGAATCGCCCGACCAGGTGCTGCGCGACGCCGATACCGCCATGTACCGGGCCAAGGCCGCGGGCAAGTCCGGCTTCGTCATCTTCGACGACGCCATGCACCAGGAGGCGCTCAGTCGCCTGCAGCTGGAGACCGATTTCCGGCTGGCCGTGGAGCGCTCGGAGTTCCAGCTGCACTACCAGCCCATCATCGAGATCGCCACCGGCCGGCTGGTGGGCGCCGAGGCGCTGATGCGCTGGCGCCATCCGGTGCGTGGCCTGCTGCCGCCGTCGGAGTTCCTCGCCGTGGCCGAGGAAACCGGCCTGATCGTGGACATGGACGCCTGGGGGCTGCGCGAGGCCTGCCGCCAGCTGGCCGATTGGCGGTCCCGGTTCCCCGAGCACGCCGGCCTGACCATGAACGTCAACGTCGACGAGCGGCAGATGCTGTCGCCGGAGATCGTCGAGGAAGTGTTCAGCCTGCTGCAGTCGCACCGCCTCGCGCCCGCCAGCGTGCGGCTGGAGGTGACCGAGACCGCGTTCCGGGCCGGTCGCGGCCAGGCAGAGCAGCGCCTGCTGTCGCTCAAGGCGCTGGGCGTGGGCCTGGTGGTGGACGATTTCGGCACTGGCTATTCGTCGCTGGAGTCGTTCGCGGCCTCGCCCTTCGATGCGCTCAAGATCGACCAGGTGTTCATCCGCGACATCGAGTCCAACCCGCGCCACCGCGCCATCGTGCGCACCATCACCGCGTTCGCGGACGAACTGGGCCTGGCGCTGACCGCCGAAGGCATCGAGACGCAGGGCCAGCAGGCGCTGCTAAAGGCACTGGGCTGCCGGTTCGGGCAGGGCTACCTGTTCTCGGAACCGGTGACGGCGGACCGGTTCGAGCAAATACTCCTGGACACTGCGCGCATCGTCGGCTGAGCAATCTTCCGAGGCCCGGCGCCGCCGTGCTAGCCTGCCAACGCAGTGGATTCCAGAGGTTTCACGATGTCTCGCGCCTTCAATTTCAGCGCCGGCCCCGCCGCGCTGCCCGAACCGGTCCTTCGCCAGGTGCAGTCCGAGCTGCTGGAGTGGAAAGGCGAACGCGCGTCGGTCATGGAGGTCAGCCACCGCGGCCAGGCGTTCATTGACTGCGCCGCGGCGGCCGAACGCGACCTTCGGGAACTGATGGCCATCCCCGAGCATTACCACGTCCTTTTCCTGCAGGGCGGCGCCACCATGGTGTCGGCGCTGCTGCCGTTGAACCTGGCGCGCCCGGACCAGGCGGCCGACTATGTGCTGACCGGCCACTGGGGCGAGAAGGCGCTGGACAACGCGCGGCCGTCCATCCGCGCGCAGGTCGCCGCCACTTCACGTGCCTCGGGCTACGCCTCGATACCGGCCCGCGACGACTGGCGGCTCACGCCCGGCGCCGCCTTCGTGCACTACACGCCCAACGAGACCATCCATGGCGTGGAATTCCACGACGTGCCGGACGTGGGCGAGGTGCCGCTGGTGGCGGACGTTTCGTCCAGCATCCTGTCCCGCCCCATCGACGTCAGCCGGTTCGGCGTGCTGTACGGCGGCGCGCAGAAGAACCTCGGCCCGGCCGGCCTGTCCCTGGCCATCGTCCGCAAGGACCTGCTGGGGCGGCACGGCCGCGACCTGCCGCCCATCTTCGACCTGGCCAACCAGGCCAACAACGATTCGATGTTCAACACGCCGCCCACCTTTGCCTGGTACATGCTGGGCCTGGTGCTGCAGTGGCTCAAGGCCGAGGGCGGCGCCGCCGCCATGGGCGAGCGCAACGGCCGCAAGGCGGCGCTGCTGTACTCGGCCATCGACGGTTCGGGCGGCTACTACCGCAACCCGGTCGCGCCCGAGGCGCGGTCGTGGATGAACGTGCCGTTCTTCCTGCCCGATCCGGCGCTGGACAAGCCCTTCCTGGCGCAGGCCGTCGAGGCCGGGCTGCTGGGGCTCAAGGGCCACCGTGCGCTGGGCGGCATGCGCGCTTCGATCTACAACGCCATGCCGGAGGCCGGTGTGCAGGCCCTGGTGGATTTCATGGCTGATTTCTCACGACGGAACGGATGAGCCATGGCCTCGCGCAAGACAAGCTCCGGCCCGCGTGCGGCCAAGACCGGCGTCGCAAAGCCCGCGCCCAGGGCCAGTGCCCCGGCTGAAGCCGCGCCCCTGCTGTCGGACGTGCGCGTTCGCATCGACGGCATCGACCGGCAGATCCAGGCCCTGATCGCCGAGCGCGCGCGCTGGGCCCAGCAGGTCGGCAAGGCCAAGGGCCCGCTGAAGGCGGCGGTGGACTATTACCGCCCCGAGCGCGAGTCGCAGGTGCTGCGCCAGGTGCTGGACCGCAACGATGGCCCGCTCAGCGACGAAGTGCTGCTGCGGCTGTTCCGCGAAATCATGTCCGCCTGCCTGGCCCAGCAGGAGCCGCTGAAGGTGGGATACCTGGGCCCCGAAGGCACGTTCTCACAGCAGGCGCTGCACAAGCACTTCGGCCACTCGGCCAAGGGCCTGCCGCTGGCGAGCATCGAGGAGGTGTTCCAGGAAGTGGAGGCGGGCAACGCCGACTTCGGCGTGGTGCCAGTGGAGAATTCGGGGCAGGGCACCATCCAGTCCACGCTGGACATGTTCCTGACCTCGCCGCTGAAGATCTGCGGCGAGGTCGAACTCTCGGTGCACCAGCACCTGATGTCGCGCACCGGCCGGCTGGAGGATATCGAGCGCGTCTATTCGCACCCGATGTCGCTCGCCCAGTGCAAGGCCTGGCTGCGCCAGCACCTGCCCAAGGCCGAGAAGATCGCCGTGGCCAGCAACGCCGAAGCCGCGCGCCGCGCCCGCACCGCCGACGACGCCGCGGCCATCGCCGGTGAAAGCGCCGGCCACGTGTATGGCCTGAAGGTGGTGGCGGGCCCCATCCAGGACCGCCAGGACAACACCACGCGCTTCCTGGTGCTGGGGCGCGAGCTGTTCTCGCCCAGCGGCCACGACCGCACGTCGCTGCTGGTGTACGTGCGCGACCAGCCGGGCGCGCTGTACAACGTGCTCAGCCCGTTCGCTCGCCACGGCGTCAGCATGAACCGCATCGAATCGCGGCCCTCGCACGCCGGGCGCTGGCAGTACGCCTTCTTCATCGACGTCAGTGGCCACGTGGCCGACGACGCCGTGGGCCGCGCCCTGTCGGAGCTGGGCGAGTACGCCGCCGACGTGAAGGTGCTGGGCTCCTACCCGGTGGCCCTGCTCTGACCATGGCAACGCCGGACTTCGTCGCGCTGGCCCAGCCGGGCATCCGCGCGCTGCGCGCCTACGATCCGGGCCTGGACCTGGTGGCCCTGCGTCGCGCCGACGCCGCCGGCGTGCTGGTGGAGCTGGGCTCGAACGAGAACAGCCTCGGGCCCAGCCCCGCCGCGCGCGCGGCGATCCTTGCGGGCCTGAACGCACTGCACCGCTATCCCGATCCGCTGGGTGGCGACCTCAAGCGTGCCCTGGCCGCCCATCACGGCGTGGACGCGGCGCGTATTGCCCTGGGCAACGGTTCGCACGAACTGCTGATGATGCTGGCGCAGGTGTTCTCCGGCCCCGGCCAGGAGGTGGTGGCCTCGCGCTACGGTTTCGCGGTGTATGCGCTCGCGGCGCAGGCGGCGGGCGCCGCGCTGACCCTGGCCGAACCGCTGCCGCCCGGGCAGGCGATGGCCCGCGGCCATGACCTGGACGCGCTGCGCGCCGCGGTCGGCCCGGCCACGCGGCTGGTCTACCTGGCCAATCCGAACAACCCCACGGGCACCTGGTTCCCGACGCAGGCGCTGGCCGCGTTTCTGGCCAGCCTGCCGGCCAACGTCATCGTGGTGGTGGACGAGGCCTACCTCGAGTACGTCACCGATCCGGCGCTGGTGTCGGCGGTGACGCTGCTGGACCGGTTCCCGAACCTGGTGGTCACCCGCACCTTCTCGAAGGGTTACGCACTGGCCGCCCTGCGCGTGGGCTACCTGTTGGCGGCACCCGGCCTGGTGGCGGTGCTCGAGCGCGTGCGCGAATCGTTCAACGTCAACGGCCCGGGCCTGGCGGCCTGCGAGGCCGCGCTGTCCGACCAGGCCCACCTGGACGCCGTGCGCGCGAAGAACGCCGCCGAGCGCGAAGCGCTGTCCGACGCGCTGCGGGCCCGTGCGCTGGCGGTGTCGCCTTCCCAGACCAATTTCGTGCTGGTGGATTTCGGCCGCGACGCCGCCGCCATCGAGGCCGGGCTGGTGGCCCGAGGCGTCGTGCCGCGGCCCATGGCTGGCTACGGCTTGCCCGGCTGCCTGCGCATCACGGTGGGCACGCGCGACGAGAACCGCCGCTTCCTGCAGGCGCTGGACGAGGTGCTGGCGTGAGCGCCGGTCCCCTGGACTGGCTGGCCGGCCAGGGGACCGCGCTGCGCGGTGAACTGGCGATCCCCGGCGACAAGTCGGTGTCCCACCGCGCCGTGATGCTGGCGGCCATCGCTGACGGCACGTCGCAGGTGCACGGATTCCTGGAAGGCGAGGACACGCGCGCCACGGCCGCCATCTTCAGCCAGCTGGGCGTGCGCATCGAGGCGCCCAGCGCCCGCGTCCGGGTCGTGCACGGCGTCGGCCTGCACGGCCTGCAGCCGCCCGCCGCCGACCTGGACTGCGGCAACGCCGGCACCGGCATGCGGCTGCTGGCCGGGCTGCTGGCAGGCCAGGCCTTCGACAGCGTGCTGGTCGGGGACGCGTCGCTGTCGCGCCGCCCGATGGCCCGGGTGACCGAACCACTGCGGCGCATGGGCGCCCGCCTGGATACCCGCGAAGGCGGCCTGCCGCCCATCAGAATCCACGGCAATAATGTTCTGCAAGGCATTGATTTTGAACTGCCCGTTGCCAGCGCCCAGGTGAAGTCAGCGGTGTTGCTGGCCGGCCTGTACGCCCGGGGCGAAACCCGCGTCCGCGAGCCGCACCCCACCCGCGACTACACCGAGCGCATGCTTTCCGCCTTTGGCTGGCCCATCGCGTTTTCGCCGGGGCAGGCCTGCCTGTCCGGCGGCCATCGCCTGCGGGCCACCGACGTGGACGTGCCGGCCGATTTTTCCTCGGCGGCCTTCTTCCTGGTGGCGGCCTCGCTGGTGCCGGGCTCGGACCTGCTGCTGCGCCGGGTCGGCATGAACCCGCGACGCACCGGGCTGCTCGAAGCGCTGCGCCTGATGGGCGCCGACATCACCGAGCAGGCGCCGGGCGAGCAGGGCGGGGAGCCCGTGGCCGACCTGCGGGTTCGCCACGCCCGGCTCCGGGGCATCGAGGTGCCCGAGCGCCTGGTGCCCGACATGATCGACGAGTTCCCGGCGCTGTTCGTGGCCGCGGCGCTGGCCGAGGGCCGCACGGTGGTGCGCGGCGCGGCCGAACTGCGGGTGAAGGAGTCCGACCGCATCGCGGTCACCGCCGCGGCCCTGCAGGCGCTCGGGGCCCGCGTCCTGGAGACCCCGGATGGCGCCGTGATCGACGGCGGGCCGCTGCACGGCGGGCAGGTGGACAGCCATGGCGACCACCGGGTGGCCATGAGCCTGGCCATTGCCGCACAGCTCTCCAGCGGCGAAGTACGCATCGGCGACTGCGCCAACGTGGCCACGTCTTTCCCCGGTTTCGACGCGCTGGCGCGCTCGGTGGGCTTCGGCCTGCGCACGGCGCCGGCCAACGGCTGACGCGCATCGAATAGAATCCGCCCATGCCTGTCATTCCCATCCTCACCATCGACGGCCCTTCCGGTTCAGGAAAGGGCACCATCAGCCGCGCCGTGGCCGAGCGCCTGGGCTGGCACTACCTCGATTCGGGCGCCCTGTACCGCGCCGTCGGGCTGGCCGCGGCCTGGGAGGGCGTGGACCTGAGCGACGCCGAGGCCGTGGCCCAGTGCGCCCGCCGCACCGAAATCCGGTTCGAGACCCAGGGCGCCGGCGAGCCCCACGTCATCGTCAACGGCAAGGACGCCACCCGCCAGCTGCGCACCGAAACCGCCGGCGCGGCGGCCTCGGCCATCGCCGCCCAGCCGCCCGTGCGGGCGGCCCTGGTGGACCTGCAGCACGGCTTCCGGCGCCTGCCGGGCCTGGTGGCCGACGGCCGGGACATGGGCACGGTGATCTTCCCCGACGCCCCCTACAAGGTCTTCCTGACCGCCAGCGCCGGGGAACGGGCGCAAAGGCGCTATAAGCAGTTGAAGGAAAAAGGGGTTTCGGTTAATCTTGACAGTCTGCTGCACGAAATCGCCGCTCGTGACGAGCGCGATGCCGGACGTGCCGTGGCGCCCCTGAAACCCGCCGATGACGCGGTGGTCGTGGACTCCACCGGTACGCCGATTGCCGAGGTGATCGAGCGCGTGCTGGCGGTGCTTCCGGAAACACTCCGCAGGCCCCGCCAGGCGTAAGCCACCCCGGCGCATCCCGCCCCGCCAAGGGCGCGACTTCCCAAGGCAGAAACCAAGGTCCCGCGCCATCCGGCGCGGAGCATCCATCCACGCGCGCAAGCGCCAACCAGTGGGTTTGCGGTCCTGCCGCAGCCCGTGTGTCCAACCGAGTATCCAACAATGACTGAATCATTCGCTGAACTGTTCGAACAGAGCCAGACCGCGCTCAACAAGCTCAAGCCGGGCGCCATCGTGTCGGGCTTCGTGGTCGAGATCCGCTCCGACGTGGTCGTGATCAACGCCGGCCTGAAGTCGGAAGGCATCATTCCGATCGAACAGTTCCGTAACGAAGCCGGCGAACTCGAAGTCGCCGTCGGTGACAGCGTCAAGGTCGCCCTGGAGTACCTCGAGAACGGCTTCGGCGAGACCGTGCTGTCGCGCGAGAAGGCCAAGCGCGCCATGGTCTGGGACGAACTCGAAGCTTCCATGGAAGCCGGCGAGATCGTCACCGGCCGCATCAGCGGCAAGGTCAAGGGCGGCTTCACCGTCGACATCCGCGACGTCCGCGCGTTCCTGCCGGGTTCGCTGGTGGACGTGCGTCCGGTCCGTGACCCGGGTTACCTGGAAGGCAAGGAACTCGAGTTCAAGATCATCAAGCTCGACCGCAAGCGCAACAACGTCGTCGTCTCCCGCCGCGCGGTGGTCGAGTCCGAGTCGAGCGTCGAGCGCGAGCAGCTGATGGAGCGCCTGCAGGAAGGCGCCGTCATCAAGGGTGTCGTCAAGAACCTCACCGACTACGGCGCGTTCGTGGACCTGGGCGGCATCGACGGCCTGCTGCACATCACCGACATGGCCTGGAAGCGCG
>DAORUD010000034.1:0-21823 GCA_035433005.1 Arenimonas sp. | reverse complement strand
GCGATGCTGCAGGTGGTGGTGGATTACCAGAGCGCAGCAGACTGATGAGCCTCGCACGCAGCGACGTCTGGCTCGACCGCGCCAGCACCCTGCTGATGTTCGAGCTGCTCGGGTATGCCGGGTCCATGGTGCTGTTCGGCAATGAAGACATCGCGTTCCCGGTCCTGTTTATCGTCAACCTCGCACCTGCCTCTCTGTTTGCCATGGCGGCCAAGGCCCAGGGGCGAAGCGCAATAGGCTTCGGCTTGCTCGCCATGCTGGTGCCCCTGGGAAGCTTCGCCACCTGGTTGCTGCTCAATCGCTCGGCATCCCAATTGCGCGCAAGCACTCTCGCGGTGCTCGAGGCCCACATGCCAGACCGCTACGTTGATTCGACCGGTGTTGTCCACGAACGCAAACCCGAGGCGGATTGAGCCTCGGTGCCCTACCCCTAGCGTTGACCACGCACCCCGACACCTATATGTTGTGTCCGTCGGTCCCGACCGCGGCAACGCGGAAGGGTTAATAGGGAAGCCGGTGTGACTCCGGCACTGCCCCGCAGCGGTATGTGGAAACGAACGCCGTCTTACGCACTGGGAGCCCTTGGGCTACTGGGAAGCGACGGCCAGTAGGCGAAGCGCAAGCTTCACGTCCACGAGTCCGAAGACCTGCCGACACCCGCGCGAAGCACACCGCGCGGTGACCGGCCCAGAGGTCTCCGGGGGGAGACGGCGCCGGTGTCGTGGCGCCGCGTCTCGGTCCCTGCGACACCCGCATTCCATCCTCCGTCTGACTTCGCATGCCCGCGGGGGCATGGCCGCGACGGCGCCTCGGCGTCGCCGCTGTCCGTTTCCGCGCGCCGCCCCCGAGGGAGGGACGGCGACCGTGCGCCACGCACCGGAGACACCCATGAACCACGACACCCTCGACGCACCCGCCGACGCCGCGTCGCCCCAGTTCGCCCTCACCCCGCCCGCCACCGCGCTCGGCATGACCGTCACCAAGCGCAACGGCCGCCGCGAACCGGTGGACCTCAACAAGATCGTGCGCGCCGTGATGCGCCGCTGCGATGACCTCTACGCCGTGGACCCGATGCGCGTGGCCACGCGCACCATCTCGGGCCTGTACGACGGCGCCACGACCCGCGAACTGGATGAGCTTTCCATCCGCACCGCCGCCCTGCTCACCGCCGAAGAGCCCGAGTACGGCCGCCTGGGCGCGCGCCTGCTGGCCGACTTCATCGCCAAGGAAGTGGCGGGCCAGGAGATCCACGCCTTTTCGCAATCCATCGCCCGCGGCCACGAGATCGGACTGATCAATGACCGCCTGCTGGGCTTCGTGCAGGCCAACGCGCGGAAGTTGAACGACGCGCTGGACGCTTCGATGGACCGCCGCTTCGACTACTTCGGCCTGCGCACCCTGTACGACCGCTACCTGCTGCGCCACCCCACCCAGCGCACCGTCATCGAAACCCCGCAGCAGTTCTTCCTGCGCATCGCCTGCGCGCTCAGCCAGGACGTGCCCGAGGCGCTGGCCCTGTACAGGCGCATGGCCTCGCTGGACTACCTGCCCAGCTCGCCCACGCTGTTCAACGCCGGCACCACGCACGAACAGCTGTCGAGCTGCTTCCTGCTCGATTCGCCGCAGGACTCGCTGGAGTCGATCTACCGCAGGTACGGCGACATCGCCCAGCTGTCGAAGTTCAGCGGCGGCATCGGCGTGAGCTACACGCGGGTGCGGTCGCGCGGCGCGTTGATCAAGTCCACCAACGGGCACTCCAACGGCATCGTGCCGTGGCTCAAGACGCTGGATTCTTCAGTTGCAGCAGTCAATCAGGGTGGAAAGAGGCGCGGCGCCGCCTGCGTCTACCTCGAGCCCTGGCACGCCGACATCGAGGAGTTCCTGGAGCTGCGCGACAACACCGGCGACGATGCGCGCCGCACGCACAACCTCAACCTGGCCAACTGGATCCCCGACCTGTTCATGCGGCGGGTGGAGGCCGACGGCGACTGGTCGCTGTTCGACCCGCACGCCCTGCCGCAGCTGACCGACCTGTACGGCATGGCCTTCGACGCCGCGTACGAGCAGGCCGAAGCCGGCGGCCGCGCGGTGAAGACCGTCCGCGCCCGCGAGCTCTACGGCAAGATGATGCGCACCCTGGCCCAGACGGGCAACGGCTGGATGACCTTCAAGGACAAGTGCAACCGCGCCAGCAACCAGACGGCCAAGCCGGGCAACGTCATCCACCTGTCGAACCTGTGCACCGAGATCCTGGAAGTCACCTCGGACGACGAGACGGCGGTGTGCAACCTGGGCTCGATCAACCTCGGCCAGCACCTGGGCGAGGATGGCTTCGACTTCGACAAGCTGGCCGAAACCGTACGCCTGGCCGTGCGCCAGCTCGACCGCGTGATCGACCTGAACTTCTACCCGATCGAATCCGCGCGCCGCGGCAACCTGCGCTGGCGGCCGGTGGGCCTGGGCGTGATGGGGCTGCAGGATGTGTTCTTCCGCCTGCGCCTGGCGTTCGACGCGCCGGAGGCCCGCGCGCTGTCGGCGCGCATCGCCGAGCAGGTGTATTTCCACGCGCTGGAAGCCAGCTGCGAGCTGGCGCAGGAACGCGGCCGGCACCCGAACTTCGACGAGACCCGCGCCGCCAACGGCGAACTGCAGTTCGACGCCTGGGGCGTCACGCCCGAGCACGCCGAGCGCTGGGACTTCCTGCGCCAGCGCATCCGCGAACACGGCCTGCGCAACTCGCTGCTTGTCGCCATCGCCCCCACCGCCACCATCGCCTCGATCGCCGGCTGCTACGAGTGCATCGAGCCCCAGGTGAGCAACCTGTTCAAGCGCGAAACCCTGTCGGGCGACTTCCTGCAGGTGAACAGGCACCTGGTGGTCGAGCTCAAGCAGCTGGGCCTGTGGACGCCGGAAATGCGCGACCGCATCAAGCTGGCCGAAGGCTCCGTGCAGGGCATCGCCGAGATCCCCGCCGAGCTGCGCGCCGTCTACCGCACGGTGTGGGAGGTCCCCATGCGGTCACTGATCGACATGGCCGCCGCGCGCGGCGCGTTCATCGACCAGAGCCAGTCGCTGAACCTGTTCATGGAATCGCCCAACATCGGCGCGCTTTCTTCGATGTACATGTACGCGTGGAAGCAAGGCATCAAGACCACGTACTACCTGCGCTCCCGGCCCGCGACAAAGATCGCCAAGGCCACCGTGAATGCACCCGACGCCACGGCGGCGGTCATCTGCTCGCTGGAAAACCCCGAGTCCTGCGAGGCCTGCCAGTAGGACTTGGCCACGGATTTACGCGGATAGACGCCGATAAAGGCGGATAACGCGTCAATTCGTCTTATGCGCGCCTTTGCAATATTCCTCTCAACTCTATCGCTTCGTTTTTATCCGCGTTCATCCGCGTAAATCCGTGGCAAAAAGAAGGCCCCATGAACTCTCCCAAGCTGCTCGATCCCGGCTTCGACCTGACGCTGCGCCCCATGCGCTACCCCCAGTTCTACGAGATGTACCGCAACGCCATCCGCAACACCTGGACGGTCGAGGAAGTGGACTTCTCGCTGGATACGAACGACCTGAAGAACAAGTTCGGCCCGGCCGAGCGGCACCTGGTCGAGCGGCTGGTGGCGTTCTTCGCCACGGGCGATTCGATCGTTTCCAACAACCTGGTGCTGAACCTCTACCAGCACATCAACGCGCCCGAGGCACGCATGTACCTGTCGCGGCAGCTTTACGAGGAGGCGCTGCACGTGCAGTTCTATCTCACCCTGCTCGATACGTACCTGCCCGAGCCGGAGGCGCGGGCCAAGGCCTTCGCGGCCATCGACAACATCCCGTCCATCCGGCGCAAGGCGGATTTCTGCTTCAAGTGGATGGACAGCGTGCAGTCGCTCCAGCGCATTGAAACCAGGGCGCAGCGGCGGCAGTTCCTGCTCAACCTGGTGTGCTTCGCGGCTTGCATCGAGGGGCTGTTCTTCTTCGGCGCCTTCGCCTACGTGTACTACCTGCGCTCGCGCGGGCTGCTTCACGGGCTGGCGGGCGGCACGAACTGGGTGTTCCGTGACGAAAGCATGCACATGGCCTTTGCCTTCGAAGTGATCCGCACCGCGCGCGAGGAGGAGCCGGACCTGTTCGACGAGGAGCTCAAGGCGCAGATCGTGCAGATGCTCACCGAAGCCGTGGACGTGGAGTGCCTGTTCTCGGAGGACGTGCTCAGCGGCGGCGTGGCGGGGCTGTCACCGCGCGACATGCGCCAGTACCTGGAGTACTGCGCCGACCAGCGCCTGGCCCAGCTGGGCATGCCCAAGCAGTTCGGCGCGCGCAACCCGTTCCCGTTCATGGACCTGCAGGACGTGCAGGAGCTCACCAACTTCTTCGAACGGCGCGTGTCGTCCTACCAGGTGGGCGTGCAGGGTGAGGTGGCGTTCGACGCGGCGTTCTGATCCCGGCGTCGCACCAGGGCCGGCGGCCGGATCACGCCGCGGGCAGCGTGACCGCGGCGCGCAGCCCGCCCAGCGCCGGCGACGCATCCAGCGCGATGCGGCCGCCGTGCGAGGCAAGCACCTGGGCCACGATGGACAGGCCCAGGCCGCTGCCCTCGACGCCGGTGCCGAGCTCGCGGTGGAAGCGTTCGAACACGCGCTCGCGCGCTTCCGGGGCGATGCCGGGGCCGCTGTCCTCGACCACCAGCCGCACCTCGCCGTCGGCGCTGGCCAGCTGCACGCGCACCTGGCCGGCGGCGGGCGTGTAGCGCACGGCGTTGTCCAGCAGGTTGCGCACCAGGCCGTCGAGCGCGGCGGCGTCGCCGCTCACGACCGCACGGCTGGCGTCCAGCGACACGGTGATGTCGCGCTCGCCCGCCAGCGCGCGCGCGTCGTCGGCGTGGCGGGCCACGAGGTCGCGCAGGTCCACCGGTTCACGGGTGGGCGGTGCGGCGCCGGGCTCCACGCGGCTCAGCGCCAGCAGCTGGGCGATGGCGCGCTCCATGCGCCGCACGCCGGCATCCAGCCGCTGCTGCGATTCCTGGCGTTCGGCGTCGTTGATGGCGGTGCGCAGGTTGTCGGCGTGCACCTTCACCGCGGCCACCGGCGTGCGCAGTTCGTGCGCGGCGTCGGCGGTGAAGCGGCGCTCGCGCGACAGCGCGGCCTCGAGGCGCTCAAGCAGTCCGTTCACCGCCTGCACCAGGCCCTGGATTTCCCTGGGCACGCGGCCCAGTTCGATCGGCGCCAGCCGGTCGGGCGCACGCGCCTGGATTTCGGCGGAGATGCGCAGCAGGCCGCGGCTGGCCCAGCAGATGGCCAGCCAGATCATCAGCGCCATCAGCGGCAGCGACGCGAACAGCGGCACCAGGGTGCCGAAGGCGATGTCCTGCGCCATTTCCTCGCGGATGTCGGACAGTTCGCTGGCCTGGTACCACAGGCCTGAAGGTGCGCGCAGGGTGAAGGTACGCCACAGCCCGCCTTCGATGTTGACGTCGGCATAGCCCGGCACCAGCGGCGCCAGCGCCTGCGCGGGCCCGCTGTCGGAGCGCAGCAGCAGCTGCCCGCGGGCGTCGCGCGCCTGGAAGGCCAGCTTGGTTTCGTAGGCGTGGCCACCGGCGGAAATCAGCGCCTGCCGGCCGCCGCTGCCGTCGCCATGCCAGACGGTGATGACCATGGGCTCGCCTTCGGCGCGACCTTCCAGTTCGGCCAGGGGTTCGTCCACCAGGCTCATCAGCACGCGGGCCGAATGCGCCAGCTTGGCGTCGAACAGTTCGTTGGCCTCCTGCAGGCCGGCGCGGTAGCTGAAGCTGGCGGCCACGGCGATCACCGCCGTCAGCGTGCCCGCCAGGGCCAGCACCAGCAGCCGGCGCAGTGAGGTCACGGCGCGGTTTCCGGTGGCGACTGCGCCACGGCTTCATCCAGCGCGTAGCCCACGCCGCGCACGGTGCGGATGAGGGCGGCGGGCAGCTTGCGGCGCAGGTGGTGCACGTGCACGTCCAGCGCGTTGCTGGCCACGTCCTCGTCCCAGCCGAACAGGCGCTGCTGCGCCGATTCGCGGCTGACGGTGCGGCCGGGGCTTTCCATCAGCACGCGCAGCAGCGCGAACTCGCGCCGCGGCAGGTCCACGTTGCGTCCCTGCCAGCGCACCGACAGCGCCGCCGGATCAAGCTCCAGCGCGCCGCAGCTGAGCACCGGCGCGGCGTTGCCGGCGCTGCGCCGCAGCAGCGCGCGCACGCGGGCCAGCAGCTCGTGCGTGTCAAAGGGTTTGCCCAGGTAATCGTCGGCGCCCACGTCCAGGCCCAGGGTGCGGTCGGCGGCGCGCTCGCGTGCGCTGAGCACCAGGATGGGAACGCTGGCGCCGGCGCGGCGCGCGGCGCGGATCACTTCGATGCCGTCCATGCGCGGCAGGCCCAGGTCCAGCACCACCAGGTCGATGCCGCCGTCGCGGATGGCGGCCAGCGCGCTGGCGCCGTCGCGCAGCCAGTCCACGGCATAGGCCGCACGGCGCAGGGCCGTGCGGATGCCTTCACCCAGGGATTCGTCGTCTTCCACCAGCAGCACGCGCATGCGGGCAGTGTGGGCGGGGGGTCAGCGGCTGGCAAGTTCCTCGCGCACGGCCTTGAGCATCGCCTGCGCCTCGGCGCGGCGGCCTGCGTCGGCGCGCTCGCGGCCCGGGCGGGCGGGCGCGGCCAGGGCCTTGAGCAAGGCTTTCTCGGCGCCGGCCCAGTCTTCCTGTTCGCGCAGGAAATCGGCCTGGAAATAGTTGGCGTCAATGCCGTCGGGATTCAGCGCCAAGCCCTTGGCCAGCATCTCGCGCGCCTTGTCGTCGTCGCCGAAGCCCACCGGCCAGCCGGGCACCTGGTAGTACAGCGAACCCAGGCTGGTGTAGGCCGAGCCTTCCAGCGCCGTCGGTTCCACCGCCAGCGCGGCCTCGAAGTCCTTGCGCGCCTGCTTCACCAGGCCCAGTGCGCCCAGGCCGCCTTTCTCGCCGGCCCAGCTCGACAGCACGATGCCTTCCCAGATCAGCGCGCCGGCATCCCGGGGCGCGGCCGCGCGGGCGGCCTTGGCCTGGTTGGCCAGCGCTTCGAAAGCGGCGACGCGCTGGTCGGCGGGCACCTCGTACTTCACCTCGGCCCAGCGGTCGCGCACCGCCGCCACCTGCGGCGAGAGTTCGGCGGCGAAGGCGGGCAGCGCCGCGAAGGCGGCCAGGGCGGCGAACAGCAGCGGCTTAATGCGAAGCGATTTCATGGGTCTTCTCCGGGGTAACCGAGGGCGTGGCGCCGGCATGGCGACGCACGATGGGCAGTTGGCCGCGCAGCGCGCGGTCTATCAGGGCGGGGAACACGCCGTTGAGGCGCGCGAACAGTTTTTCCGGCCAGCCCAGCTGGCGGCGGCGGTCGCCGCGGCGGATCGCGGCCAGCAGCTGCGCGGCCACGTCGCCGGGCTGGTCCTGGGCGGTCTTGAGTTCGGCGTTGAGCGCGTCCACCGCCGGCGTGTTGAACGCCGTGCGGGTGGCGCGCGGCGACAGGTACTGGAAGCGCACGCTGCCGTCGGCGTATTCGCGACCCAGCGCCTCGACCAGCCCGCGCAGCCCGAACTTGCTGGCGCTGTAGCCGGCGAAGCCGGGGAAGGCCAGCGCGCCGAACGTGGACCCCAGCGCCACCACCGCGGCCTCCGGCTGCGCCTTCAGCAGCGGCAGCAGGCCGCGTATCAGCAGCATGGGCGCCACCAGGTTGGTTTGCACCAGCGCGGCCAGTTCGGCCTCGGTCTGGTTCTCGAACATTCCGAAGGCACCCTGCGCATGCGCCAGCACCAGCAGCGACGGCGCCATGGTGGACGCCTGCGCCACCACCGCCGCGCGGCCGGCCGGCGTGCACAGGTCGGCCGTCACCGGCACCACGGCGCCGGGGCGGTGGCGATGCACCATGGTGTTGAGCTTCACCGGGTCGCGGCCCACGGCCAGCACCGTGGCGCCGGCGTCCACCAGCGCTGCCGCCAGCGCGGCGCCGATGCCGCCGCTGGCACCGGTGAGCACGACGGTGCGGCCGCGCAGCGTGTTCATGCCGCTTCCCGCACGGCGTCGGCCGGCGCGCGCAGGCTGCGGAACACGTCGCCGTACAGGCGGTAGAAGCGGCGCGCGGCGTGCACCACCGCGGCCTGGTCGTCCGGGTCCTCCAGACGGTCCATGAGCTTTTCGAAGAAGCCCACGTGCTCGATGTCCAGGTCGCCGTGCGAACGCAGGTAGCTGAAGGCGGTGCGCGGCAGGCCCAGGCTGGTTTCGATGGTTTCCGCCGCGCGCGTGGCCAGCGCCACGCTGGTGCCTTCCAGCACCAGCACCATGCCGAAGAAGCCCACCGGGTTGCGGCGGTGGATGGTGTCGTACGCGTAGGACACCATCAGTTCGGTGGCGTGCGCGGGTTCGGATGCGGCGACGGCGGCGCGGTTGGCGCCGCAGGCCTGCAGGTCGTCCAGGATCCACTCCTGGTGGCCCATTTCCTCTTCGATGTATTCACCCACCGCGGTGCGCAGCCACTCCAGCCGCGCCGGCAGGCGCGCGCCGCAGGCCATCAGCAGCGGCACGGTGTGGCGCACGTGGTGGTAGGCCTGGGTGAGGAAGGCGATGTAATCGTCGCGGGCGATCTTCGCGGCCAGCGCGTCCTGGATGATCGGGATGGACAGCAGTTCGCGGCGCTCGGCCTGGGTCTGGTCCAGCAGCTGTTGGTGGAAGCTCATGCGGCGCTCTCGTGGGCAAGGGAAGGGTCGTAGTGGCGGGCAATGGCGTCGCTGTAGCGATGCAGGATGGCGTCGCGGCGCGGGCGGCCGTTGGCGGTCAGCAGGCCGTCGGCGGCGCTGAAGGGCGCGTCGGCCACCACCACGCCGGACACGCGCGCGTAGTCGGGCAGGCCGGCGTTGACGTCGTCGAGCGCGGCGCGCAGCGCGTCTTCGCCGGTGCCCGCGCGGCGCGGCCAGACCACGGCCACGTTGTGCGGCCGCGCTTCGCCCCACACCACCGCCTGCGCGAACGCGGGGTGCTGCAGCAGTTCGCTTTCCACCCATTCGGGCGAGACGTTGCGGCCGAACGCGGTGATGAACACATTCTTCGAACGGCCGGTGACGTGCACGAAGCCGTCGTCGTCCACGTGGCCCAGGTCGCCGGTGGCGATGGGGCCGGGCGGCGGGCCGGGTTCGCCCAGGTAGCCCAGGCAGCGCACGCCGTCCACGTGCAGTTCGCCGTCCACCACGCTGACGGTGGCGTGCGGCAGCGGGCGGCCAACGCTGCCCGGACGCCGTGCGCCGGGGCGGTTGAGGCACACCACGGACGCGCATTCGGTCAGGCCATAGCCTTCGTACACCGGCAGCCCCAGCGCCTCGGCGCGCGCCAGCAGGCGCGGCCCGACGCGGCCGCCGCCCACCGCGAGGAAGCGCAGCGAAGACGGCAGTTTGTGGCCCTGTTCGGCCGCGCTCACCAGCGCCAGCAGCAGCTGAGGCAGCGCGATGGCGCTTTCGGGCTGGTAGCGGTGCAGGCAGGCCAGCAGGCGCGGCACGTCCAGGCCGGCCGAACCGGTGTAGCCGATCTCGGCCAGCGGCGGCACGGCGATCTGCGCGTCGCTGAGCAGCGCGGCATACAGGCCTGACACATTCTCCAGCAGCGTGGACAGCGGCATCAGGCACAGGTGCCGGCGCGGCGACAGCGGGCGCGAGGCCTCCACCAGCGAACCGGCCACGGTGAGCAGGCTGGCCGCGTCCAGGCACACGCCCTTGGCCTGGCCGGTGGTGCCCGAGGTGTAGGTGATGCAGGCGGTGCCTTCGGGCAGCGCGGGCCGGTCGGAATGCAGGCGCCAGGCCAGCAGGCCTTCGCCCAGGGGCAGGGCGTCGTGGGCGGCGGCGCCGATGGGCGTGCTTTCGCCCGCGGCGGTGACCACGCATTCGGCGCCGCTGGAGCGCAGCGCGTGCGTCACCTGGCCGGCGCTGAAGAACGTCGGCAGCGGCACGTGCACGCCGCCCAGTCGGCGAATGGCCAGGTCCAGCGCCAGCCACGACGGGCCGTTGTCCAGCCGGCTGGCGATGCGGCGCAGGCCGGCGGCGTCCAGCCTGTCGGCCAGGCGCTGTTCGAAAGCCGACAGCGCGCCGGCGCTAAGCGTGGCGTCGCCCGCGAGGATGCGGGCCTCACTGCCGCGCAGGCTGGCGGCCATGGTCGCGAAGTCGTTCATCGCGCACCGGCCGAACAGGCGTCCAGGGCCGGCGCCGCCGGCGCCGGGTCCGCCGAGGGCAGACCGCGGTGCAGGAAGGCGTGGCCGGCCGCGATGTCGCCGAACAGCACCTGCGGCATCGCGTCGTAGTAGCTGCCCCACTGCGCGGGGTCGCCCTGCAGGCGGTCGCTGCGGGCGTCGGCCAGCACCACGGTGGCCAGGCGCAGCCGGTCAAAGGCGTTGCGCAGCTGGCGGGTGGCGGCGAACAGCACCCAGCGCACGCCGGCGCGGTGCAGCAGGTCGGTGATGAGCACGATCACTTCGCGCGCGTCGCCGGGCGAACGCGAGGCGAAGCTGCCCACTTCCACCAGCTCGTCGCGCCGCACGCTGCGGCCCAGGCGGTTGCGCAGGCTCGATTCGGCCGGCAGGTCGAGGTATTGCTCGACGAACAGCGCGCCTTCCTGGCCCCGGCGCAGGCCCACGGCGGCCTGCAGCACGCCCTGTGCATCGCGGAATGCGAGCAGGCGCGGCAGGAAGCTGGTCAGCCGGGCGCCGTAGCGTTCGGCGTACACCTGGGCGATGAAGGCCTCGACCTCGGCCCGTTCAGGATGGCCGGCCTCGATCAGGCGGGAGGAGTGGAAGCGCGTCGAGGCGCCCGTGGCTATCGTGGGTATAGGCATGGGACGCATGCTCGGGCGTCGCAATTAAGCCGGCATTAGCCGGTTGTTAGGCACACGTTAGCCAATCATCAAGATTTCATTGGCCCGGCCGCCGGGGACGGCCCGGGAATGCGAGAATGCCGGCCATGACTTCCCCCGAACTGAGCCCGCTGGGCAAGGCCGTTGACTACGGCCAGGCATACGACCCCTCCCTGCTGTTCCCGATTGCGCGCGCCAGCCAGCGCGCGCTGCTGGGGCTGGGCGACGAACTGCCGTTCGTGGGCGTGGATTTCTGGAACGCCTACGAGCTGAGCTGGCTCGACGGCCGCGGCAAGCCGCGCGTGGCGCTGGCGGAGTTCCGCGTGCCGGCGGCGTCGCCCAACATCATCGAATCCAAGAGCTTCAAGCTCTACCTGGGCAGCTACGCCCAGTCGCGCTTCGGCGACACCGATTCCCTGCGCGCCCAGCTGATCCGCGACCTGTCGGACGCGGCCGGCGCGCCGGTCAGCGTGGTGCTGACGCCCGCGGCCTCGGCCAACGCCGCGCTGATCGAGACCCTGGAAGGCGACGTCATTGACGACCTGCCCATCGAGATCACGCACTACGGCCCGCCGCGCCCCGACTTCCTGTCGTCCGACCCGGAGCTGCGCACCGACGAAGTGCTGGTGTCGCACCTGCTCAAGTCCAACTGCCCGGTCACCGGCCAGCCCGACTGGGCCAGCCTGCAGATCCGCTACGCCGGCCCGCGCATCGCCCGCGACGGCCTGCTGCGCTACCTGGTGAGCTACCGCAACCACAGCGACTTCCACGAACAGTGCGTCGAGCGCATCTTCATGGACCTGATGCAGCAGTGCGCGCCCACGCGCCTGGGCGTGTACGCGCGCTACACGCGCCGCGGCGGCCTGGACATCAACCCGTTCCGCGCCACGCCCGGCCTGCCGCTGCCGGGCAACCCGCGCACCGCCCGCCAGTAAGCCCGCCCTCCAGCCTGACCCGGGAATCGCCATGCGCCTGATGCCGCTTGCCACCGCCCTCTCGTTCGCGCTGCTGCTGGCCGCCTGCGGCGGCAGCGACCCGTCCGCCGACGCACCCGCCGCCAGCGCGCCCGCCGCGGCCACGGAGCCGGCGGAAGAAGCGCCGGTCGAACTGCCGCCCATGCCCACCGGCGATTTCCGCATCACTTCGGTCACGCTGGGCAAGGCCGTGGACGACGAGGGCCAGGTGCGCCAGGCGCAGGACGCGTTCGCGCCCGGCGACAAGATTTTCGCCGCCGTGGTCAGCGTGGGCAGCAGCGAAGGCCTGACCCTGGCCGCGCGCTGGACCACCGCCGACGGCACCGTGGTGGCGTCGGCCGGGCAGAGCCTGCAGCCCAGCACGCCCACCGTCACCACCTTCAGCATCGCCCAGCCCGAGCCGTGGCCGGCCGGCGGCTACAAGCTGGAGGTGTCCATCAACGGCCGCACGGTCGAGACCCGCAGCTTCCTGGTCCAGTAACCCGCCGCTCCGGCAAGCCATGGCCGACCACCCCTGCCTGCGCTGCGGCGCGTGCTGCGCGGCGTTCCGCGTCGCCTTCCACTGGTCCGAAGCGCAGCCGCACCGGCCCGACGGCGTGCCCGCCCACCTGGCGCAGCCGCTGCGCCGGCATGAACTGGCGATGCGCGGCACCGACGACGCCCTCGCGCCCCTGCGCTGCGTGGCGCTGGACGGCACCGTCGGCAGCGCAGCGAGCTGCCGCATCTATGCGTCCCGGCCCACGCCGTGCCGCGAACTGGCCGCCGCGTGGGAAACCGGCGAACCCAGCCCGCAGTGCGACCGCGCCCGCGCCGCGCACGGCCTGGCGCCGCTGACGCCCGCCGACTGGGCCACCTGAACCACGCTTTCCCCGGCGCGCCGGAACCGCGACAATGGCGGCTTGCCCGCGCCACTGCTGCGCGCGAGCCCCCTGGCAACGCCATCACGGGAAGACTCCGCCCCATGTCCGACAACCCCAAGATCCTCTACACGCTGACCGACGAAGCGCCGTTCCTGGCCACGCAGTCGCTGCTGCCGATCGTGCAGGCCTTCGCTGGCGCCGCCGGCATCGCGGTGGAAACGCGCGACATCTCGCTGGCCGGTCGCATCCTGTCGCAGTTCCCCGAGCACCTGCGCGACGACCAGAAGGTCGCCGACGACCTGGCCGAGCTGGGCGCACTGGCCAAGACGCCCGACGCCAACATCATCAAGCTGCCCAACGTCAGCGCCTCCGAGCCCCAGCTCAAGGCCGCCATCCGCGAACTGCAGGGCCAGGGCTACGCCCTGCCCGACTACGAGGACGAGCCCGACAACGCAGCCGAGACCGAAGCCAAGGCGCGCTACGACCGCGCCAAGGGCAGCGCCGTGAACCCCGTGCTGCGCGAAGGCAACTCCGACCGCCGCGCGCCCAAGGCGGTGAAGGAAAACGTGCGCAAGCACCCGCACCGGATGGGCGCCTGGTCGAAGGATTCCGCCTCGCACGTGGCGCACATGGCCAGCGGCGATTTCTACGGCTCCGAGCGCTCGGCCACGCTGGAACAGGCCGGCAACCTGAAGATCGAACTGCTGGCCAGCGACGGCACCGTGACCGTGCTCAAGCCGCGGCTGGCGGTGAAGGCCGGCGAAATCGTCGACGCCTCGGTGATGAGCCGCCGCGCCCTGGCCGCCTTCGTGGCCGAGCAGATCGCCGACGCCAAGGCGCGCGGCGTGCTGTTCTCGCTGCACCTCAAGGCCACCATGATGAAGGTGTCCGACCCGATCATGTTCGGCGTGGTGGTGGCGGAGTTCTACAAGGCGGCGCTGGAAAAGCACGCCGACGCACTGGCCCGGGCCGGCTTCGACCTCAACAACGGCATCGGCGACCTGTACGAGAAGATCGCCAGGCTGCCCGAGGCCGAACAGGCCGCCATCAGGGCCGACGTCGAGGCGGTGTACGCCACGCGTCCGGCGCTGGCGATGGTCAACTCCGACAAGGGCATCACCAACCTGCACGTGCCCAGCGACGTGATCGTGGATGCCTCGATGCCGGCCATGATCCGCGACTCGGGCCGCATGTGGAACGCCGCCGGCCAGCTGCAGGACACCAAGGCCGTCATCCCCGACCGCTGCTATGCCGGCATCTACCAGGCCGTGATCGACGACTGCCGCGAACACGGCGCCTTCGACCCGGCCAGCATGGGCAGCGTGCCCAACGTCGGCCTGATGGCGCAGAAGGCCGAGGAATACGGCTCGCACGACAAGACCTTCCAGCTGGCCAGCGCCGGCACGGTGCGCGTTACCGACGAATCGGGCGCGGTGCTGTTCGAGCACGCGGTGGAAGCGGGCGACATCTGGCGCATGTGCCAGACCAAGGACGCGCCCATCCAGGACTGGGTGAAGCTGGCGGTCACGCGCGCGCGCATCAGCGCCACGCCGGCCATCTTCTGGCTGGACCCGTCGCGCGCGCACGACGTGCAGGTGATCGCCAAGGTGCAGCGCTACCTCAAGCAGTACGACACCCACGGCCTGGACATCCGCATCCTGGCGCCGGTGGTGGCGATGAAGGTGTCGCTGGAGCGCATCCGCGCCGGCCTGGACACCATTTCGGTCACCGGCAACGTGCTGCGCGACTACCTCACCGACCTGTTCCCGATCATGGAGCTGGGCACCAGCGCCAAGATGCTTTCCATCGTGCCGCTGATGGCGGGCGGCGGCCTGTTCGAAACCGGCGCCGGTGGCTCGGCGCCCAAGCACGTGCAGCAGTTCGTGCAGGAAAACTACCTGCGCTGGGATTCCCTGGGTGAGTTCCTGGCCCTGGCGGCGTCGCTGGAACACGTGGCCCAGCGCTGGATCAACTCCTCGGCGCCGGTGCTGGCGCGCACGCTCGACCTGGCCAACGGCCGCATCCTGGACGAAGACCGCGGCCCCTCGCGCAAGGTCGGCGGCCTGGACAACCGCGGCAGCCACTTCTACCTGGCGCTGTACTGGGCCCAGGCCCTGGCCGCGCAGGACGACGACGCGGCGCTGAAGGCGAAGTTCGCGCCGCTGGCCAAGGCGCTGGCGGACAACGAAGCCACCATCGTGGCGGAGCTGATCGCGGTGCAGGGCAAGCCGGTGGACATCGGCGGCTACTACCACCCGGACATGGCGAAGGTGGCGGGGGCGATGCGGCCTAGCGTGGCGTTTAATGCGGCGTTGGCGGCCTTCAACGCGGGGTGAGGAGATAACGTACCAGGTACATTTTTATGCGGCATCCGGTGTTCGCCGGGGGGCCGCATAAAAATGTACCTGGTACGGGGCTTCGGACGTAGCTTCCCGCAACAGAAAAAGGGGCGCCGGAGGCGCCCCTTTTTCTTGCTTGCCGTGCGGTCAGCGCAGGTCGAAGCGGTCGGCCTCCATCACCTTGGTCCAGGCCTTGACGAAGTCGTTGACGAACTTCGGGTGGGCGTCGGATTCGGCGTACACCTCGGCGATGGCGCGCAGCTGCGAGTTCGAGCCGAACACCAGGTCCACCACCGTGCCGGTCCACTTCACGGCGCCGGTCTTGCGGTCGCGGCCTTCCAGCACGTTGGCGTCCGCCGCCGTGCGCGACCACTTCGTGCCCATGTCCACCAGGTTGACGAAGAAGTCATTGGTCAGCACGCCCGGCGTCTGCGTGAACACGCCGTGCTTCGCGCCGCCCACGTTCGCGTCCAGCGCGCGCAGGCCGCCGACCAGCACGGTCATTTCCGGCGCGCTCAGGCCCAGCAGGGCGGCCTTGTCGATCAGGCGCTCGGCCTGGTTCGACTCGTGGCCCTTGGCGGTGTAGTTGCGGAAGCCGTCGGCCTTGGGTTCCAGCGGCGCGAACGAATCGGCGTCGGTCTGGTCCTGGCTGGCGTCGGTGCGGCCCGGCGAGAAGGGCACGGTGACGCTGACGCCGGCCTTCTTCGCCGCGTCTTCCACCGCCGCGTTGCCGGCAATCACGATCAGGTCGGCCAGCGACACTTTCTTGCCGCCGGACGCGGAGCCGTTGAAGTCCTTCTGGATGCCTTCCAGCACGCCCAGCACCTTGGCGAGCTGCGCCGGCTGGTTGGCTTCCCAGTCCTTCTGCGGGGCCAGGCGGATGCGGGCACCGTTGGCGCCGCCGCGCTTGTCGCTGCCGCGGAAGGTCGAAGCCGAAGCCCAGGCGGTGGCGACGAGCTGCTGCGTGGTGAGGCCCGAGGCCAGCACCTTGGCCTTGAGCGCGGCCACGTCGGCGGCGTCCACCAGCGGGTGGTCCACGGCCGGCACCGGGTCCTGCCAGATCAGCACTTCCTGCGGCACCAGCTTGCCCAGGTAGCGCGAGCGCGGGCCCATGTCGCGGTGGGTGAGCTTGAACCAGGCGCGCGCGAAGGCGTCGGCGAACTCGGCCGGGTTGGCGTGGAAGCGGCGCGAGATCTTTTCATAGGCCGGGTCCATGCGCATGGCCATGTCGGCCGTGGTCATCATCAGCGTGACCTTCTTGGAGGGGTCGTGCGCGGACGGGGCCATGTCCTTCTCGGCGATGTTCTTCGGGTGCCACTGGTGCGCGCCCGCGGGGCTCTTCACCAGCTCCCACTCGTAGCCGAACAGCGCGTCGAAGTAGCCGTTGTCCCACTGGATGGGGTTGGAGGTCCAGGAGCCTTCGATGCCGCTGGTGATGGTGTCGTTGCCCTTGCCGGTGCCGTGGCTGCTGATCCAGCCGAAGCCCTGTTCGGCGATGTCGGCGCCTTCCGGCTCCGCACCCACCTTGGCCGCGTCGCCGGCGCCGTGCGCCTTGCCGAAGGTGTGGCCGCCGGCGGTGAGCGCGACGGTTTCCTCGTCGTTCATGGCCATGCGCGCGAAGGTTTCGCGGATGTCGCGGGCCGAGGCCAGCGGGTCGGGATTGCCGTCCGGGCCTTCCGGGTTCACGTAGATCAGGCCCATCTGCACGGCGGCCAGCGGGTTGGCGAGTTCACGGTCGCCCGAGTAGCGGCTGTTGGCCTTGTCGCTGGTGGCCAGCCACTCGGTTTCCGAGCCCCAGTCCACCACGTTGGGTTCCCACACGTCCGGGCGGCCGCCGGCGAAGCCGAAGGTCTTGAAGCCCATGCCTTCCATCGCGGCGTTGCCGGCCAGGATGAGCAGGTCGGCCCAGGACAGCTTGCGGCCGTACTTCTTCTTGATCGGCCACAGCAGGCGGCGGGCCTTGTCGAGGTTGCCGTTGTCGGGCCAGCTGTTGAGCGGGGCGAAGCGCTGGTCGCCCGTGCCGCCACCGCCGCGGCCGTCGCTGATGCGGTAGGTGCCGGCGGCGTGCCAGGTGAGGCGAACCATCAGGCCGCCGTAGTTGCCGTAGTCGGCCGGCCACCAGTCCTGCGAATCCACCATCAGCGCCTTGAGGTCGGCCATCACCGCATCCAGGTCGAGCTTCAGGAACTCCTTGCGGTAGTCGAAGTCGTCACCCAGCGGGTTGCCCTTGGGCGAATGCGCGTGCAGCGCGCCCACGTCGAGCGCGTTCGGCCACCAGTCGAGGTTGCGCGGGCCTTTGCCCATGCCGATGTGGTGGGTTCCGCCCGTGAACGGGCACTTGGCTTCGGTGGACATGGTTCTCTCCTTGGGGCTGAGGTGGTGCCGGCGTGCCGCGGTGGTGGCGCCACCCCGGTGTTGAGCCACCTTAGGCCGGTTGATGTGAAGATGAAAATGAATGTTTCGGATGCCAGCGATAGCTGTTGGCTATCGAAGCCCGATCGGCGACGACCTGAGCGCCGGCTTGACAGGAGCCGCGCGGAGGTGAAGTATTTAATTACTTTCTTAATTACCTCCACCCATCGCATGGACCGCATCTTCGAAGCCCTGGCCTCTTCCCCGCGTCGCCAGATCCTGGCCTACCTGCATGACGGTGAACTGACCGCCGGCGAGATCGGCGCGCGCTTCGAGTTCAGCAAGCCGGCGCTTTCCAGCCACCTGCGGGTGCTGGAAGAGGCCGGCCTGGTGACGCGCGAGAAGCGCGGCCAGTTCGTCTACTTCCGTCAGGTGCCCGACCGCCTGGCCAACACGCTGATGTCGTGGGCGGCCGAGGTGTGCCCGGTGGCCGGACCGCTCAAGCGCGAGGCCCGCGGCCGCGCCAGATCCGACCCCAAGAAGTGACCGTTTCCCGGAGCCACCCATGAGCGCCGAACTACACCGCGTCGAATCCTTCCCCAGCCTGAGCCTGGCCTCGCACTCGGGCGGCCTGCCGGTGGAGGTGTCGCTGATTGCGCAGCTGGGCGTGGGCGGCGGCGACGCGCTGGTGCGCTCGGCCGGCGAGCGCCAGCGCGGGCACGTCGCCTTCGTGGATGCGCTGGACGAACCGTCGGTGCGCATCGGGGCCATGGACCTGGACCACGGCGACGCCAGTTCGCTCTACACCTTTGCCGTCGGCGCCGCGGGGCACCCCTTCCACCGCCATGCCGGGCACCGCGTGTTCACGGCGGTGTCGGGCAGCGGCGGCGCCTTGCTGCGTTTTTCGACGGCGTCGGACGCGCAGGTGGCGGAACAGCCCGACGCCTTCGTCCGCGCGCTGCGGCACGTGCAGATACCGCCCGACTGCCTGTTCACCGTGCGCTTCGGCGGTGGCACCTGGCACCAGTTCCTGCCGCTGCGGGGCGAGGGTCGCCATCCGGCGCTGTTCGCGCTGTCCTGCCACACCAATGAACTGGGCGGCGAGCTGAGCGACTCGCTGCGCCGCCAGGTGGCGGCGAACGCCGCCGACATCCCGTCGCTCACGCAGACCCTGCCGCCGGAGGTGCTGGCCTTGCTGGGGCCCCTGGCGATGGACGCCGTGCCGACCTTCGCCCTGTCGCTGGAGGCCGCGCCGTCGTCGCTGCCGGCGCGTCTGTGCGCGGCAACGCGCAGCGTGGTCGGCCCGCTGCGCGGTCGACTGGCGACCGCGCGCCGGCAGGTGGGTTTCCTGGCCACCCGGGCCGGCATTCGCCGGGTGGATGCGCTGGCGGAGCCGCCGGCGGATTCACTGCTGCGCGAACACCTGCCCGAAGCCCGCGACCACGAAGACAGCTTCGCCCTGCGGCTGGCGGCCGATGAACTGCCCGCTCTGCCGGCCGCGGCAATCCTGGCGGCCGTACTCGAGGGCTTCCTGGCGCGGCGGCCCGCCGGCGTGGCCTGGATGATGGCCTTGCGCAACGTGCTGGTGAAGCCGCTGCGCCTGCGCACGTCGCCGCTGGGTTGCCCGGTGTCGTCGCTGCTGGCGCAAGACGCCGGGCAGCATTTCGCCGGCCGCTTCCCGGTGCTGGCGCAGCGCATTGACGCCGGCGGCCGGCGCGCGCAGGTGCTGCTGGGTGCCGACGACCGCCACCTTCGCTTCCGCAGCTGCGTGGGCGTCGAGATCCTGCCCGGCGGCGACGTGGTGGTGACGCTGGGCACGCGCGTGCACTGCCTCAATGCCTTCGGCCGCGTGTACATGGCGGTGATCGACCGCGTGCATCGCGGCTACGTGTCGCCGGCGCTGCTGCGGCCGGCGGTGGATCATGCGCTGGCCACGCTGGCCGTCGCACCGGCGATGCTTCAGTCCGGGGAATGCCATGCGTGATCGCCACGCGCGGCCGCTGAAGGGCCCCGAGCGCGCCCACGCCTGGCGCGAATCGCGCGCGCTGCTCGACGCCGGGCGCATGGTGCTGCCGCTGCTGCTGCCCGCCGGCAAGGCCCGCGCCGCGCGCCCGCGCAACATCATCGTGCTGCCCGGCTTCGGCGCCGACGACCGCGCCACGTGGCCGCTGCGCAAATACCTGCGCAAGCTGGGCCACCACGCCGAAGGCTGGGGCCTGGGCCTGAACCGCGCCGGCATCGACATCCGCCACACGCTGTCCGACCTTTCGCCCGGCTGGGCCGCCGAACCGATCGCGAAGTACCGCAACGAGGCCTCGGTGCCGATGCTGTGCGACCGCATGGTGGAGCGCGTGCGCGTGCGCCACCGCGCGTTGGGCGGTGGCCCGCTGACGCTGATCGGCTGGAGCCTGGGCGGCGTGGTGGCGCGGGAAGTGGCGCGCGACCTGCCCGATGTCGTGGAAGAGGTGATCACGCTGGGCACGCCGGTGCAGGGCGGGCCGAAGTACACGCGCGCCGCGGCGTTCTTCCGCGGCCGCGGCATGGACCTGGACTGGATCGAGCGCGGCGTGGCGGCGCGCGAATCCACGCCCATCCGCGCCCGCATCACCGCCATCGCCAGCCCCACCGACGCGGTGGTGGGCCACGCCGCCACTTTCGACCACCACAGCCCCGACGTGCGCCACGTGGACATTGACGCCTCGCACCTGGGCCTGTGCTTCAACCCCGCGGTGTGGAAACTGATCACCGACGCGCTCAACCGCACGGGATAGCGGCCAGCCGCTGCGTGGCGCCGCCGCGGGCGCGCTCCGGCCACGGCGCCTTGACGCGGCCCCGTGCTAGCCTCCGGCCAGTCCAACGAACCGGAGCCACCCGATGCGCCTGACCCTTTCCCCGCTTGCCCTCGCCCTCGCCGCCCTGATGCTTGGCGCCTGCACCCCGGCTTCGCAGGATGCGCCCGCCGACGCCGTCGCGACCGACGCCACGCCTGCGGCCGACGCAGCCACCGCCACCACGCCCGAGCAGGACGAAGCGGCGCTGCGCAGCGCGCAGACCGATCCGCTGGACGCCATCCTGGCCGGCGACTGGCGCGACCCGGCGAACGTGGCGCGCGACGCCTACCGCCACCCGCGCGAAACCCTGGCCTTCTTCGGCGTCGGCGCCAGCCAGACCGTGGTCGAGATCAGCCCGGGCGCCGGCTGGTACACCGAAATCCTCGCGCCGCTGGCGCAGGGCAAAGGCCGCTACATCGGCGCGCTCAACGACCCGGCCAAGGCCGGCAGCGAGCGCGCCACCGAGTACTACGCCAAGGCCAACCAGGGCTTCCGCGACAAGCTGGCCGCGCGCCCGGACGTGTACGCCAATGCCAGCATCGTCGAAGTGGACCCGGCCGCGCCGGTGTTCGGCGAGCCGGGCTCGGCCGACGTGGTGCTGACCTTCCGCAACGTGCACAACTGGGTGGGCGCGGGCAGTGAAGCCGCGATGTTCAAGGGCTTCTTCGACGTGCTGGCGCCGGGCGGCGTGCTGGGCGTGGTGGAGCACCGCGCGGCCGCCGGCAAGACGCTGGAGGAAGTGAAGGAATCGGGCTACCTGCCCGAGGACTACGTGATCGGCCTCGCGACCGCCGCCGGCTTCGTGCTGGAGGAAAAGAGCGAGATCAACGCCAACCCCGCCGACACCAAGGACCACCCGAACGGCGTCTGGACCCTGCCGCCGGTCAACCGCCACGACGACGCCGACAAGGCCAAGTACGCCGCCATCGGCGAAAGCGACCGCATGACCCTGCGCTTCGTGAAGCCGGCGGCGACGGAAGCCGCGCCCGAGGCCGCCGCCGAGCCGACGCCCGCCACCGAGTAAGTCCTGCCGCCGCGCACCACCGAAGCCCTCCCTCGCGGAGGGCTTCTTTTTTGTGGGGGTTGACAGGCCGGGCGGGGTGTTCGTACTGTACTAGCACACATAGTACAGATGGATACCCCATGGCCCGCAGCCAAGCCCTGATGCTGGAAATCACCACCGGCGATCCTCGCCCGATCAGCCGGCAGATCGTTGACGGCGTGCGCATGAAGATCGCCACCGGCGAGCTTTCCCTGGGCGTGCAGCTGCCCAGCGTGCGCGGACTGGCGCAGCAGCTGGGCATCAACCCCAACACCGTCGCCAAGGCCTATGCCGAGCTCACCACCGAAGGCTGGCTGGATTCGCGGCAGGGCCTGGGCTTGTTCGTCGCCGCGCCGCGCCAGCGCCTGAGCCAGGCCGAGCGCGACAAGCGCCTGGACGAGGCCGTGAGCCGCTTCGTGCACGACGTAGTGGCGCTGGACCTGCCCGCCGACGCCGTGCTCGAACGCCTGGCGACCGAACTCATGGCCTGCGCGCCGCGCAAGTCCGCCTGAGCCACGGAGCACCGCCATGTCCGACTTCGTGATTGAAACCCGCGCGC
>DAORUD010000033.1:0-22052 GCA_035433005.1 Arenimonas sp. | reverse complement strand
GAGCTGGTGCGCATCACGGTGAACAACCCCGAATCCGCCGCCGCGGTGCCGCGCATCCGCGAGAAGCTCGACATGATGTCGGTGCCGGTGCCGCTGGTGGGCGACTTCCACTACAACGGCCACCAGCTGCTGGCCGACGAGCCCGCCTGCGCCGAGGCGCTGGCCAAGTACCGCATCAACCCGGGCAACGTGGGCTTTGGCAAGAAGAAGGACAGCCAGTTCGGCGCCATCGTCGAAACCGCCGCCCGCTACGGCAAGCCGGTGCGCATCGGGGTTAACTGGGGTTCGCTGGACCAGTCGCTGGCCGCGCGCCTGATGGACGAGAACGCCGCCCGCGCCCAGCCCTGGGACGCGGCGCGGGTGCTGCGCGAGGCGCTGGTGGTGTCGGCGCTGGAATCGGCGGAAAAGGCCGTGGAAATCGGCCTGCCGCGCGACCGCATCATCCTCTCGGCCAAGGTCAGCGGCGTGCAGGAACTCATTGCCGTGTACCGCGACCTGGCCACGCGCTCGGACTTCCCGCTGCACCTGGGCCTGACCGAGGCCGGCATGGGCAGCAAGGGCATGGTGGCGTCCAGCGCCGCGCTGGCGGTGCTGATGCAGGAAGGCATCGGCGACACCATCCGCATCTCGCTCACGCCCGAGCCCGGCGCGGCGCGCACGCTGGAAGTGGTGGTGGCCCAGGAGCTGCTGCAGACCATGGGCCTGCGCGCCTTCACCCCGCTGGTCACCGCCTGCCCGGGCTGTGGCCGCACCACCTCGGAGTTCTTCCAGGTGCTGGCCCAGCGCGTGCAGGAACACGTGCGCGGCCAGATGCCGGTGTGGAAGCTCAAGTACCCCGGCGTCGAGAACCTGTCGCTGGCCGTGATGGGCTGCGTGGTGAACGGCCCCGGCGAATCGCGCCATGCCGACATCGGCATTTCGCTGCCGGGCACCGGCGAGGCGCCGTCGGCGCCGGTGTTCATTGACGGCCAGAAGGCGATGACGCTGCGCGGCGAGAACATCGCCGACGACTTCGTCGCCGTGATTGACGACTACGTGGCGCGGCGCTACGCCGGGCCGGCACGCTAGGCGCGGCCGGCGGGCGCCGCCCAGGCGCGCCCGGGGCGCGGTGCGGGACGCACGGCGCAGCGGTCCACCGGGATTGACTGCGGACGCCCCCCGGGCGGCCGGGCGGACCATGCCGGGCCGGGTTCGGCCACGCCGGTTCCGCGCCCGGAGGGCAGATCGGTGCGCGCAGCGGCCGGGGTGGACCCCGGACTTGCGGCCCGGCGCCGGGCGCAGCCGCGTGAGCGGCGGGTGATGGACGAAAGGGGGGTGACGGTTCCAGAATCGGGTCTTCACAACCCGCCAAGGACCACCATGCGCCAGACTGCCCGTTACCTCGTCGCCTCGATGCTGCTGCTTGGCGTCGCGCTCCCCTCCGTCGCCCTCGCCGATGCCTCGGTCAAGACCCGCCTCGACGCCCGCGGCATCAACTACGAAGTCGACGGCGACGGCGACTACAAGGTCACCTACTCGTACAAGTCCGAGGGCCGCACGCAGCTGGTGTTCGTTTCCGGCGGCACCGAATCGGTGGGTGGCTTCAAGGTGCGCGAAGTGTTCGCACCGGCCGCCAAGGACGGCATCAACGGCGCCAAGGCCATCGAGCTGATGGGCGAGAGCCGCAGCAACAAGATCGGCAGCTGGGAGCTGCAGGGCGACGTGCTGTACTTCGTGATCAAGCTGCCCGATTCGGTCGACGCCGCCCAGCTGGAGTCGGCGATGGACATCGCCGCGCAGACCGCCGACAACATGGAAATCGAGCTGTCCGGCGACGAAGACGCGCTGTAAGCCGGGTCCGTTCGCCCCGCCGGTGCGGCCAGCGGCCGCATCAGCGGGGTGACGGCGTCTCGGGGTTTATCTCGGGGTCGGTCACGGCCTGCCGCGCCAGACGCGCCTCGCGCCGCGCGATGTACACGTTGGAACCGAAGATGATGGCCGCGCCCAGCACCGTCCAGCGGTCCAGCGCCTCGCCGAACAGGAAATAGCCGAACACCGCCACCACCAGGATCTGCAGGAAGCTGATGGGTGTGAGCATGGACGCATCGCCCAGCTTCAGGGCGCGGGTCCAGAACATGTGCGCGGTGGTGCCCAGCAGTCCCGCCAGCACGATCCACAGCCAGGTGATGCCGACCGGCGTTTCCCACACGAACAGCGCCGGCACCAGCGACATCGGCACCCACAGCATGGTGGTGTACAGCACGATCGCGTCGGGATGCTCGGTGCGCGAAAGGAACTTGATGCTGATCGCCACGCTGGCGCTGGCCACCGCCGCCATCAGCGCCACCAGGCTGCCCGCGGTGAACGCGTCGCTGCCCGGCCGCACGATCAGCACCACGCCCAGGAAGCCCACCAGCACCGCGGTCCAGCGCCGGGCGCGGACGATCTCGCCCAGCACCAGCACCGCGCCGATGGTGACGAACAGCGGCGTGGAGTAGGACAGGGCGATCGCCTGCGCCAGCGGCAGGTTCACGATGGCCCAGAAACCGGCCAGCATGGACACGATGCCGATCAGGCAGCGCAGCAGGTACAGCGGCAGCTTGCTGGTCCGGAACAGCGAAGGCCCGTGCCGGAACAGCATCGGCAGGATGAACACGAAGCCGAAGAAATTGCGGAAGAAGGCGATTTCGAACGGATGCAGCTGGCTGGACGCCAGCCGGATGCACACCGCCATGCAGCCGAAGATGACCGTGCTGGCCACCATCAGGCCCACCGCGCGCTTCACGTCGGCAGCCCGCGACGCGGGCGTGCTGGCGTTCAAGCGTGGGCGTCGTCGAAGCGCGCACCGATGATGCGCGGCTCGGGTTCCAGGGCGACGCCGAAGCGGTCGTGCACGGAGGCGGCGATGCGGCGCGCCAGCGACAGCAGCTGCCCGCCGGTGGCGCGGCCGTGGTTCACCAGCACCAGCGCGTGCTGCTCGGCCACGCCGGCATCGCCTTCACGGAAGCCTTTCCAGCCGCAGGCCTCGATCAGCCAGGCGGCCGACAGTTTGCGCTGGCCCTCCGGTCCGGGGAACACCGGCAGGGTGGGGTAGTCGGCCTTCAGCGCGTCGGCCAGCGAGGCCGCCACCACGGGGTTCTTGAAGAAGCTGCCGGCGTTGCCCAGCACGGCCGGGTTGGGCAGCTTGCGGGTGCGGATGCGGCTGATGGCCTCGGCCACGTGCACGGCACGCGGCGCGTCCACGCGCATGGCGGCCAGTTCTTCCCGGACGCCGGCGTAGTCGAGGCGAAGTTCGCGCTGGCGGGGCAGGCGCAGCTCCACCGCGGTGACCACCCAGCGGTCGGCCTCGCGCTTGAACAGGCTGTCGCGGTAGCCCAGCGCGCAGTCCTCGCGCGCCAGCCGCTTCACCTGGCCGGTGTCGCGCTGGAAGGCTTCCACGGTTTCGATGAACTCGCCCACCTCGACGCCGTAGGCGCCGATGTTCTGGATGGGCGACGCGCCCACCGTGCCCGGGATCAGGGCCATGTTCTCCAGCCCCACGAGGCCGCGCGCCAGCGTCCAGGACACCAGGTCGTTCCAGTTCATGCCGGCTTCGGCGCGCACCAGGGCGGTGTCGCCGTCGTCCTGCACCACGCGCACGCCGGCCATGGTCAGGCAGATGGCCACGCCGGGGAAATCGGCGGCGAACAGCAGGTTGCTGCCTTCGCCCAGCACCAGCACCGGGCCGTCGCGCAGCGAGGCGAACTCGAACAGCTCGGCCAGCGCATCGGCGCGGGACACGTCGGCCATCATGGCCGCGCGCGCCGGCACCCGGAAGGTGTTGCGGCCGGCGAGGGACACGTCCTCCGCCAGCTGGTAGCCGCTCATGCCGGGCCGCCCTCGCGGCGGCGGCGGATGGCGTCCACGCATTCGGCCACCAGGTCGGGGCCGCGGTAGATCAGGCCCGTGTAGAACTGCACCAGCTGGGCGCCGGCGGTGATCTTGCCGGCCGCGTCGGCGCCGCTGAGGATGCCGCCCACGCCGACGATCGGGATGTTCACGTCGAGCCTGGCGCGCAGGCGCCGCAGCACCGCCGTGGACTTGCCGTACAGCGGTGCGCCCGACAGGCCGCCGGCTTCGCGCGCCAGCGGGTGGTGCTCCACCGGCAGCCGGTCGGTGGTGGTGTTGGTGGCCACCACGCCGTCCACCTGCAGGTCGCTGAGTACGCGCGCGCAGGCGTCAATGTCGTCGTCGGACAGGTCCGGCGCGATCTTCACCAGCATCGGCACGCGCTTGCCGTGCTGCGCGCCCAGCTTTTCCTGCGCCTCGCGCAGCGTGCCCACCAGCTGGCGCAGCTGCTGTTCTTCCTGCAGCTCGCGCAGGCCCGCGGTGTTGGGCGAGGAAATGTTCACCGTGATGTAGTCGGCCAGCGGGTAGACGCGCTCGAGGCAGAACAGGTAGTCGTCCACCGCGTTCTCGTTCGGGGTGTCCTTGTTCTTGCCGATGTTGATGCCCAGCAGGCCCCGCTGGCGGCGGGCCTTGCCGACGTTGCGCACCAGCGCGTCCACGCCTTCGTTGTTGAAGCCCAGGCGGTTGATGACCGCGCTGTGCTCGGGCAGGCGGAACATGCGCGGCTTGGGGTTGCCTTCCTGCGGGCGCGGCGTGGTGGTGCCCACTTCCACGAAGCCGAAGCCCAGCGCCAGCAGCGCGTCCACGTGGGCGCCGTTCTTGTCCAGCCCGGCGGCGCAGCCCACCGGGTTGGGGAAGCTCAGCCCGAAGGCCTTGGTGACCAGTGGCTTGGGCCGGCGGCCCAGCAGCGGGTTGAGCCCGGTGCGGTAGGCCAGTTCGAGCGAACGCAGGCCCAGGCCGTGCGCGTGCTCGGCGTCGAGGTGGAACAGGAACGGTCGCGCGAGGGAGTACATCCGGTCAGGTGCTCACAGCTGGCCGCTCATGCCGAGCGCCCCGAGCAGCACCGCCAGGCCCCCGAAGAACAGCACCACCGCCAGCACCGACAGCACGGTGATCACCACCAGCGACCAGCCCAGCACCAGCCCGGCGATCGCCATGCCGTCGCCGTCGAGCGCGCCGGCGTTGCGGCGGATTTCAGCGCGGGCCATGTGGCCGCAGATGATGGCGCCCAGGCTGCCCAGCAGGGGCAGCAGGGTCCAGCCCAGCAGGCCCAGCACCAGGCTGACGATGGCCATGGCGCTGGTCTGGCGGGCGACCGGTGCGGGAGCAGGCGCCGGGGGCGGCGCCTGGACGGGCGGGGCAGGCGGCAGGGTGGGTTCGGACATCGCGATTCCTCAGAGGTCGAACTTGATGCCCTGGGCCAGCGGCAGCGCGTTGGAATAGTTGATGGTGTTGGTCTGGCGCCGCATGTAGACCTTCCACGCGTCGGAGCCCGACTCGCGGCCACCGCCGGTTTCCTTCTCGCCGCCGAACGCGCCGCCGATCTCGGCGCCCGAAGTGCCGATGTTGACGTTGGCGATGCCGCAGTCCGAACCGGCCGACGACAGGAACTGCTCGGCCGCGCGCAGGTCGGTGGTGAAGATGGACGACGACAGGCCCTGCGGCACGGCGTTCTGCAGCTCGATGGCCTGGTCCAGCGTCTGGTACTTCATGACGTACAGGATGGGCGCGAAGGTTTCGGTCTGCACCACTTCGGCGCTGTTGTGCAGGCCGGTGACGATGGCGGGCAGCACGAAGTTGCCCGGGCGGTCGATGCGGGCGCCGCCGGTCTCGATGGTGCCGCCGGCGGCCCTGGCCTTGGCCACGGCGTCCAGGTAGGCGTCCACGGCGTCGGAGCTGTTGAGCGGGCCCATCAGGTTGGCCGGGTCGGTCGGGTCGCCGATCTTCTTCTCCACCTGCTTGTAAGCCGCCACCAGCTTGGCCAGCACGTCGGCGTAGATGGACTCGTGCACGAACAGGCGGCGCGTGGTGGTGCAGCGCTGGCCAGCGGTGCCGACCGCGCCGAAGGCGATGGCCGGGATGGCCAGCTTCAGGTCGGCGGACGGATCAACAATGATCGCGTTGTTGCCGCCCAGCTCCAGCAGCGAGCGGCCCATGCGGCGCGCCACGCGCTCGCCGACCATGCGGCCGACCTTGGTGCTGCCGGTGAAGCTGATCAGCGGGATGCGCTTGTCGTCCACGAAGGTGGAGGCCAGTTCGGTGCCGCCGTCGTTGAACAGGAAGAAGATGTCGGGGAAGCCGCCCGCGCGCAGCGCCTCGTTGCAGATCTTCATGGACGCGATGGCCGACAGCGGGGTCTTGGGCGAGGGCTTCCAGATGCAGATGTCGCCGCAGACGCCGGCCAGGAACGAGTTCCAGGCCCACACCGCCACGGGGAAGTTGAAGGCGCTGATGATGCCGACGATGCCCAGCGGCTGGTACTGCTCGTACATGCGGTGGCCGGGGCGCTCGCTGTGCATGGTCAGGCCGTAGAGCTGGCGCGACAGGCCGACGGCGAACTCGCCGATGTCGATCATTTCCTGCACTTCGCCGTCGCCCTCGGGCTTGGACTTGCCCATTTCCAGCGCCACCAGCGAACCCAGCGCGTCCTTGTGCGTGCGCAGCGCATCGGCGCACAGGCGGATGGCTTCACCGCGCTTGGGCGCCGGGGTGGTGCGCCAGACCTTGAAGGCGGCCTGGGCGCGCTCGAGGATCAGGTCGTAGTCGGCCTGGGACGAGGCGTAGACGCGGCCCAGCACTTCGCCGCTGCTCGGGTTCACGGGCTCGATGACGCCGGCGTCGCGGGTCTGGGACCACTCGCCATGGCCGAGGTAGGTGCCCGATTCGTTGCCGGACAGGCCGAGGGCGGTGAGGACGGGATGGGTCATTGCGGGCTCCAAAAGGTACGGCAGGCCGATAGCGGCCAGGAAATGGCGGCCCCGATACGATTCGAACGTACGACCTTCCCCTTAGGAGGGGGACGCTCTATCCAGCTGAGCTACGGGGCCAGGCCCGGGAATTATCGCAGAAACACCGGCCCGGGTTCCGTGCCCCGGCGCAGCGCCGTGGCCAGGGCCGCCTCGTCCGCGGGCAGTGGCTCGGCCTGGCTGGGCCGGGCCAGCATGGCAGCGAGCGCCGCGGGCAGCGCCACGTCCGTGCCCAGCAGCGGCTCCACCACCTCGGGAAACTTCGCGGGATGGGCCGTGGCCACGATGCAGGCGTCCCCGGCGAGCCCCTGCGCGCGCAGCCGCTCCAGCAGGACGGCGGCCGTGGCGGTGTGCGGGCAGAGGGTTTCGCCCAGGCGCCGGTGGGCATCGCGCACGCCGCCCCGGATTTCGGCATCCGCCACCGAACCGGCCAGCACGGCGCGGCGCCGCTCCGCGGGGTCGGGGTACAGCCAGGCGAGCCGTTCGTAGTTGCTGGGCGCGCCCACGTCCATCGCATTGGCCAGCGTGGCCACGCTGGCGCGCGGCCGGTAGTCGCCGCCCGCGAAGAAGGCAGGCAGAACGTCGTTGGCATTGCTGGCCAGGGCGATGTCGGCGATCGGCAGGCCCATGCGCCGGGCCATCAGGCAGGCCAGGCCGTTGCCCAGGTTGCCCGTGGGCACCACGAACGACAGCGGCCGGCCGGTGGCGCGCCAGTGCGCCAGGCTGGCGTGCGCGTAATACGCCATCTGCGGCAGCAGGCGCCCGAGGCTGATGCTGTTGGCCGAACTCAGCGGCACCTGCGCGCGCAGCGCGGCGTCGCCCAGGGCGGCCTTCGCCATCCGCTGGCAGTCGTCGAAGCTGCCCTGCACGCGCAGCGCCAGCACGTTGTCGCCGAAGCAGCCCAGCTGGTGCGCCTGCCGCGGCGACACGCGGCCATCGGGGTACAGGATGACCACCCGGAAGCCGGGCCGGCGGTGGAATGCCGCCGCCACTGCGGCGCCGGTATCGCCCGAGGTCGCCACCAGGATGGTGAGGGTCTGGCCGGGTTCGGCCTGCGCGGCCAGGCAGGCGGCCAGGAAGCGCGCGCCGTAGTCCTTGAAGGCGGCGGTGGGGCCATGGAAAAGCTCGAGCACGTAGTTGCCGGATGCGCCAAACGCGCGCAGCGGCGGCGCCACCGCGAAGGCCTCGCGGCAGATCGCCGGCAGCTGCGCGGCCAGCGGGTCGCCGTCGAAGAAGGGCTGAAGCAGGCGCGCCGCCACCGCAGGCAGTTCGTCGAGGCCGTCGAAGTCCGCCGGCGAAAACGCCGGCAGCGCCCCGGGCACGTACAGGCCGCCATCCGGCGCCAGGCCGGCCGCGAGCGCCTGGCCGAGCGATGCCGGCGGCGCCAGTGCGCGCGTGCTCGGGAACTTCACGCCAGCACCTCGGCCCGCGGCCCGGCCACCGGTGACACATGCGGGTCGCTGCCCAGCCCGGCGGCCGCGAAGGCCGCCACCATCGCCGCCGCGGCCGATGCCGCCGCCTCGCGCCCCTCGAACCACGCGAACACGCTGGGCCCGGCGCCGGAAATGCTGGCGCCCATCGCGCCCGCATCCAGGGCCGCCTGCTTCACCGCGGCGAAGCCGGGAATCAGCGGCGCGCGGCGCAGTTCGACCAGGTGGTCGCGCAGCCCGGCGCGCACCAGCGCCGCATCGCCGCGCTCGCAGCCCAGCAGCACCTGCGCCAGCGCCGCGCTCTGCACCACGAACTCATGCAGCGCGAACGGGGCCGACAGCGCCGCGCGCGCCACCCGCGTCTCCAGCGCGAAGTGCGGCCGCACCACGGCGCAGTGCCAGTGCGCGGGCACCGCCACGGGCACCAGCCGCTCCGCCGTTGCCAGCACCAGCCCGCCCACCAGCATCGGCCCCACGTTGTCACCGTGCAGCCCGCCGCTGGCCACGGCTTCGCCGGCCATTGCGAACGGGTACAGCGCCTCGCGCGACAGCGGCGCGTCCAGCAGCGCGTTCGCGGCCACCAGCGCGGCCACGCAGGACGCCGCCGAACCGCCCAAGCCCGAGCCCAGGGCGATGCCCTTGTCGAGTTCGATCTCGAAGCCGTGCACCAGCGCCAGCGCCTCGCGCAGCGCCATCAGTGCCGCGCCGGCGGTGTTGTCGGCGGCGCGCATCGGCAGGCCCGGCACGCCGCCGCGGATGGCCGCCATGCGCACCGCCGGTTCGGCGATGCGGCGCACCGTGGCGATGTCGCCCGGGCCGGCGACGGTGTGGCCCAGGATGTCGAAGCCCACGGCCACGTTGCCCACCGAGGCCGGCGAGAACGCCCGCGCGCTGGCGGGCGGGCTCACAGCCGGGCTCCCAGCGCCGACGCCAGCCGCAGCAGGTCGGAGAACACGCCAGCCGCCGTCACCTCGGGCCCGGCGCCCGGGCCCTGCACGATCAGCGGATTGTCGCGGTAGCGCCGGGTGGTGAATTGCACGATGTTGTCCGTCAGTCGAAGGTGGGCGAAGGCGTGGTCGCGCGGCAGTTCCGCCACCGCCACGCGGGCGCTGCCATCGTGCCCGAGACGGGCCACGTAGCGAAGCACCTGGCCGCGCGCGCTGGCGTCGGCGAGGCGCCTGGCGATGGGTGCGTCCAAGTCTTGCAGCGAGGCCATGAAGCCTTCGCGGGAGGCGGCGCGAAGGCTCTCGGGCACCAGCCCCTCCACGTGCACGTCGTCGAGCGACAGCGCGATGCCGGCTTCGCGCGCCAGGATCACCAGCTTGCGCGCCACGTCCATGCCCGACAGGTCGTCGCGCGGGTCGGGTTCGGTGTAGCCCAGCGCATGCGCCTCGCGCACCAGGGCCGAGAACGGCTGCGTGCCGTCGAAGCGGTTGAACAGCCAGGCCAGCGTGCCCGACAGGATGCCTTCCACCGCCACCAGTTCGTCGCCCGTGTCGAGCAGGTCGCGCAGGGTCTGGATCACCGGCAGGCCGGCACCCACGGTGGCCTCGTAGCGAAGGCGGGCACCGCTGGCCTCGCTGGCCGCGTGGATGGCCTGGCGCCGCGGCAGCGGGCCGGCGACGGCGTGCTTGTTGGGCGTGATCACGTGGATGCCGGCGGCCAGCCAGCCGGCGTAGCGGTCGGCCACCGCGTCGTTGGCGCTGCAGTCCACGATCACCGCGTGCGGCAGGTGCGCGCCCAGCAGGTGCGGCGCCAGCGCGTCCAGGTCGCCTTCGGCGGCGCCGGCCAGATGGTCGCGCCATCCGCCGGGAGCGCCGTGTTCGCCCAGCCAAAGGCGCCGGCTGTCGGCCAGCCCGCGCAGGCGCAGGTCCAGGCCCGCGCCCTCGCGCAGGCGCGGCATCGCGGCCTCCAACTGGTCCAGCAGCGCCGCGCCGACCTTGCCCGGCCCGATCACGGCCAGCGCCACTGTCTGCGGCGACAGCCAGAAGCTGGCGTGCGCCGCACGCAGCGCGCGGGTGGCGTCCTCGGCCGCCACGGCCACCGAGATGTTGCGTTCGGACGCGCCCTGGGCGATGGCGCGGATGTTCACCCGCGCACGCGCCAGCGCGCCGAACAGCCGCGCCGCCACGCCCGGCGTGCCGGCCATGCCGTCGCCCACCGCCGCCAGCACGCTGACGCCGTCGGTCAGCTGTACGCCCTGCACCTGGCCCGCCGCGAGTTCACGGTCGAAGGCGCGCAGCAGCGCATCGCGCGCCGCCACCGATTCACCGCTGCGCACCACGCAGCAGATGGAGTGTTCGGACGAGCCTTGGGAGATCATCACCACCGAGATGCGCGCCGCATGCAGTGCCGCGAACACGCGCTCGGCCGTGCCCGGCACGCCGATCAGGCCGGCGCCCTCCAGGCTCACCAGCGCCAGCCCGCTGCTGAGGGTGAGGCCTTTCACCGGACCGCCGGGGCCACCGTCGAGGGCGATGCGCGTGCCCGGCGCCTGCGGCCGGAACGTGTTGCGGATCTGCACCGGCATGCCGCGGGCGATGGCCGGCGTGAGCGTCTGCGGATGGATCACCTTGGCGCCGAAGTAGGCCAGTTCGCAGGCCTCGCGGTAGCTCAGCGCCGGCAGCGGCACCGCCTCGGGCACCAGCCGCGGGTCGGCCGAGAGCACGCCGTCCACGTCGGTCCAGATGTGCAGTTCGTCGGCTTCGAACAGTGCGGCGAAGATGGCGCCCGAGAAGTCGCTGCCGTTGCGGCCAAGCACGGTCGGCAGGCCGTCCTCGCCGCTGGCGACGAAGCCCGTGGCCACCACGCGCGGCTGCGGGTTGTCGGCGCGCCAGCGCTGCAGCCGGGCGCGGCTGGCGGGCCAGTCCACCGCCACGCCCAGCTCTTCGTGGCGCACGCGCAGCACGTCGCGGGCGTCGAGCAGGGCGACATCGGCGCCGCGCGAACGCAGGTGCGACCACAGCAGCCGCGCCGACCACACTTCGCCCAGGCCCTGGATGCGTTCGAACGCCGGCCGGCCCGGCGCACCGAGCACCGACGTGGCCTGCAGCAGGCCGGTGAGCTGTTCGAACTGGGCCTGCAGCCAGGCCTGCAGGTCGTCGGCGTCGTCGCCGGGCAGGGCGCGCGCGGCCTCGAGGTGGCGCTGGCGCAGTGCGAGCAGGGCGGGGCGCCAGTCGCGTGCGGCGGTGGCGGCGTCGGCAAGGCCGATCAGGGCGTCGGTGACGCCCTGCATCGCCGACACCACGGTCACTTGCCCGGGCTCATCGGCGGCCAGCAGCAGGTCGGCGACGTGGCGGATGCGGGAGGCGTCGGCGAGGGAGCTGCCGCCGAACTTGTGCGCGCGGGTGCGCAGGGCCGCCGGCGACGAGGGATTTGCTTCTTGCAGCGACGCGTTCATGCAACCTCCGGGGGAGGCCGCGCAACGGTTCAGGGGAGGGTGATGCCGGCCCGCCTCTGTCGAGGTGCGGGGCCGTGGGTGGATGTTTTATCCAGGCAGGACCGACCGCACCACCGCGAGGGTAGTGGTGGTAATGGTCGTAGTGGTGAGCTGCCGGGACATGACCCGACTCTGCCGGGGCTGCGGTGCGACTGTCAACCGTGGGGCTGGCATGCGGCGCGGCAACGCCGGTAGCGGACCACGGGGCGTGCGATCGGAAAGCGTCGGTCCGTGAGCGCAAAAAAAAGCCGGGCGAAAGCCCGGCTTTGGAAACTTGGTGGAGAGGATGGGGATCGAACCCACGACCTCATCGATGCGAACGATGCGCTCTCCCAGCTGAGCTACCCCCCCACAGAAGGTCCCGGAATTATACGGGTGCCCCGCGCGTCTGGCTAGCCGCGCGGCAAAAAGGGCGCCAGGGCCGGCTCCAGCAGCTCGCGGCGCCAGCCGGCGAGGGCGTCGGGCCAGCCGCGACCTTCCAGCAGCGCCTCCATGTGGCGGCGCGCACACAGCAGGCCTTCGGGCAGGCCGTGGGCCTGGGCCACCGACACCACCGCTTCCTGCATGGCCTTGAGCGTGTTCTTGTCGAACGCATCGGGACGCAGCAGCGGGATCCGCCGGTCGGCGTCGTCCAGCGGCGCCTCGAGCACCGACCACAGCTCCGCGCGCGACTTGCGCGGCGCCTTGGGGTGGCGGTCGAGCACGGCGTTGAATTCGCCGAAGTCGCGCGGCGGGCGGCGGGCAAGGGCCACGGCCAGTTCGTTGTCGATGATCCAGCTCTTGGGCTTGTCGCTGCGTCGCGCCTCGATGTCGCGCCAGCGCAGCACGCGGCACAGCCGCGCCTGTGCGTCGGCGTCCAGGCCCTGCGCGCTGCGCACGCCCAGGTGCGGCCAGGGCTCCTCGCCCTCCTGGGCCGCGCCGCGCAGGGATCGCTCGGCGTCGGGGTTGAGCCAGCCGTGGCGGCCCAGTTGGGCCAGCTTGTCGTCCAGCAGGGCGTGCACGGCATGCAGGTGGCGCACGTCGTCGGCGGCGTACTCGCGCTGCGACTCACTCAGCGGCCGCCGCAGCCAGTCCGAGCGCGTCTCGCCCTTGGCCAGGGCGATGCCCGTCACCTGTTCCACCAGCTTCTGGTAGCCCAGGCCCGCCCCCAGCCCGACCAGCGCTGCGGCCACCTGGGTGTCGAACAGCGGCGCCGGCAGCGCCGCGCAGCCGCGCTGCAGCGCCTGCAGGTCCTCGCTGGCGCTGTGCATCAGTTTGGTGACCGCCGGGTCCAGCAGCAGCGGCCGCAGCGCGTCGTCCATGCCGGGCACCAGCGGGTCCACCAGCAGGATGTCGCCCGGCACCGCCAGCTGCACCAGCGCCAGCTGCGGGTAATAGGTGCGTTCGCGGATGAACTCGGTGTCCAGCGCCACCAGGGGTTCGCCGGCCCAGCGGGCGAGGCGTTCGGACAGGGCTTGCGGGGTATCGATCCAGAGGCTCAAGGGGATGACTGCGGTTGCCAGAAGCCGGCACCTTAGCCTAACTTCGGCTCGCCCACGCTGTTTCGGCCTCCGGGTGCCAGCGAGACCCCATGACCACGCGCCCGAGAATCCTGCCCATCGTCGTCCTGCTTGCCGGCGCCCTGCTGGCCGGCTGTGGCGGACGCGTGGAAGAGGCGCCGCCGGTCGAAGTCCAGACGGTGGATCCCTCCGAACTCGAAGCCGACGTCGACGAGCCAATGCCGGACCCGGAGCCCGTGGTGGAGGCCTGGGCGCCTGCGATCGAAGCCGTGCCGGCGGGCCGTTTCCGCGCCACCCTGGGCGCCGCGGCCGACGCCGTGCAGGCCGGACGCCTGCTGGGCACTGACGCGCCGGCCCTGCCCGCCGGGGCGGATGAAGCGCCGGCGCCGGAACCGGGCCCGGGCGCACTTGAACTCTACCTGGGCATCCTTGCCACCGACCCGGCCCATGCCGAGGCGCTGGCCGGCGTCGGGGCCGTGGTGGACCTGCTGTTGCTGCAGGGGCGCGCGGCCCTGGCCGAGGGCCGCCTGGCCGATGGCCAGCGGGTGGAACGCGTGCTGGTGCGCGCCATGCCCCAGCACGCCGGGCTGGCCTCGTACCGGCAGGCGATCGAAGCCGCCACCCGGGCACAGGGCCTGGTGCGGCGAGGCGATGCCCGCGCCAGCGCCGGCCGCCTGTTCAAGCCCGAGGGCAAGGGCGCGGTGGCCGCCTATCGCGAAGCGCTGCAGGCCTACCCCGATTTCATACCCGCCAGCGACGGCCTGGCGCGGCTGCAGGCGGACCACCTCAACCGTGCGCTGCTGGCGGCGCAGCAGGGCGACTACACCGCGTCCGAGCGCCTGCAGGCCGACGCCGCGCGCATCCTGCCGGCCTCCACGGCGCTGCAGGACATGGCCGCGCGCATCGTCGAGCTGCGCCAGGACCGCACCGAACAGCTGCTGGCGCAGGGGCACGCCGCCGTGGATGCGCTGGACCTGGAGCTGGCCGCAGGCCGGCTGGCCGAAGCCGAGCGCGTCTCGCTGCAGGCCCGCGGCCTCGACGCGCTGGGCGAGCGCATCGCGCTGGCGCGGCACTACGGCCGCTTCCGCCCGGGCCAGGTGTTCCGTGAACCGCTGGCCGCCGGCGGCGAAGGTCCCAAGATGGTGGTGCTGCCGCACGGCAGCTTCGCCATGGGTTCGCCCGACACCGAGGCCGGGCGCCAGGACAGCGAAGGGCCGCGGCACGAGGTCCGCTTCGAGCGCGGCCTGGCCATGGCCCGCAGCGAAACCACGGTGGCCGAGTTCGGCCGCTTCGTCGCGGCCACCGGCTACCGCAGCGTGGCCACGCGCCGCGGCCGCTCGACGGTCTACGACGAACGCGGCGGCGCCATGAGCGAACATTCGGGCGTGGACTGGCGCCGTGACCACGCCGGCAATCCCGCCGGGCCGACGCTGCCGGTGGTGCACGTGGCGTTCGAAGACGCCGAGGCCTACGTGGCCTGGCTGTCGGCGCAGACCGGCGAGCGCTACCGACTGCCCAGCGAAGCCGAGTTCGAGTACGCCCTGCGCGGCGGTCGCGCCGAAGCCTTCGCCTGGGGCGAAGGCGCGCCGGCCCGCGTGGTGGGCAACCTGACCGGCGACGGCGACCAGTCGCGGCTCAAGCGGCGCTGGTCCAACGCCATCCGTGGCTACACCGATGGCCACTGGGGCCCGGCGCCCGTTCGCAGCTATGCGCCGGAGGCCTTCGGTACCTTCGACCTGGTGGGCAATGTGTCGGAGTGGGTGCAGGACTGCTGGCACGACAGCTACCGTCGCGCGCCTGCCGACGGCAGCGCCTGGGTGAACCCCGGCTGCGAGGACCGCGTCATCCGCGGCGCGTCCTGGGCCAGCACGCTCGACCGCGCGCGCTCGGCCTACCGGCAGTCCACGCCGGCCGCCACCACGCATGCGCGCCTGGGCCTGCGGGTGGTGCGCGAGCTGTAGCCGGCACGCGCCCGGGGCGCGCGTCAGAAGCTTATGAACAGGCCGCCGTTCACCGGCAGGTTCACGCCGGTCAGGTAGCCGGCGTCCTCGGCGCACAGGAACACCACCGCGCGCGCCACGTCCGCCGGTTCGCCGATGCGGCCGGTGGGCACCATCGCCAGCACCTGCTGCTTCACTTCCTCGGGAATGGCGGCCGTCATGGCCGTGCGGATGTAGCCCGGGCTGATCGAATTGACGGTGACGCCCTTGCGCGCCACTTCCCGCGCCAGCGCCATGGTGAAGCCGTGCATGCCGGCCTTGGCCGCGGCGTAGTTGGTCTGCCCGAACTGGCCGGTCTGGCCGTTGACCGAGCTGATGTTGACGATGCGTCCCCAGCCGCGCTCGCACATGCCTTCGGCCAGCAGCTTGCACAGGTTGAAGACGCTGTCGAGGTTCACCGACAGCACCTGGTCCCACTGCTCGCGCGTCATCTTGCGCAGCACGGCGTCGCGGGTGATGCCGGCGCCGTTCACCAGCACGTCCACCGGGCCGTGGCTGGCGGTGATGGCGGACAGGGCGCGTTCGCAGCCGGCCGGGTCGGTGACGTCCATGGCCAGGAACGTGACGTCCAGCCCCTGCATGTCCTGTGCGAACGCCTGCTGCCGCGCGTCGTCGCCGGGAAGGTCCGCAGCGATCACGCGCAGGCCGGCCAGCGCCAGCTGGCGGCAGGTTTCGCGGCCGATGCCGCCGGTGCCGCCGGTGACCAGGGCCAGGCGGCGCGTGCTTCCGTCGCCGGCGCTCACCGCGCCTTGGCCTTGCTGCGCGGCTTGGCGGCGCGGGGCTTCGCGGCCGGCGGCGAACCGCCGCCCAGGCCCTGCTGGAACGACCGCCACAGGTCCATGTTGCGTTCGGCCAGCGAGTTGAGTAGCGTCCACGGCGCACCGCCCACCAGGCTGCCGATCTGCCCGCGGAACTGCTGCTGCTGGTCGAGGAAGAACTGCAGGCTGCGCTCGAGGAAGTTGCCCATGACGCCCTGCAGCGAGTCGCCGCGGAAGCGGATGACCTGGGTCAGCAGCTCGGCGGTGAAGATGGGCTGCCCGTGCTCCTCGTGCTCGGCGATGATCTGCATCAGCACGCTGCGCGTGAGGTCGTTGCCGGACTTCGCGTCGCGGACCACGAATTCCTCGCGGTCGATGATCAGTTGGCGGACGTCTTCCAGCGTGATGTAGCTCGAAATCTCGGTGTCGTAGAGCCGGCGGTTCGGATACTTCTTGATGATGCGGACTTGCGACATGAAGGGCACCGGGACGTGGGCGCCGTGACGGCGTCGATGGGGCCTGAAGCATCCCGCAGCGCGGGGCGGCGCGCAAGCAAGCGCGGCCGAGGGCGGAACCGGCTCACGTTTCGTGGTCAGTCCCGCTAACCGGTGCCTGCAGGCCGGCCTGCGGCAGGCGCGGGATGCGCCGCGCATCGAACCCCGCCAATGCCCGATCCAGTGCTTGCGCCACGCTGCCCGCGCCGTTGAAGGGCTGCTCCGCCTGGCCCAGGAAACGCCACGCCGCCGCCAGCGCCGGCATCGGTGCCGCCGGGTCCACGGGCAGGGCGTCGAGCGACTTGCCCAGCTTTCGGCCCTGCGCATCCAGCACCAGCGGCAGGTGCGCGTAGGCGGGCGTGGGCAGCCCGAGCTGGCGCTGCAGGAAGATCTGCCGCGGCGTGGAGTCGAGCAGGTCGGCGCCGCGCACCACGTCGGTGATGCCCTGTGCGGCGTCGTCCACCACCACCGCCAGCTGGTAGGCCCAGGGGCCGTCGGCGCGGCGCAGCACGAAGTCGCCCACCGCGCTGGCCAGCGCCTGTGCCTGGGGCCCCTGCAGGCGGTCGTCGAAAGCGATGGTCTGGTCCGGCACCCGCAGCCGCACGGCGGCGGGGCCGCTGCCGCGGCCGGCGACGCAGGCGCGATGGATGCCGCCCGCCGCCGCCAGGTCGCTGCGGCTGCAGCGGCATTCGAAGGCCAGCCCGGCCGACAGCAGGCGCTGCAGCGCGGCGGCATAGGCTTCACCGCGCCGGCTCTGCCACAGCACCGGTTCATCCGACACCAGGCCGAAGGCCGCCAGCGCGCCGAGCTGCCGCGCCGCCGCGCCGGGAACTTCGCGGGGCGGGTCGATGTCTTCCACCCGCACCAGCCAGGCGCCGCCGGCCTGGCGCGCCATCAGCCAGCTGCCCAGCGCCGCCACCAGCGACCCGAAGTGCAGGTCGCCAGTGGGCGAGGGCGCGAAGCGGCCGCGCGGGCGGGGCGGCGGGGTCATGGCGACTTGAAATTCACGCCATCAGATTACATTCAAGCGGAAGGCCGCGGTATCGCGGCACCCCCGAAACAGGACACCCCCGCCATGTTCAAGCGCATCGCACTCTTCATTGCCACCAACCTGGCCGTCATGGTCCTGCTGGGCATCGTGCTCAGCGTGCTGGAGCGCGTCTTTGGCGTCCGGCTGGGCAACAACGGCACGCTGCTGGTGTTCGCGGCCGTGTTCGGCTTCGGCGGCGCGTTCATTTCGCTGGCCATGTCCAAGTGGGTGGCCAAGCGCACCACCGGCATGCACCTGATCGAGCGGCCTCGCAACGAAGCCGAGGCCTGGCTGTACGACACCGTGCGCCGCCAGGCCGAGGCGGCCGGCATCCGGATGCCCGAGGTGGGCATCTACGACGCGCCCGAAATCAACGCCTTCGCCACCGGCCCCAGCCGCAACAACTCGCTGGTGGCGGTGTCCACCGGCCTGCTGCGGGCGATGGACCGCGACGAGGCCGAGGCCGTGCTGGCGCACGAAGTCAGCCACGTGGCCAACGGCGACATGGTGACCATGGCGCTCATCCAGGGCGTGCTCAACACGTTCGTGCTGTTCCTGGCGCGCGTGGTCGGCCGCATCGTCGACTCCTGGATCAGCGGCAACCGCGAAGGCGGCGGCATCGCCTACTACGCCATCGTGTTCGTGCTGGACATGGTGTTCGGTGCGCTGGCGTCCATCATCGCCATGTGGTTCAGCCGCTGGCGCGAGTTCCGCGCCGACGCCGGCGGCGCGCTGCTGGCCGGCCGCGAGAAGATGATCGCCGCGCTGCAGAAGCTGGCCGCCACCTACGGGCACAGCACGCTGCCCACCCAGGTGCGCGCCTTCGGCATCTCGGGCAGCGTGGGTGGCGGCCTCAGGCGCCTGTTCATGAGCCACCCGCCGCTGGCCGAGCGCATCCAGGCCCTGCGCGATGCCCCGGCCCCTTCCGCCACCGTGCGGGGCTGATGCGGTTGGGTGGGTTCTGGCGGTTTTTTTTACCGCGGATTACGCGGTAAAAAACCGCTGGCTCACCCGAAGTCGTAGTTCATGGCGGGCCCGGGCGCCGCCAGGAAGTTGCCTTCCACGAAGTCCATGCCCATCGAGAACAGCACGCTCATGGTGGCGGCGTCGGAAACGAACTCCGCCACCGTCTGCTTGCCGGCGGCGTGGGCCTTGCTGACGATCTCGCGCACCTGCTTCTGGATCTCGGCGTTCTTGCCCAGCTCGGTGATGAAGCCGCGGTCGATCTTGAGGATGGCCGGGTCGAAGTGGCTGAGCATCTGGAACGAATTCAGGCCCGTGCCGAACTGCTCCAGCGCCACGCGGCAGCCCAGGGCCGCCACCGCCGTCTGGAAAGCCTGCACGGCCTTGAGGTGGGTGAACACCTTGGATTCGGGGATCTGCAGCACCAGCCGGTCGCCCGGCACGGCGTGCGCGGCCAGCTGCTCGGCGATGAACTCCGACAGCCCGCCCTCCACCAGCGACGCCGGCGTCACCTTCACGAACAGGTTGGTGTGCTTGCCGGCCTTCTGCCGCTCGCTGATGACGGCGACGGCGCGCCGGATCACCCAGCGGTCGATGTCGTCCAGCAGGCCGTGCTCCTCGGCGATGGCCAGGTAGGTCAGCGGCGGAATGACTTCGCCGCCCTGGCCCTTCATGCGCAGGTAGACGTCGTAGTTTTCTTCCTCGGCGCCGGTCAGGCTGATGATCGGCTGGTAGTGCAGCACGAACTGGTCGCCGGCCAGGGCTTCGCGGATGCGTTCCACCCAGGCCTGGATGCGCTCTTCCTCGGCGCGGTCGCGGGCGGCCGGGTCGAAGATCTCGATGCGATTGCCGCCCATGCCAATGCACGAGGCCAGGCACTGGCTGGACTTGCTCATCACCTGGCTGACGCTGGCGATGCGTTCGCCCACCTGCACGCCGCCGATGCTGACGCTGGGGTTCACCGAGCGGTCGCCCAGGTCCAGGATGTGGCCGTGGAAGGCTTCGCGGATGCGCTCGGCCTGGGCCAGGCTGCCGTTGTGGTCGTGCGACAGGCAGAGCACGGCGAAGCCATGGTCGCTCAGGCGCGCGGCGAGGGTGTCGGCGTCCAGCGCGCCCTGCAGGCGTTCGGCGATACCCTTGATCAGGTCGTCGGCCGCGGCCAGGCCGATCTCGCCCAGCAGGTTCTCGTAGTGGTCGGGTTCGACCAGCAGGAAGGCCTGCTGGCCCTTGCCGTCGGCTGCGCGAACAATGGCGGCCTCGAGCTCGGTCATGAAGTGCTGGCGATTGAACAGCCCGGTCAGCGCATCGCGCTGGCGCAGGGTGTCGAGCTCCTTGACCATCTCCGCGTCCACCGTCTGCTGGCGGAACACGATCTGCAGGCAGGCCTCGCCCTCGTAGGTGGCGCTGGTGAACTCCATCACCGCGTCGAAGGTGCTGCCGTCGGTGCGCTGCGCCTGCAGGTCGAGCTGGCGCGGGGGCGATTCGCCCTTGGAAATCTTCTTGAGCACCTGCTTGAAGGAGTCGGCGTGGTTGGGGCCGATCAGGTCCAGCAGGGAGAGGCCCTCGATGTCCTCGAAGCCTTCGAAGCCGAACATTTCCAGATAGGCGTCGTTGGCGCGGATGTGCATGCCCTCGTGCACGTAGGCGATCGGGTCGCGCGACGAAGCGATGAGAGCGTCGCAGCGGCGTTCGGTCTCGCGCAGGGAGGCCTCGAGGTGGCGCAGGGCGCGGCGGGCGAGCAGGGCGGCGAATTCGTTGCGGACCACGGCCTGCACGTGCTCGGGGCGGGTGCGCAGCGCGATGTCGCGCGTGCCGGCGGCCAGGGCGTCCATCACCGTCTTTTCGTCCAGCACCGAGGTGGAGGCGACGATGGGAATGTCCTTGCCCGTGGCGGTGACGCGGCCGACGACAGTGGCCAGCGGCAGGTACTTCGCATCGGCCGCGGCCAGCACCAGGTCCACGCTTTGGGAATCGAGCAGGCGCGCCAGGTCGTCCTCGTCCTCGGGACGCTGCGGACGCACGGCGATGCCGCCGTTGCGCAGGTGGCTGATGAGTTGTTCGGCGTCCTCTAGCTGGTCTTCGACCAGGAGCAGGCGGAGAACGGCATCCTGCTGTGCCATGGAGGGGTGTCCTTTTCCATCAAGGGCTTGCGAGGGGGGATTGAGACAATACCAAAACTGCAGCGGGGAACACCATTCACACCGGCAGTTTGGCCGGGGCCCCGGCCACTTCCCGCACCAGGCGCGGCACAAGGTAGCCCGGAAGCCCGGCTGACAGTGCTTCGTGCAGCTGACGGGCCTCGTCGGCCGGCACCTCGAAGTGGGCGCTGCCCGCCACCCGGTCCAGCAGGTGCAGGTAGTAGGGCAGCACGCCGGCCTCGAACAGGCGTTCGGACAGGTCGGCCAGGGCCGCCACGGAGTCGTTCACGCCGCGCAGCAGGACGGCCTGGTTGAGCACCAGGGCGCCGGTCCCGCGCAGGGCGGCAACCGCCGCGGCCACCGGGGCGTCGATCTCGTTGGCGTGGTTGGCGTGGATCACCACCACCACCTTCTGCGGCAGCCGCGAAAGCCAGGCCAGCAGCTCCGCATCCACCCGTTCGGGCAGCACCACCGGCAGGCGGGTGTGCAGGCGCAGGCGCCGCACGTGGGGCAGGCGGGCCAGGCCGTCGGTGAACTCGGCCAGCTTGGCCGTGGACAGGGACAGCGGGTCGCCGCCCGACAGCAGCACTTCGGTGATGGACGGGTCGGCGGCCAGGTAGTCCAGCGACTCGCGCCACTGGCCGGCGGCGGCGGTTTCCTCGCCGTAGGGGAAGTGACGGCGGAAGCAGTAGCGGCAGTGGACGGCGCAGCTGCCGGTGGCCACCAGCAGGGCGCGCCCCTCGTACTTGTGCAGCACGCCCGCGCCGCCGCGGGCCGCCAGGTCGCCCACCGCGTCCAGGCCGAAGCCGGGCACCGCGCGGTCTTCGTCGTCCAGGGGCAGCACCTGGCGCAGCAGCGGGTCGTCCGGGTCCCCGTGGCGCATGCGGGCCACGAAGCCTTGCGGCACGCGCAGGGCGAACTGCGCCGCGGCGGTGGCCGACACCCGTCCGGCCAGCTCGGGAAGGCCCAGCAGATCGAGCAACTGCGCCGGGTCGCGGATGGCCTCACGCCACAGCTGCTGCCAGCGAACGGGCGGCAGCTGGGCGTCTGGCTGCGGTGAAGGGGTCTGGGCGGTTATCATGTCGGGCTTGGACGGGGCCGATCGGGCTCCCCCGGAATCCACCCATTGTAGCCGCGCCGCCGCCCCGCACCGGGGAGGCCCGGCGAAAAACCCCAGGAGCAGCAGCGCATGGCCAGCTACGGCATGAACGACGTGAAGAACGGCATGAAGATCATCGTCAACGGCGAGCCGTGCGTGATCACCGACACCGAATACGTCAAGCCGGGCAAGGGCCAGGCCTTCACCCGCATCAAGTACCGCTTCATCAAGTCCGGCCGCACGGTCGAGCTGACCATGAAGGCCACCGACAGCCTGGAAGCGGCCGACGTGGTGGACACCGACATGCAGTTCCTCTACGCCGACGGCGAGTACTGGCACTTCATGCAGCAGGAAACCTTCGAGCAGGTG
>DAORUD010000032.1:0-22744 GCA_035433005.1 Arenimonas sp. | reverse complement strand
GTTCGCGTTCCTGATGGTGGCGGTGGGCGTGATGATCCTGCGCAAGACCCAGCCCAACCGCCCGCGTCCGTTCCGCACGCCGCTGGTGTGGGTGGTCTGCCCGCTGGCCATCGCCGGCACGCTGCTGCTGTTCTTCAACCTCTCGACCTACACGCTGGCGATGTTCTTCGGCTGGTCGGCGATCGGCATCATCTTCTACTACGCCTACGGCTACCGCCGCAGCCACCTGGCCAACGGCACCGAAGCCGCCAACTGACCGGGGCATCGGCGCATGGGCACCGTTGCGCCGAAGAAGATAGGCGTGCTGCTGGCCACCTTCGTGGTGGCCAACAACATGATCGGTTCGGGCTTCTTCCTGCTGCCCGCATCGCTCGCCGGCCAGGGCGGCGTCACCGCCCTGAGCTGGCTGCTGGGCACCGTGATCGCGGTGATCCTGGGCGGCGCCTTCGCCCGCCTGGCCCGCGACTACCCTGACCTCAACTGCCCGGACGACTACGTGCGTCCGGCGCTGGGCCGCGACATGGGCTTCCTGGCCACGTCGCTGTACTGGGCCTCGTCGTGGATGGGCAACAACGCCATCGCGGTGGCGGCCTTTGGTTACCTCGTCACCCTGCTGCCGCTGGACGGCGCCGACACCACCGTGCGCATCACCGGCCAGGTGGCGCTGATCTGGCTGATGTTCGCCATCAACCTGCTGGGCCCGCGCCAGGTGGCCAAGTTCCAGTCCTTCTGCGTGGTGTTCGGCCTGCTGCCGGTGGCGGTGGTGCTGGTGGGCGGCTGGGGCCATTTCGACGCCGACCTGTACCGGGCCGCGTGGAATGTCACCGACCAGTCCGACGTGGCGGTGGTGATCACCAACCTGGCGCCGATCTTCTGGGCCTTCGTGGGCCTGGAAACCGGCGCGATGGTGGCGGGCATCGTGGACGACCCGGATCGCAACGTGCCGCGCGCCACGCTGGGCGGCATCCTGATTGCGGGCGTGGTGTACCTGGCCTCGTCGGTGCTGGTGATGGGCATCGTGCCCGCCGCCGACCTGGCCGCGTCCAGTGCGCCGTTCGCACTGGTGGCCGGCCACATCTTCGGGCCCTGGGCCATTCCCCTGATCGCTGCGGCCGCTGCGCTCAAGGCCACCGGCACGCTGGGCGGCTGGATGCTGGTGTCGGGCGAGTCCGGCGCCCGCGCGGCGCAGCGCGGCTACCTGCCCGCCATCTTCGGGCGCCTGCTGCCGAATGGTTCGGCCGGCTGGGGCCTGTTGATCGTCGCGGCCGCCATGACCGCCATCGCCTTCGTCACCCTGGCCCCCACCGTGGCCGGACAGTTCGAAACCATCATCGGCATGGTGGTGCTGCTGGTGGTGATGGCCTACGTGGCGGCGGGGCTCAGCCTGATGGTGGGCACGCCGCAGCGTCCGCCCAGCCTCACCGACAAACTGCTGGGGCTGGGCGCACTGCTGGCCTGCGGGCTGCTGTTCTACGCCTCGGGCTGGCAGACCACCGGCGGCGCGCTGGCGGTGGCGCTGGTGGCGTGGATCCTGTTCCGCGTCTTCGCCCGCCGCACGGCCTGAGCCGCGCCAGCGCGCCTCAGGCGAACAGCGCGGCCAGGGCCGCTCCGCCACCGGCCAGCACCGCGCCGAAATACGCGATGGACGTTGCCTGGGCGACGTGCCCGACCAGCACCGCACCGCCGTCGCGCTGGATGAATCCAATCGAGTAGAACAGCAGCGCCAGCGCCGGCAGCGTATTGCTGAACGGCAGCAGGCTCAGCGGCGCCATCAGCAGCAGCGCCGCCGAAATGAAGGCCAGGTTGCCCACGATCAGCCAGCCGCCCTGCTCCGCCAGTTGGCGCAGCCGATGCGGACGGCTGATGCGCTCGAACCGCCTCACCCACTTCAGCCCGCCCGCCAGCGCCGCGCGCACGCGCGACCCCGGCAGCGTGCGTTCACGCAGGCGCCGCGGCAGCCACAGCGCACGCCCGGTCAGCCGGCTGACGCCCACCATCAGGATGGCCGCACCGAACACCGTACTGACCCCCGGAATGGACACCGGCACCAGGAACACCAGCACCATCATGGCCGTGAGCAGCAGCAAGCCCTCGTCGCCGAACACGTCCAGCAGGCCGCCCAGGCTGATGCCGTCGTCAGGCAGCTGGCGTATCAGGTCCTGAAGCTGCTCACCCAGCGAGAGTTCCGCCGCAGGCAGGGAGACGGGCGTGGTCATGCAGGATGGGCAGCCGGCTTGATCTCGCCGGACCGCAGGCGGGCCAGGTAGGCGGCGAGGTCGCGCTTCACCACCGGCATCAGCAGGTACACGCCCACCAGGTTGGGAATGGCCATCAGGAACAGCAGCGAATCGGCGAAATCAATCAGGCTGCCCAGGCTGACGGTGGAACCGATCACCGCCATCACCATGAACACGATGTTGAACAGCACCTGCACTGCGCGGGATTCGCCGGTGAGGTAACCGGCCGCCTTCGCGCCGTAGTACGCCCAGGTGATCATGGTGGAGTAAGCGAACAGGAACACCACCACCGTCAGCACGTACGGGAACCACGACGACACCGTGGCGAACGCCTGCGAGGTCAGCTGCACGCCCTGCGCGGTGCCACCCACGGCCGAGCCCTGCAGCGCCGCCAGTTCGCCGGAAATGATGATGACCAGCGCGGTCATGGTGCAGATGACCACCGTGTCGATGAACGGCTCCCAGAGCGCCACGAAGCCTTCCGTCACCGGGTCGCGGGTGCGCACGGCGGAGTGCGCGATGGCCGCTGAGCCCAGGCCCGCCTCGTTCGAGAACGCCGCGCGGCGGAAGCCCTGGATCAGCGCGCCCAGCACGCCGCCCTGCACGCCCTCGGCGGTGAACGCGCCCTGCAGGATGGCCGCGAACGCCGCCGGCACCTGGTCCACGTTGATGCCGATCACCACCAGGCAGCCCACCACGTACAGCGCGGCCATGCCCGGCACCAGACCGGCCGTGACGCGGCCGATGCGGCTGATGCCGCCCAGCGACACCACGCCCGTGAGCACCGCGATGAAGATGCCGAACAGCCAGCCGCGCCCTTCCAGCGGCCCTGCGTCGCCGCCGGTGACGGCATGCAGCTGGGCAAAGGCCTGGTTGGCCTGGAACATCGCGCCCGAGCCCACGGCGCCCAGCACCACGCACACCGCGAACACGCCGGCCAGCACCAGGCCGAAACCCTTCAGCCGCGGATACGTTTCGGCGATGCCACGGCTGAGGTAGTACATCGGCCCGCCCGACACCGTGCCGTCGGCGTTCTGGATGCGGTACTTCACGCCCAGCGTGCACTCGACGAACTTGGTGCTCATGCCCAGCAGGCCGGCCAGGATCATCCAGAACGTGGCGCCGGCGCCGCCAATGCTCAGCGCCACCGCCACGCCCGCGATATTGCCCAGGCCCACCGTGCCCGACACCGCAGAAGTGAGGGCCTGGAAGTGGCTGACCTCGCCCGGCGAGCCCGGCTCGGCGTACTTGCCGCGCAGCAGCCGGAACCCGTGCACGAAGCCGGTGACGTTGATGAAGCGGAAGTACAGCGTGAACACCAGCCCCGCCAGGATCAGCCAGCCCAGGATCAGCGGGAAAGTGACGGGTGCCGCCTCGGTCCCGCCCACGCGCACGGCGTGGAAGATGACGCCCGACACCGCGTCGGAAATCGGCCGGAACCAGGCGTCAATGCGCTCGTCCAGCGACGCGGCGGCGGGAAGGGTCAGGGCAAGGCTGAAGGGCATGGGCAGGCATCCGGCGAGCAAGCCGCGAGTCTACTGAAAACGCGCGCTGGCCCGGCGTGAACGCCCTGGCCGATCGGCCATGGCCATAGCGCCAATCGTCATGAGGCCGGGGCTATTCCTGGCCGGCTTCGCCGTCGGCCTCGCCTTCGGCGTCCACGTCGGGCGTGTCGCCGCCGGGCAAATCGCCCAGCAGGCGCAGGCTTTCCTCGGCGGTGCTGGCCTCGACGCCGCGCAGCTTGCGCTCGATGGCGCGCGTGCGCACGTCGGCCTGGTCAATCACGTTGGTGGCTTCGGTCAGCTTCTTGCGGGTCTTCTCCAGCACGCCGGCGAACTTGCCGAACTCGGTCTTCACCGCGCCCAGCACCTGCCAGACCTCGCTGGAACGCTGTTCGATGGCCAGGGTCTTGAAGCCCATGCGCAGCGAATTGAGCAGGGCCGACAGCGTGGTCGGACCGGCGATGACCACGCGGTGGTCGCGCTGCAGGTTCTCGACCAGCCCGGGACGGCGCAGCACTTCGGCGTACAGGCCTTCGGTGGGCAGGAACAGCAGCGCGAAGTCGGTGGTGAACGGCGGCTCGACGTACTTCTGGGCAATGGACTTGCCCTCGTCCCGGATGCGGCGCTCCAGCGCCAGCCCGGCCAGCGCGGCGGCGTCGGCGTCGGCGCGCTCCTGCGCATCGAGCAGGCGCTCGTAGTCCTCGCGCGGGAACTTGGCGTCGATCGGCAGCCACACCTGGCTGTTCGGGTCGCCCTGGGTGCCGGGCAGGCGCACCGCGAACTCCACGCGCTCGGCCGACCCGGGCCGCGTGGCGACGTTGGCCGAATACTGTTCGGCGGTCATGACCTGGTCGAGGATGGCGGCCAGCTGCACTTCGCCGAAGATTCCGCGGGTCTTGACGTTGCCCAGCACGCGCTTGAGGTCGCCCACGCCGGTGGCCAGGGACTGCATTTCGCCCAGGCCGCGGTGCACCTGTTCCAGGCGCTCGGACACCTGGCGGAACGACTCACCCAGGCGGGTTTCCAGCGTGGCCTGCAGCTTTTCGTCCACCGTCTGGCGCATCTGCTCGAGCTTGGCGGCGTTGTCCTGCTGCATGTCCTTGAGCTTGCCTTCCAGCGTCAGCCGCACTTCGCCCAGGCGGCGCTCGGTGGTTTCGGTGAGCTTCTCCAGGCGCGCCTGCAGGCCGTCGCCGAAGCGCTGCTGGCCCTGGGCGGATTCTTCGCGTGCACGCCGGGCGTCGTCGCCCAGGTTCTGGCGCAGCGCCTGCAGGCCCGCCTCGGTGCGCTCGGTGAACTGGCCCAGGCGGGTGTCGAAGCCCGACAGCACCTGCTGCTGCTCGGCGCGGCCGGTGCGGTGTTCCTCGCGCTGGCCGCGCTCGATGCGGTCGAGGTCCTGGCGCAGCGCGGCCAGGCGAGCCTCCAGCTCCGCCGCCAGGCCCTGCGCCGGGTCACGGCGCAGCAGCAGCACCAGCAGCACCACGGCCACCAGCAGCAGGAACACCGACACGTACGCGAGGATCGCCATCATTTCTCCAGTCACCGAAGCCCGGCCCGCCGAACCTCGAGGGGGTTCATGGCGGGACACCGAAGCGCGATTCTACTGGGCGGCCGGTCTCATCAGGCGAGACGGCAGCGCCCCGCCCGGCATGGCAGCCGGGCGGGGCGGGAATCCCCGGGCCGTTCGGGGGGAAGCGGCCCGGGCGGAGGTCAGGCCTTCTTGGCCCAGGCGCTGCACCAGGCGGCGGCCGGCACGCTGAAGCCCGGGAACAGGGTGCAGGCACCGGTGGCGGCGGTGAAGAACTGGCAGTTGCCGCAGTTCGAGCCCGGCTTGAAGTTGGCTTCCTTGGTCTTGGTGGCGTCGGCGATGTACTTCAGCGCCACGGCCTGGGCGTTGTCGGCCGGCAGCGGCTTGAGCGCCTGCGCCTGCGCGGTGCCGATCACGCCCGAAGCAACGAACGGGACGGCGGCGGCGGCAACCACGGCCTGGATGAGGAAACGGCGGCGGGACGGATTCTGGCTGTTCATGGTTTCACCCGGTTGGCTACGGAGGAGTCCGTTGGCTGGCGAGCAGTGTAGCCGGCTCGGGTGAATGGAAGGTTGACGTGGGTCAAGCGTCCCTTCACGACGGCTTGGGCTAGACTTCCCGGCATGGAAAACCTCCCCTACGACCCGTCCCGCCTGGGCGCCTGCGCCCTGGAAATCGTCGCCAACACCCGTGAGCTGTCGGCCCTGGGCTGGACCCCGGCCACCAGCAGCAACTTCTCGATGCGCATGGACGATCGCCATGCCGCCATCACCGTCTCGGGCCGCGACAAGGGCCGGCTGTCGGTGGACGACATCATGGTGGTGGACCTGCACGGCAAGGGCGTGGCCACGGCGCACCGGCCCTCGGCCGAGACGCTGCTGCACACCCAGCTGTACGCCCGATTCCCGGACATCGGCTGCGTGCTGCACACCCATTCGCGGGTGCAGACGGTGTCGTCGCGGCTGTTCGCGGCGCAGGGCCACGTGCGCCTGGAAGGCTACGAGCTGCTGAAGGCGTTCGCCGGCAACCAGACCCACGAAATGGCCATTGACGTGCCGGTGCTGCCCAACACCCAGGACATGCCCGCCCTCGCCGCCCAGGTGGAAGGCCTGCTCGATGCCGGCCCGCTCTGGGGCTACCTGATCGACGGCCACGGCCTGTACGCCTGGGGCCGCGACATGGCCGAGGCGCGCCGCCACCTGGAGGCCTTCGAATTCCTTTTCGCCTGCGAACTCGACCTGAGGAGACTGCACGCATGAGCCGCCTTCGGATCTTCAACGACACCGACCCCGCCAGCCCGCTGTTCGCCAGCACCGACCTGGCGGCCATCGCCGAACAGCTGCGCGCCATCGGCGTGCGCTTCGAGCAGTGGCAGGCCGCGGCGCCAGTGCAGCCCGGCGCCACGCCCGACGAAGTGATGGCCGCCTACCGCGAAGACATCGACCGGCTGGTGGCGGAGAACGGGTTCAAGTCGGTGGACGTGGTGAGCATCGCGCCCGACAACCCGAACAAGGACGCCATGCGCGCCAAGTTCCTGGACGAACACTTCCACAAGGAGGACGAGGTGCGCTTCTTCGTCGCCGGCTCGGGCCTGTTCACCCTGCACGTGGGCGCGAAGGTGTACGAGATCCGCTGCGAAACCGGCGACCTGATCGGCGTGCCCGACGGCACCACGCACTGGTTCGACATGGGCCCGGAGCCGAGCTTCATCGCCATCCGTTTCTTCACCGAGCCCGACGGCTGGGTGGGCCATTTCACCGGCACCGACATCGCCCGGCGCTTCCCGCGCTACGAACCCGGGCAGGCCGGCTGAGTGAAGACCCTCCTGACCGACATCGAAGGCACCACCAGCAGCATCTCGTTCGTGAAGGACGTGCTGTTCCCCTACGCGCGCCGCGCCCTTCCCGCCTTCGTGGCCGCGCACGGCGACGAGCCCGGCGTGCGGCACTGGCTGGACGCGGTGGCCACCGAACTGGGCGCGGTGTGCAGCGACGACGTGGTCGTCGAAGCGCTGCAGGGCTGGATTGACGAGGACCGCAAGCACACCGCGCTCAAGGCCCTGCAGGGCATGGTGTGGAAGGCCGGCTACGGCCGCGCCGATTTCCGGGCGCACATCTACCCCGACGCCGCCGCCGCGCTGCCGGCCTGGCACGCCGCCGGGCAGCGCATCGCGGTGTATTCCTCGGGGTCGGTGCCCGCGCAGAAGCTGTTCTTCGGCCACAGCGAAGCGGGCGACCTCACGCCGCTGGTGTCGGCCTGGTTCGACACCGAGGTGGGCGGCAAGCGCGAGGCCGCCAGCTACCGCCGCATCGTCGAAGCGCTGGCGGTGCCGGCCGGCGACGTGGTGTTCCTGTCGGATGTGGTGGAGGAACTGGACGCCGCCCGCGAGGCCGGCGTGCAGACCGTGCTGGTGGACCGCCGCGACGACTACCCGCAGCCGCGCACCGGCGAGGCCACGCACGGCCACCGCCGCGTGGAAAGCTTCGCCGAGCTCGGGCCCGTGGTGGCGTGATGCGCCGCCCGCTGCGGCTGCTGGCGCTGCTGGTGCTGGCCGCGGCCAGCGGCGTGGCCGCCTTCGCCACCGCAAAAACCCTGGGCAAGCCCGCGTCCGTGTCGGCGGCCCGGTCGGACGCCGACGCCGCGCTGCTCCAGCGCGACATCGCCGCCCTGTCGCCCCAGCGCCCGGGCCGCGCCGACCTGTTCGTGGTGGGCCTGGCCGGCGACGGCAGCGAACAGGTGTTCCGCAACGAAGTGCTGTACCTGCGCGACCTGGCGGCTCGCCGCATGGACGCCGCCGGCCGCGTGCTGGTGCTGGCCAACCATCCCGACGCGCCGCCGCAGCGGCCGCTGCCGCGCGCCAGCCTGGCCAACCTGCGCACGGCCCTGGCCGGCGTGGGCGCGGCCATGGATCCGGACGAAGACCTGTTGCTGCTCTACCTCACCACCCACGGCACCGAAGACCACGCGCTGCTGCTGCGCCGCCCCGGCGCGCAGGACGACCTGCTGGACGCGGACCAGATCCGCGAAGCGCTGGACGAGGCCGGCATCCGCCACCGCGTGATCGCCATTTCCGCCTGCTACGCCGGCGGCCTGATCGACGGGCTGGACGACCCCGACACCCTGGTGCTGGCGGCCGCGCGCCGCGACCGCACGTCCTTCGGCTGCGGCAACGATTCGGTGGCCACCTACTTCGGGCGCGCATGGCTGGTGGACGGCCTCAACGACACGCTGGATTTCAGCGCCGCCTTCGACCAGGCCCGGCTGGCGATCGCGAAGCGGGAGCGAACCGAAGCGCTCAGGCCCTCGCGCCCGCAAATGGCGCGCGGTGCCCGCATTGATGCACGGCTGGCCGCGTGGCGCGCCGGCTTCACGCCCGGCCCCGCCCTGCCCTATCCGCACGCCGAGCCCGATGCGGCCGGTGCGGGCGCCGCCAAGGCTAAGGCGCCGCGTCTGCCAGCCGGTACGTCGCGCTAGCCGACAGCAGGCCGCGCCACGCATCCTGCGTGCGCACCTCGATGCGGTGCTCGCCCGCCGCCAGGTCGGTGGGCAGCGTGCCGCGCCACAGATGCGTGGACGCCACGGCCTCGGGCGAACGGTCGAACCCGCGCAGGCCCTCGGCAAGATCGTCGCGGACGTTTTCGGCCAGCAGCCGCGGGTCGGCGCGCGCCACGCGCTGCATCGGCCGCCACTGGCCGCCGTCCACGCGGTATTCCACCACCGCATCGGGCAGCGCCATGTAGACGTTGGCGTACACGCCGAACGCGGGATACGCGCCGCGGCGCAGCACCTTGGGCGCGTGCAGGCCGATGTCGCCCGCCTCCGCCCCCGACGCCGCCTGCCAGCGCAGCGAGTAGCGCGCATCGGCTTCCAGCGACAGCTCCGCCCAGCCGCGCGGGGTGCCGTCGGCCATGGTGCCCACCGGGATGCCCGACGCCTCCGGCACGCCGCTCCAGAACGCGCCGCAGGCCGCGCCCAGGTTGTATTCATGCAGCGGCTGCGGGCCGCGCCAGCCGCCGGCGGCGTCGTGCAGGTAGTGGCGCTGCACGTGGCCGTGCGCGGTCAGCAGCAGCACGTTCGGGAACGGCGCCAGCAGCGCGAACAGGCGCTCGCGGTCGGCGGCGCGGAAGGTTTCGCGGCCGGGCGTGGGGTCGAAGAACGGGATATGCGCGGCCACCACCAGCCGACGCTCGCGCGGCAGCGTCGGCAGGTAGGCGGCCAGGAAGGCGAACTGGTCCTCGCGCAGGCCGCCGATGTAGTCGGGCGTCTGGCCGGGCCGGTAGACGACGTTGTCGAGCAGCACGAACGTGGCCTCGTGCTCTTCCCACGCGAAGGTATCGGGGCCGTAGGTGCTGCGGAAGCTGAGCAGCGAGTCCTCGTCGCGGGCGGCGTCGAAGTCGAGGTCGTGGTTGCCGGCCACGTGCAGCCAGGGCATGCCCAGGCGCGACGTGGCCCGGTTCATCTGCGGGTAAAGCGAGAGGTCGTCGTGCACCACGTCGCCCAGCGTCAGGCCCAGGTCGCCGGCGCGGGCAGGCTCGCCGGCCGGCGCCGCGCCGGCGGCCGCGGCGTGCCTGGCCATCACCGCCTCGACGATGCCGCGCTCGTAGTAGCCGGCCTCGGTGGCCGTACGCGGCTGCGGGTCGCCGAACACCAGCGTGCGCAGCTGGCCGGCCTGGCGGGTGTCCTTGCGGAGCGCGAAGCTGCGGCAGCCGGGAAACTCGCTGGCGATGCCGCCGTACTTCAGCACCGGACCGGGCTCGGACTGCACGTGCCGCCAGAAATCGGGCAGGCCGTCCTCGCGCCGCGCCAGCGACCAGCCGGCGGGCTTGATCAGGAAGGTGGTGCGGCCCGACTCCACCGGCAGGAAATACTCGCCCCGCGCATTGGTGCGCACGATGCGCGTGCCGTCGGACACCGCGATGCCCGGCAGCAGGGGTTCGTCGCCGCCGTGGCGGCCGTTGCCGTCCACGTCGTGGAAGACCAAGCCGCCGTTGCAGGGCGGCGGCAGCGCCGCGGCCGGCGCGGCGGACAAAACGGCGACAATCAGGAACGCAAGGCGCATGGAACCTCCGGGGCGTGCCCGGAATTATGCGTCAACGGCTGGCGGCGGCGTGCCGTGACTGCAGTATCGCCACCACGTCGTCCCAGCCCAGCCCGCGCGAGCGCAGCAGCACGGTGAGGTGGAACGTCAGGTCGGCGGCCTCGCCCAGCAGCGCGGCGTCGTCCTCGGCCACGGCCGCCAGCGCCGTTTCCACGCCCTCCTCGCCCACCTTCTGGGCGATGCGGCGCACGCCACCCTCGAACAGCTTCGTGGTGTAGCTGCCCTCGGGGCGCATGCGCTCGCGCAGCGCCACCAGCGCGTCGAGCTCGGCCAGGAAATCACCGGGCGCCGACGGGAAGCAGCTCTTGCGGCCCAGGTGGCAGGTGTCGCCGCGCGGCCTGGCCTGCACCAGCAGCGTGTCGGCGTCGCAGTCGGCTTCCAGCGACACCAGCTCCAGGATGTCGCCGCTGGTTTCGCCCTTCATCCACAGCCGCTGCTTGCTGCGGCTGTAGAACGTGACGCGGCCGGTGGCCAGCGTGGCCTCCACCGCTGCGCGGTCCATGTAGCCCAGCATGAGCACGCGGTGGCTGGCGGCGTCCTGCACGATCGCGGGCAGCAGGCCGCCCTGTTTTTCCCAGGCCAGGGCCTGGATCTGTTCAGGCGACATCGCGCACCTCGATGCCCTGCGCACGCAGGGCGGTCTTGAGTTCGGGGATCCGGACGGCGCCGGAGTGGAAGACGCTGGCGGCCAGGGCCGCATCCACGTCGGCGTCAAGGAACACGTCGGCGAAATGCTGCGCGCTGCCCGCGCCGCCCGAGGCCACCAGCGGCACCCGGCACAGCGCGCGCACCGCGCGCAGCTGTTCGAGGTCGTAGCCGGTGCGCACGCCGTCGTTGCCCATGCAGTTGAGCACGATCTCGCCGGCGCCGCGCTGCTGGGCTTCCACCACCCAGTCGAGCGTGCGCTTGCGCAGCGCCTGGGTCTTGGCCGGATCGCCGGTATGCGAACGCACGCGCCACTCGCCGTCGGCGTCGCGCAGGCTGTCGATGCCCACCACCACGCACTGCACGCCGAACGCGGCGGCCAGCTCATTGATCAGTTCCGGGCGCTCCAGCGCCGGCGTGTTCACCGACACCTTGTCGGCGCCGGCGTGCAGCACCGCGCGCGCCTGTTCCACCGAGCGGATGCCGCCGGCCACGCAGAACGGGATGTCGATGATGCGCGCCACGCGCTCCACCCAGGCCACGTCCACGCCGCGGCCCTCGGGGCTGGCGGTGATGTCGTAGAACACCAGTTCGTCGGCGCCCTCGTCGCGGTAGCGCAGCGCGAGGTCTTCGATGGCGCCCATCACCACGTGGTCGCGGAAGCGCACGCCCTTCACCACCTGGCCGTCCTTGACGTCCAGGCACGGAATCAGGCGGCGGCTCAGCATGGCACCTGCTCCGCGAGGACGTCGGCCAGGGCGAAGCGACCGTCCAGCAGCGCCTTGCCCAGCACGATGCCTCCGCAGCCCACGGCCTTGGCCTGGGCCACGTCGGCGGCGGCGCTGACGCCGCCCGAGGCCTGCACGGCGATGCGCGGGAAGCGTTCGCACAGGTAGCGGTAGAGGTCGAAGTTCGGGCCGGTCAGCATGCCGTCGCGGCTGATGTCGGTGCACAGCAGGTGGCGCAGGCCGACTTCGGCGTAGGCCGCGGCCAGCACGTCGAGCTCCTTGCCGCCGCTCTCGGTCCAGCCGTGCACCGGCAGGCGCCAGCGGCCTTCGTCGTCGCGGCGGGTGTCGAGCGCCACGGTGATGCACTCGGCGCCGAAGCGCGCGATCCACGCCGCCACGCGGCCGGGTTCGCGCACGGCCAGCGAGCCGACCACCACGCGGTCGGCGCCGGCCGCCAGCAGCGCCTCGACGTCCTGTTCGCTGCGCACGCCGCCGCCGGTCTGCACCTTCAGGCGCGTGCTGGACTTGAGCGCCGCCAGCAGCGGCGCCAGGGTGTAGCCGCCCAGGCGCGCCGCGTCCAGGTCCACCAGGTGCAGCCAGCGCGCGCCGGCTTCGGCGTAGCGCGAGGCCAGCGCCAGCGGGTCGTCGGCGTAGCGGGTTTCCTGCGCGTAGTCGCCCTGTCGCAGGCGCACCACGCGGCCTTCGCGCACGTCGATGGCCGGGTAGAGAACGTAGTCGGTCATGCCAGCCCCGTCTTGAGGAAGTTTTCCAGCAGGCGTGCGCCGGTGGCGGCCGAGCGCTCGGGATGGAACTGCGCGCCGGCCACGTTGCCCCGCTGCACCACGGCCGCGAAGTCGGCGCCGTGGCCGCAGCGCGCCAGGCAATCGTCGGTGACGGGCGCGGCGTAGCTGTGCACGAAGTAGGCCTGTGCGCCGTCGGGGATGCCGTCGAGCAGCGACGCGGCGCGCGTGCGCTGCAGCCGGTTCCAGCCCATGTGCGGCACGCGGATGCCCGGGGCTTCGGGCATCCGCCGCACGCGGCCGGGCAACAGGCCCAGGCAGGCCACGTCGCCTTCCTCCGAATCGTCGAACAGCAGCTGCATGCCCAGGCAGATGCCCAGCAGGGGCTGGGTGAGCGAGCGCAGCACGTCCACCAGCGCCAGTTCCTTCAGCCGCGCCATGCCGGGGCCGGCCGCGCCCACGCCGGGCAGCACCACCCGGTCGGCGGCGCGGATCACCGCCGCGTCGGCGCTCATCACCGCCCGCACGCCCAGCCGCTCGAACGCATAGCGCACCGAGCCGATGTTGGCGCCGCCCGAATCCACCAGCACCACGTTCACAGCGTGCCCTTGGTGCTCGGCAGCTCGGTGCCCTGGCGGCGGATGGCCTGGCGCAGCGCGCGCGCCACGGCCTTGAAGCAGGCCTCGACCATGTGGTGGGTGTTGTCGCCGCGCACCTGCAGGTGCAGGTTCAGGCCGGCGGTCTCGCACAGCGAGCGGAAGAAATGCGGCACCAGCTCCGTGGCCAGACCCCCCACTTCCGGCCGCGGGAACACGCCTTCGAAGACGAAGTAAGGCCGGCCGGAGAAATCCACCGCCGCGCTGGCCAGGGTCTCGTCCATCGGCAGCGTGATGGCACCCTGCCCGCTCGAATCGCCGTAGCGGCCGATGCCGCGCTTGTCGGCCAGCGCTTGCTTCAGCGCCTGGCCCAGGGCCAGCGCGCTGTCTTCCACCGTGTGGTGTTCGTCAATGTGCAGGTCGCCGGCGCAGCTCAGCTGCAGGCTGAAGCCGCCGTGCTTGCCCAGCTGTTCCAGCATGTGGTCGAAGAAGCCCAGCCCGGTCATCACCACCGGGTCGGCGGCGCGGTCCAGGTCGACGCTGACGCGCACGCGCGTTTCCTTCGTGCTGCGCTCCACGCTGGCCTTGCGCGGCGCATCGGCCAGTTCGTGGGCGATGCCTTCCCAGGTGTCCGGCCCCGGCTTGAGCTTGAAGCCGCGGCAGCCCAGGTTGGCGGCCAGCTGCAGGTCGGTGTCGCGGTCGCCGACCACGGCGCAGTTCGCCAGGTCGATGCTGCGGTCGCGCACGTAGTGCATCAGCAGGCCCAGGCCCGGCTTGCGGGTGGGCTTGTTCTCGTGCTCGAAGCTTTCGTCGATGATCTCCTCGCGGAAGCGGATGCCCTGCGATTCCAGCAGCTGCACCATCAGCGCGTGCGGGCCGGTGAAGGTTTCGCGCGGGAAGCTGTCGGTGCCCAGGCCGTCCTGGTTGGTCACCATCACGAACTGCCAGCCGGCGTCGCGCAGCTTGAGCATGGCGGGGATGACCCCTTCGACGAAGCGGATCTTCTCGAAGCTGTCTATCTGGAAATCGGCGGGCTCCTCGATGATGGTGCCATCGCGGTCCACGAAGACGATGCGTTGCCCGCTCATGCGGCGGCCCTCCCGGAAGCCAGTGCCTGGATCAGTGCGTCGTTTTCCGCGGGGCTGCCGATGCTGATGCGCAGCGCGTCGGCCAGCTGCGGCGAGGCGCGCATGTCGCGCACCACCACGCCGGCGGCCAGCAGCTGCTGGAACACCGCTTCGGCGTCGTGGAACCGGACCAGCAGGTAGTTGCCCTGGGACGGATAGACGCGGCGCACGGCGGAGTGGCCCGACAGCGCGTGGTGCAGCCGCTCGCGCTCGGCGCGCACGGTGATGATGCGGCCGCGGGTGTGCACCAGCGCCGGCTCGGACAGGCCGGCCAGCGCCAGCTGCACGCAGGGCGAAGGCAGCGGATACGGCGCCTGGCAGTTGCGCAGCACGGCGATGAGCTCGGGTGCGGCCAGCAGGCAGCCGATGCGCGCCGCGGCCAGGGCGTGCGCCTTGGACAGGGTGCGCAGCACGGCCAGGTTGGGCTGCGCGTCAATGAACGACGCCATCGAGGGCTGGTCGCTGTACTCGCCATAGGCCTCGTCCACCACCACCAGGCAGCGGCCGTCGAGGCGGCGCGCGAGGGCCAGGATATCGTCCGGGGCCAGGGCCTGCCCGGTCGGATTGGCCGGCGAGCACAGGAACACCAGCTTCGCGCCCGACGACAGCGCCGCGTCGCCGATGGCCGACAGGTCCGAGCGAAAGCCCGCGGCGTCGTCCACCAGCGGCACCTCCACCAGCGGTGCGCCCTGCAGGCGCGCGCTGACGGCGTACATGCCGAACACCGGCGGCGAAACCACCACGGCATCGCGGCCCGGGTTGCACAGCGCACGCACCAGCAGGTCGATGGCTTCGTCGCTGCCGCGGCCCACCAGCACCTGTTCGGCGCGCACGCCGTACACGGCGCCCAGGCGCTCGCGCAGGGCCGCCGGCTGCGGGTCGGGGTAGCGGTTGGCGCCCAGGCCGGCATCGGCCGGGTTGCGCCAGCTGCTTTCGTTGGCGTTGAGCCAGATCGAACCGCTGACGCCCGCGCGCCGCGCCGAACTGTAGCCGGCGAACGCACGCAGGTCCTCTCGCACCAGCGAAAGCAGCGAACTCATGGCGTGGGCTCCAGGCGGCGAAGCACGGACTGCGCGTGCGCCTCCAGCCCTTCGGCGCGGGCGATTTCCACCGCGCAGGGTCCGATCAGGGCCAGGCCCTCGCGGCTGACTTCCTGCAGGCTGATGGCCTTCTGGAAGCTGGACACGCTGACGCCGCTCCAGGCGCGGGCGGCGCCGTGGGTGGGCAGCACGTGGTTGGTGCCCGAGCAGTAGTCGCCCAGCCCTTCGGGCGCGTAGTCGCCCAGGAACACCGAGCCCGCCGACTGCACCTTCGCCAGCCACGCACGCGGTTCGCGCAGGGCCAGGATCAGGTGTTCGGGCGCGTAGTCGTTGCTGATGGCGAAGGCTTCGTCGAGTGAGTCCACCTGCACCAGCCGCGCGAACTCCAGCGCGCGGGTGGCGATGGCTTCGCGCGGCAGCTGTGCCAGCTGGCGGCGCACTTCGGTTTCCACCGCGTCCACCAGCGCCGCCGAATCGGTGACCAGCACCACCTGCGAATCGGGCCCGTGCTCGGCCTGCGACAGCAGGTCGGAGGCCACGTGCACCGGCGGCGCGCCGGCGTCGGCGATCACCAGCACTTCCGACGGTCCGGCCGGCATGTCGATGGCGGGTCCGCCCGACATCATCGCGGCCAGCTGCTTGGCGGCCGTGACGTAGCGGTTGCCCGGGCCGAACAGCTTGTCGCAGCGCGGCATCGTGTCGGTGCCCAGCGCCATCGCGGCAATGGCCTGCGCGCCGCCGAGCTTGAATACCCGGCGGATGCCGCACAGCGACGCGGCCGCCAGCACCGCCGGGTCGGCGCTGCCGTCGGCGCGCGGCGGCGTGCACAGCACCACCTCGGTGCAGCCCGCCAGCGCGGCCGGCACGCCCAGCATGAGTGCCGTGGAAGGCAGCGGCGCCGTGCCCGCGGGCACGTACAGGCCAACGCGGCCGATCGGCCGCAGCAGGCGGCCGCAGCTCACGCCGGGCGCGGTTTCGACCTCGAACTCCGAGGCCATGCCGGCGCGGTGCCAGGTAATCAGGCGCTCGCGCGCTTCAGCCAGCGCCTGCCGCAGCGGCGCCGGCACGCTGGCCACGGCCGCCGCCATCTCGTCGGCACTGACCTCGAACACACCCAGCTCGACCGCGTCGAAGCGGCGCGTGAGGGCGCGCAGCGCGGTGTCGCCGTCGGCGCGCACCTGGTCGAACACGCGGCGGACGGCGGCCTCGATCTCGGCCTGGCCTTCGGCGCCCGGGCGCGCGAGGCACTCGGCGCGGGCGGCGGTGTCGAGCGAACTCCAGACGATGCGCTTCATGCCAGCATCTGCTCCACCGGAAGCACCAGCAGCCCCGAGGCGCCGGCGCGCTTCATGTCCTCCAGCCGCTGCCAGGTCATGGCGCTGCGGCACAGCGCCTGCAGGGCGACCTGGCCGTCCTGGCCTTCGATGGCGGTGACGGTGGGCGGTTCGGCATCGGGCAGCAGCTTGAGCAGGCCCGGCACCGAGTCACGGCTGGCCTGGAACAGCACCAGCTTGCTGGCGCGCACGCTCATCACGCCGTCCAGGCGGCGCAGGAGCATGGCGGCGAGTTCGGCGCGCACGTCGCCGAAGGGCTCGGACGGCGCGACCAGCATCGCTTCGCTTTCCAGGATGACCGCCACTTCCTTGAGCTGGTTGGCCATCAGCGTGCCGCCGGTGGAAACGATGTCGCAGATGGCTTCGGCCTTGCCCAGGCGCGGGGCGATTTCCACCGAACCCGACAGCATCACCGGCTCGGCGTCCACGTTCTGTTCGCGCAGCCAGCGCGCCATCAGCTGCGGATAGCTGGTGGCGATGCGCAGGCCCGCCAGGCGCCCGGGGCCGGTCCAGTCCCAGTCGTTGGGCACGGCCACCGACAGCCGGCAGCGGCCGAAGCCCAGCTTGCGGATGGAGCGGAAGGCTTCGCCGCGGCCGTCGGCCAGGCGTTCGCAGGCCTGTTCCTCCAGCACGTTGCCGCCGACCACGCCCAGGTCGCAGACGCCTTCGGCGATCAGGCCGGGAATGTCGTCGTCGCGCACCAGCAGCAGGTCGATGGGCAGGGATTCGCCGTAGCAGAACAGCCGGTCGCGGCTTTCCCGGAACACCAGGCCGGCCCGGGCGAGCAGGTCGCGCGCGGGGTCGGACAAGCGGCCGGATTTCTGGATGGCAATGCGTAAACGGTCGTGCGTCCTCATGACGCCCTCCGGGTGGGTGAACGGTTGATTTCAGTGCGACGCGTCGTTGGCCGGGTGTTCAAGCCGATCGATGGCGATGCGGTAACCGCCGGACCCGAGGTCCAGGCAGCGGGCGACCCGGCCGATGGTGGTGACGCTCACCCCGGTGCGGTCGTGGATCTCGCGGTAGGGGACGTCCGCGGTGAGCAGGGGCACCACTCGCCAGCGGTCGGCCATGGCTTCGATTTCGGAAGGGGTGCAGAGGTCTTCCAGGAACGACCGCAGTTCGCCCGGGCTGCGCAGGCTGAGGAACGCCCGGATCAGGGCGTCCAGGGCCGGGTCGGTGGCTTCGGTGGCGGGGTCGCGGCGTTTCATTGCGCTAATGTAATAGCGTGTTATTACAAAAGCAAGCCACCCCCGGGGAATGGCCTTCCGGCAAGCACCCGCATACAGTGCAGGCACGGGGGGACACCGCTTGCCAGTCATCCGCACCATCACGCTGCTGCTGGCCCTGATGCTGGCCTGGGTTGCCGCCCCGGCCCGCGCCGCCGAGCCGGCCGTGCTCGATGTCGGCCGCCAGTCGCTCTCCCTGGCGCCCCACCTGGGCTACCGCGTGGACGCCGACGGGCGCGCCGACGCCCTCGCCATGTTCGACCAGGCCGAGCGCGGCGGATTCCAGCCCTTGCCCGCCGAAGGCAGCGCTTTCGGATTCACCGAAGGCGCCTACTGGTTCCATGCCCAGCTGTTCAACCAGAACAGCACCGAGCAGCGCTGGCTGCTGGTGCTGCACTACCCGCTGCTGGACAACGTGGACGTCTACCTGCGCTATCCGGACGGACGCGTCGAACACATGGCCTCCGGCGACACCCTGCCCTTCACCGCACGCAGCATCCGCTACCGCCACCCCAACTTCTGGCTGCAGCTGCCCCAGCGCACCGAAGTGGAGCTGCTGGTGCGGGTGTCGTCGCGAAGCTCGCTGCAGGTGCCGCTGGCGGTGTACACGCCCACGGCCTTCGCCGAGCTCGAACGCGACTCGCAGTTCGGCATCGGCCTGTTCTACGGCATCCTGGTGGCGCTGCTTTGCTACAACCTGGTGCTGTGGCTGTCGCTCAGGGACGCCAGCCACTTCTGGTACGCCTGCCACGTCAGCGGCTTCGGCCTGGTGATGTTCTGCCTCAACGGCCTGGCGTTCGAATACCTGTGGCCGAATTCGCCGTGGTGGGCCAACCAGGCCATCCCGCTGTCCATGGCGCTGTCGCAGATCGCCATGCACCAGTTCTGCCGCGTGTTCCTGGAGCTCCGGGAGCGGCAGCCCTACGCCGACCGCGTGTCGCTGGCCATCATCGCTTTCTTCATCGCGATGGGCCTGGCCTCGTTCTTCCTGGACTACCGCGCCGCGGTGCGGCCGATGACCCTGGCGGTCTTCCCGGGCGCGCTGTACATCCTTTACCTGGCCATCAACTCGATTCGCCGGGGCTACGCGCCGGCCAGGGTGTTCCTGCTGGCCTGGGCCTTCCTGCTGGTGGGCACGGCCCTGTACGCGTCGGTGTCGTTCGGCGCGCTGGAAAAGAACTTCCTGACCGAGTACGGCATCCAGATCGGCTCGGCCATGGAGATGATCCTGCTGTCGTTCGCGCTGGCCTACCGCTACGCGCGCCTGCGCGGCGAAAACGAGAAGCTGGTGCAGGAACAGAACGAACAGCTCGAACGCCACGTCGCCCGCCGCACCTCCGAGCTGAGCACGGCGCTGGAACAGCTGGCCGAAGCCAACCAGCGGCTGCGCGAATCCAACCGCCGCGACGCGCTGACCGGCCTGTTCAACCGCCGCCACTTCCGCGACATGTTCGAACACCAGCTCAGCCGCGCGAATGAACACCGCCAGCCTCTGGGCGTGCTGCTGATCGACCTGGACCACTTCAAGCGAATCAACGACACCCATGGCCACCTGGCCGGCGACGAATGCCTGCGCTGGCTGGGCCGCTGCCTGCACGACAGCCTGGTGGAGCACGGCGCGCTGCTGGCGCGGTTCGGCGGCGAGGAGTTCGTGGTGGTGATCCCCGACGTGCAGGGCGACCGGCTGATGCAGGTGGCCGAACAGCTGCGCCAGCGCATCTGCAGTGACCCGGTGCGCTACGCCGGCAACAACATCAGCATGAGCGCCAGCATCGGCGCCTTCCTGCTGCAGCCGGGCAGCGGCATCAGCGTGGACGAGGCCCTGCACAAGGCCGACGATGCGCTGTACGCCGCCAAGGGCGCCGGCCGCAACCGGGTGCACGCCGCGGACGGCGTCACCGCGGCCTGAGGGCCAGACCGCACGCGGCGGACAGCGTTACCGCAGCCCGGGGTCAGCCCAGCGCGGCGCGGGCGGCGGACAGCAGGCGACCTTCGGACACCAGGCGCACGGCGGTGGCGACGTCGCCATCCATCGCACGGTCGCGGCCCATGAACGGGATGGCCTCGCGCAGCGCGGCCCAGGCCGCCTGCACCGCCACGCCCGGCTGGAACCCGTCGGCCTGCGCCAGCTCGCCGCGCAACGCCTCCACCTCGGCCAGGAACACCGGATGGTCGGGATGGCCCGGCATCGGCGCCCCCGACACCTTGGCGGCCAGCGCCCCGGCGTCGGCCTCGCGCGCCAGCTGGCGCGCGGCGTTGATCATGTCGCGGCGGTAGTCCAGCGCCTGCGCGGCGGTGTAAAGCTCCAGCGCCAGCACGTGCGCCAGGTCTTCGGTCATGTCCAGCACGTGCCGGCCTTCGTTGGCGCCCATGGACACGTGGTCTTCGGCGTTCGCGCTGGTGGGGATGGAATACACCGACGCCGGGTGGGCGCGGCTGCACAGGTCGTTCACCAGCGCGGCCGCCGTGTACTGCACGATCATGAAGCCACTCTCGGTGCCGTCCTCGTTGCCGATCAGGAAGGGCGGCAGGCCGTCGTTGGTGGCCGGGTCCACGAGCTTGTTGAGGCGGCGCTCGGAAATGGAAGCCAGCACCGGGATGGCGGCCTTGAGGTAGCTCATGGCCAGGGCCAGCGGCATGCCGTGGAAGTGGCCGGCCGACACCACCTGGTCCTCGATCTCGCGGGCGCCAGGCAAATCGGGGAACAGCAGCGGGTTGTCGGTGACCGCGTTGAGCTCGACGTCCACCACGCGCTTGGCCTGTTCCAGCGCGTCGCGCACGGCACCGTGCACCTGCGGGATGCAGCGCAGGGAATAGCTGTCCTGCGGCTGGTGCTTCTTGCCGCCGCGGAAGGGCCGGAAGCGCTGGTAGAAGCGCTCGCGGCCGTGGCGCTGGTCCAGCGGCACCCAGTCCCAGCCGATGTCGAAGCCCAGCGCCTGCTGCGCCGGCACGGTCCAACTGCCGGGCTGCCACTGCCGGAAGCGCGGCACCAGGTGGTAGGCGATGTCGGACAGGGTGGAGCCTTCGAGCAGGCGGCGCAGCCGGGCCGCCACGTGCACCTGGCCCGGGTGCGGGCGCAGCGCGTGCACGTGCGGGTCGAAGGCGCGCAGGCGTCCGGCGAAGGCGTCCAGGGTCATGGCCGCGGCCAGGTCGGCGGTGTCGAGCAGTTCTTCCAGGCGTTCGATCGCCAGCACGGCCGTGGCCAGCATTTGCGCGGTGCCGTTGTTGAGCGCCAGGCCTTCCTTGTGCGACAGCTTCACCGGCGTCAGGCCGGCGCGCTCCAGCGCCTGGGCGCCGGTGATGCGTTCACCGTCGTAGAAGGCTTCGCCGCCGCCCAGCAGCACGATGGCCAGGTGCGACAGCGGCGCCAGGTCGCCGCTGGCGCCCACCGAGCCCTTGCGGGGCACCACGGGCACGATGCCGGCGTTGAGCATGTCGGTCATGGCCTGCAGCACGGCCGGGCGGATGCCCGAATGGCCGCGCATCAGCGTGTTGATGCGGATGGCCATCATGGCGCGCACCACGTCGGGCGCGAACGGTTCGCCCACGCACACCGCGTGGGTGACGATCAGGTTGTGCTGCAGCTCCTCCAGCACGCTGTCGCTGGACGTGGATGCGCCGGGCAGGCCGGTGCGCAGGCGGTGCGCGCCCAGCAGCTTGTCGGCGTTGCTGCCGAAGCCGGTGGACACGCCGTAGATGGGCTCCTGGCGCCGCACCTGTTCGGCCAGGAAATCGGCCGCGCGCTGCACGGCGCCCATTTGCGCCGGGTCCAGGCTGACCGGGGCGCCCAGGGCGATTTCGGCGAGCTGGGCGCGGTTGAGGCTGCTGCCGTCGAGCCGGATGGGTTTCATCTCAGTGCGCTCCCATCGCCCGCTGCTGCTCGAGTTCGACCTTGATGGCGGCGGCCATCTCTTCGCGGGTGAGCTCGAACTGCTCCTGCGACTTGAGGTCCTTCACCTTCACCACGCCGCGCGCCGCCTCTTCGTCGCCAAACAGGATGACGAAGCGGATGCCGGCGCGGTCGGCGTACTGGAACTGCTTGGCGAGCTTCTTCGCCTCCAGCTGCACTTCGGCGTTGATGCCGGCGGCGCGCAGGCGGCGGGCGATGTCCAGCGAGTCCGGCAGGCGGCTGTCGTCCACCAGGCCCACCATCACTTCCACCGAACTCTCGGCGGTGGACACGATGCCGGCCTCGCGCAGCTGCCAGTACAGGCGCGTGGCGCCGATCGAGATGCCCACGCCCGGCAGGCGGGACTTGGTGTAGTGGCTGGCGAGGTTTTCGTAGCGGCCGCCCGAGCAGACCGAGCCGATCTGCGGGTGATCGTCCAGCGTGGTCTCGTAGACGGTGCCGGTGTAGTAGTCGAGGCCACGGGCGATGGAGAAGTTGATGGCGTAGTTCTTCTCGGGCACGCCGTAGGCCTTGAGCAGTTCCAGCACTTCGCGCAGTTCTTCGCGGCCCTGGGCCAGCGTTTCGCTGCCCTCGCCCAGCGCCTCGAGCCGCGCCAGCGCGTCGGCGTGCGAGGTGGAGCGCGACTGCACGAAGGCCATGATGCGTTCGACCACGTCGGCCGCCAGCGCGAAGCCTTCGCCGATGAGGGTGGCGCGCACGGCGTCGGCGCCGCGCTTGTCGAGCTTGTCTATCTCGCGCAGCACCAGCGCCTGGCGTTCGCCGTCGGCGATGCCCACGCCCTCGAAGAAACCGCGCAGCAGCTTGCGGTTGTTGAGCTGGATGGTGAACGGGCCCACGCCCAGCTCCGAGAACACGGCGTGGATCACCGCCGGCATCTCGGCATCGTGGCGCACGCTGAGCGCGTCCTTGCCGATCACGTCGATGTCGCACTGGTAGAACTCGCGGAAGCGGCCGCGCTGGGCGCGCTCGCCGCGGTAAACGCGCTGGATCTGGTAGCGGCGGAACGGGAAGGCCAGGTCGTGTTCGTGTTCGG
>DAORUD010000031.1:5186-23135 GCA_035433005.1 Arenimonas sp. | reverse complement strand
CCAGGTGGCGGAAGGGATCGAGGGCGCGGGCGATCATCAGGCGTTCGGCGGCGGCTTTGGGGAAGCCGGAGATCTGGTTCAGGCCGAGCCTGATCGCGGGCTGGGAAAGCGTCGGGCCTGAAGGCCCTCCTACAGTCGCGCGTGTGGGAGGGCCTTCAGGCCCGATGCTTTCCAAGCCGCAGTCCCAATCGCTGAACCGCACATCCACCCCGCGCACCTGGATGCCGTGCCGGCGCGCGTCCTGCAGCAGCTGGTCGGGCGTGTAGAAGCCCATGTGCGTGGGCGTGTTGATGAGCGCGCACGCGAACGCCGCCGGCTCGTGGCACTTGAGCCAGCTGCTGGTGTAGGCCACCAGTGCGTAGCTGGCGGCGTGCGATTCGGGGAAGCCGTAGCTGCCGAAGCCCTTGACCTGTTCGAAGATGCGCTCGGCGAACTCGTCGGCGTAGCCGCGCTCGCGCATGCCGGCCAGCAGGCGCTCGCGGTGCGGCTCCAGGCCGCCGTGGCGTTTCCATGCGGCCATCGAGCGGCGCAGCTGGTCGGCTTCGCCCGGCGTGTAGCCGGCGGCGACGATGGCGATCTGCATCACCTGTTCCTGGAACAGCGGGATGCCGAGCGTGCGGCTAAGCACCTTTTCCAGCGCCGGCGACGGATACACCACCGGCTCGCGGCCCAGGCGCCGCTGCAGGTAGGGGTGCACCATTTTTCCTTCGATGGGCCCGGGCCGCACGATGGCCACCTGCACCACCAGGTCGTAGTAACACGCGGGCCGAAGGCGCGGCAGCATGGCCATCTGCGCGCGGCTTTCTATCTGGAAGGTGCCCACGGTGTCGGCGCGCTGGATCATGGCGTACACGGCCGGATCCTCGGCCGGGATGTCCTGCACGGTGAGGTCGCGGCGGCCGCTGTCGCGCAGCAGCTGCAGGCAGCGGGCGATGGCGCCCAGCATGCCGATGCCCAGCACGTCCACCTTCATCAGGCCCAGGGTGTCCAGGTCGTCCTTGTCCCACTGGATGACGGTGCGGTCGGGCATGGCGGCGTTTTCCACCGGCACCAGGGTATGCAGCGGCGCATCGCTGATGACGAAGCCGCCGGGGTGCTGGGACAAATGCCGCGGGAAGTTCAGCAGCTGCGCGGTGAGCGCCAGCACGCGTTTGATCGCGGGGTTCTCCGGATCGAAGCCGGCTTCGCGCAGGCGTTCGTCGGCCGGCAGTGCGCTGTCCCAGCGGCCCAGGGTGCGCGCCAGGCGGTCCACCTGGTCGGGGCCCAGGCCCAGGGCCTTGGCCACGTCGCGGATGGTGCTGCGGCCCGAATACGTGGTGGCGATGGCGGTGAGCGCGGCGCGGTCGCGGCCGTAGCGTTCATACACGTACTGGATGACTTCCTCGCGGCGGGTGGAATCGAAGTCCACGTCGATGTCGGGCGGTTCGCGCCGCTCGCGCGAGATGAAGCGCTCCATCAGCATGCCGATGCGCGCCGGGTCCACTTCGGTGATGCCCAGCACGTAGCACACCACCGAGTTGGCGGCTGAGCCGCGGCCCTGGCAGACGATGCCGCGCGAGCGGGCGAAGCGCACGATGTCGTGCACGGTGAGGAAATACGATTCGTACTGCAGCTCGTGTATCAGCGCGAGTTCGTCGCTGATCTTCTGCTGCACGTCGTCCGGCGCGCCGGCGGGCCAGCGCCAGCGCGCGCCTTCGTCGCACAGTTCGCGCAGCCACTGGCTGGGCGTGCGGCCTTCGGGCACCACTTCGCGCGGGTATTGGTACTGCAGCTGGTCCAGGGTGAAGGTGCAGCGCGCGGCCACGTCCAGCGCTTCGGCCAGCAGCTCGGGCGGGTAGGCCTGGGCCAGGGCTTCGCGCGTGCGCAGGTGGCGTTCGCCGTTGGGAAACAGGCGATCGCCCGCTTCGTGCACCGTGGTGCGGTGGCGGATGGCGGTGACGGTGTCCTGCAGCGCGCGGCGGCCGCGCGCATGCATGTGCACGTCGCCGGCGGCCACCAGCGGCAGGCGCAGCGTGGTGCCCAGGTCGCGCAACTGCTGCAGCCGGCGCGCGTCGCGGGCGCCGCGGTGCAGCCCCACCGCGATCCAGCTGCGGCCCGGGAACGTGGCTTCCACCCAGGCGCCGTGGGCGGCCATGGGCATTTCGTCCGGCACCCACAGCGCCAGCACGCCTTCGGTGTCGCCGGCCAGGTCGGCCATCGCCAGCCGGTAGCTGCCCTTGGCCGCGCGCCGCCGGCCCAGGGTGATCCAGCGGCAAATCGTCCGGTAGCCCTGCAGCGTCTGCGCCAGCAGCACCAGCTTGGGTCCGCCGGAGAGTTGGATCTCGCTGCCCACGATCAGCGCCACGCCCGTGTCGCGCGACGCTTCGAACGCCCGCACGATGCCCGCCAGCGAGGCTTCGTCGGTGATCGCCAGCGCGCAGTAGCCCAGCGCCTTCGCCCGCGCAAAAAGCTCCTTCGCCGAACTCGCCCCCCGCAGGAAACTGAAGTTCGACAAGCAGTGCAGCTCGGCATGAGAAACCGGGGTAGAAACCGGGGTCAGAGCCCGTTTTCCGGCGACGGTGTCCGCACTGGCCGCTTCCCGGTGGGAAAACGGGCTCTGACCCCGGTTTCTCATGCGAACCAGCCGTGGAGCATGTAGGCGCCGGTTTCGCCGGGGGCGCAGAAGGCCCAGGCGCGCTGGCCCTGGGCGGTTTCGACGACGTAGTAGTCGCGCTGCACGTCGCCGCCGTCCCACCAGCCGGTTTCGATGCGTTCGGGGCCGGACAGCACGCGCGGCGCCGGGCCGCGCAGCGGGATGGGGCGGGCCAGCAGCCAGGTGGGGCGCGGCGGGTCGAAGCCCGACGGCGGCGCCGGTTCGGCCACGCCCTGCACGCGCTTGAAGCAGTGTTCCGGCCGGTGGTCGGCCACCGGCGCCAGGCCGTACACCGCGTCGTTGCCCAGGCGCGCGCGCAGGCGTTCGCGCAGCGCCGGCCAGTCCACCGACTGCTGCGGCCGCGCCTCGAACAGTTCGCGCGACGCCGGCACGAACGGCGGCAGTTCGCGCGCCAGCAGCCGCAGCGTGCGCACCGGCGCCGGCACGGCCACGCGTTCAAGCCGGCCGCGGGCGAGTTCGAACAGCGTGGCGGGCGCGCGCTCGGGCGCCAGCAGGCCCACGGCCACCTCGGTGTCGTCGCGGCCTTCGTGGCCCAGCCGCAGCACGAAGCGCGACACGCCGCCGTCGCGGCCCGCGAGATACGCCGCCAGGTCGGCCGTCAGCCGGCGCAGCGGGAACAGCAGCGCCTGCGAACTCTCGACGTCGTAGTTGAGCTCGACCTTCGCGTCGAAGAAATCCGGCGGCTGGTACAGCGCCAGCGTTTCATGCGCCTGCCCCAGCAAGCGATCCAGGTGCGCCAGCACGCCGGCGCCGAAGCGCTGGCCCAGCGAAGCGCGCGGCAGCGCCAGCACCTGCCCCAGCGTGCGGATGGCCATGCGTTCGAGCGCGGGCGCGGCGCCGCCCGGCAGCCGCGCCCGCGCCACCGGCACCTGCGACAGCGCGCCGCGCAGCACCTCGGGCGTGGTGACGGCCAGGCCGTCGTGGCAGCCGGCCAGCACCGCCGCGGCGGCGGCGTTGGGCGCCAGCGCGATGCGGTGGCGGAAGCCCAGCGCGGAAAGATCCTCGCGCAGCCGCGCCTCGAACGCCGGCCACGGTCCGAACAGTCCCAGGCTGCCCTGCACTTCCAGCAGCAGCGCACCGGGCACCTCGGTGCTGACCTGCGAGCTGTAGCGGTACGCCCACGCGGCCAGGAAATCGCGCGCCCGCTCGCGGCGCGCCGGGTCGTCGTCCACCGCCTGCAGGTCGCCGCACAGGGCCTGCGCGGCGGCGATGGCCTGGCCGCGGTGCAGGCCGCGCGCCGCGGCCGCGGCGTTCACCGCCGACAGCACGCGCCGCTGCGCCGGCCCGGTGACCAGGGCCAGCGGCTGGTCGGGAAACGGGTGGCGGCGAAGGACGGTGTCCAGCGCCAGGTGCGGCAGCAATACGCAGGCCCAAAGCATGGCGGCGCCGCATCAATGCAGGGGCGAAGGGAAAGGCACGGGCGCGGGCGGCGCCAGGCCGCCGCGGCACTTGAGCACGCGCAGCTGTTCGCGCTCGACCTGCAGCCGCAGCGGCGCCGGCGACGCGTTGGCCGCCGCGCGCGCGTCGCGGAACGCAAACGCCAGCGACTGCCCGCTTTCGGCCGCCACCTGCAGCCGGCGCAGCGCGCGGTCGTCGGCCTGCGGCGGCCAGCACAGCACGGCCGACAGGCAGCCCGCACGCAGGCACTGTTCGGTGGCCCACAGCGCCTGGCGCGCATCGGCCGCCACCAGGTGCACGCGTTCGAAGGCCACGCCCGCCGCCAGCCACGCGCGCGGATGCGGCACGTAGGGCGGCGCCACCAGCGCCACTTCGCGCCCGGCCTGCGTGTGCCGCGCCAGCGTGGGCAGCACCAGGCGCAGCTCGCCCAGGCCGTCGGCCGGCAGCAGCACTTCCACCAGCGCGGCCTCGGGCCAGCCGCCGCCGGGCAGCGCGGCGTCCAGCGCGGCGTGGCCGCTGGGCTCGGTGCTGGCGGCCCGCGCCGTCGGCTGGCCGCGCCAGAGCCGGCGGTCGGCCAGCAGCGTGTCGAGGGAAACCAGCGCGCCCATGGCTCAGCCCCGGCGCACCAGGCCGCAGTACAGGCCTTCGATGGCGAAGTCGGCGTCGGCCGGCACTTCGATGGGCGCGTAATCGGGGTTGCGCGGCATCAGCAGGATGCGGTCGCGCCGGCGCCTGAGCCGCTTGACGGTGATCTCGCCATCAATGCGCGCCACCACGATTTGCCCGTCCTCGGCCACCGCGCTGCGGTGCACGGCAATCAGGTCGCCATCGAGGATGCCGTCGTCGCGCATCGAATCGCCCTTCACCCGCAGCAGGTAGTCGGGCTGGGGGAAGAACGCCGCGCGGTCGAACAGCATCTGGCCGTCGTGCCCGGCCGCCGCGCCGATGGGCGCACCGGCGGCCACGCGGCCCAGGATGGGCAGGGAAATCATCTCGTCGCGCCGGGAGGCCTTCCGCGGCGCCGCCGATGCCGATGCCGGCAGCCGGATACCGCGCGCCCGCCCCGGCCGCAGTTCGATCACGCCCTTGGACTCGAGCATGCGCACATGCTTGTGCGCCGCACTGTCGCGGATGCCGAAGGCCCGGGCGATCTCGGCCACCGACGGCGAACCCTCCGTGCGCAGGCGCTCGGCGATGAAGTCGTACAGGGCCTGCTGGCGGGGGGTGAGGTCGGGGTTCATGGGTGGATATTTATACACCTTGGCGGGCGGATGTCACCCCCTTCCGGAAGCGCCAGGGGATTCAAGCACTTGGCTGTCTCACCGGCCGAGAAACAAAAAGCCCCGCCAGGCCACCCTCGAAGAGGGCGCGTGGCGGGGCCTTCAGGGTGACCGGCGCGCGGGCGCCGGCACCGTCATTGCCGCAGCATTACTGGCCGGGGGTGCGGCAGCACTGCGCCGTGCCTTCGTACGGGACGACGCCGGCGGTGTTGTTGGTGCCCGAGCAGAAGCCCAGCATCACGCCCGGGGCGTTGCGGTACAGGCCGTTGATGGCCCAGGTGACATCGTTGAAGCCCGGGGTACGGCAGCCGGCACCGGTGATGGTGTAGCCGGCGGGGCAGCTCGGGATCTGCGTGTCGAAGACGCCGTTGGCGGCGACGGTCCCGCTGACGAAGGTCTCGGTGCACTGCAGGCCGGTGGCCTGCGGCGCGGCGAAGTAGCCCACGATGTCGCCCACCAGGTGCGTCTGCGCGAACGAGAAGACGCTGATGTCGCTGCCGGCGGAGCTGCTGTCCAGCGGCACGATGGCCAGGTTGCCGCGGATGTCGCCGGCCACGTAGTTCACGGTGGCCGCCAGCGGCTGGCTGCCGCCGAACGCGAAGGCGGTGACGAAGCCCGGGATGCCCGGGTTGACGACGGTGAAGTTGATGACGGCCGAACCGATGGCGCCGACGTTGCCGACGCCGCAGTTGGTGGCCGAGCCGCCCTGGGCGGCGTAGTCGGTCGCGGCGGCGACGTCGAAGCTGCGGATGCTGTTGGCCGGGATGGTGCCGCCGGCAAGGCGGGTGTCAATGATGCGGCAGGGCGTGACCGGCACGTACACCAGGTCGCGGGTGGCGTCGCCGATGGCGCTGGTGGAGTCTTCGCCCTTGGCGGCCAGCACGGCGCTGGCGCCGGAAACGCGCGGGCTCACCGCGCCGGAAACCGGCATCACCGCCACCGGCTCGGCCTTGGCCAGCAGCGCTTCGTTCATGTCGTCGAAGGTGCGGGCGTTGGCCGCGCGCTGCAGCGCGTCCATCGGGACCTTCATCATCAGCGGCACCATGTCCTGGCTCCAGCTTTCGGCCGGGCGGGAATAGGCGCCTTCGACGTGCTCGCCCCACTTCTCGACGATCTGCACCGCGAGGTCCGAACGGCGCTGCTGTTCGGCATTGGCGGCGGAGGAGGCGTTGACGCTGCCCGCGAGGACGGCGCAACCGATGAAGACGCCGAGAGCAATGGAGGAACGATTCATGTGCTGACCCCTGGATGGATGGATGGGACTGACGATGCCGGCCGCCGGACGCGTGATCCCCTCGCGTCGGCCCGCCCGGGCTTGGACGCCCGAGCATATACCCATGACGGGCCGGGGAAACAGGCCCGGACACCGGACGGATGTGAAGGATCGCCCTTTTCCGTGTCGGATACGTGAAATCGTCTCACCCCGTGAGACGGCGCGGCGTTCCACTCACAGGCCCTCCCCAGGCGCCCCGCCCATGCCTCCCGCCACGCAGATCGCCCCGCACCGCCACGCCACCGGCCTGCTGCCGGTGCCCGAGAAGACCTCGCGCGCACTGACCGACCGCCTGGGCCGGAAATACGCCGACCGCATCACCGGCTGCCTTCACATACCGGGCCGCACGGGCTCGTACGCGCCCTTCCCCGACGACCTGCCCGAAGCGCTGGCGGCGGCCCTGCGCACCCGCGGCATCACCCGGCTCTACAGCCACCAGGCCCAGGCCTGGGCCGCCACCCGGCGCGGCGAACACACGGTGGTGGTCACGCCCACCGCTTCGGGCAAGACCCTGTGCTACACGCTGCCGGTGCTGGCCGCGGCCATGGAAAAAAAGGCCAAGGCGCTGTACCTGTTCCCCACCAAGGCCCTGGCGCAGGACCAGGTGGCCGAACTGCTGGAGCTCAACGCCGCGGGCAACCTGGGCGTGCGCGCCAACACCTTCGACGGCGACACGCCGGGCGACGCGCGCCAGGCCATCCGCCTGCACGGCGACATCGTGGTGTCCAACCCCGACATGCTGCACCAGGGCATCCTGCCCCACCACACCAAGTGGGCGCAGTTCTTCGAGAACCTCGAATACGTGGTGATCGATGAAATCCACACCTACCGCGGCGTGTTCGGCTCGCACCTGGCCAACGTGCTGCGGCGGCTGAAGCGGGTGTGCGCGTTCTACGGCGCCAACCCGCGCTTCATCCTGTGCTCGGCCACCATCGGCAACCCCAAGGAGCACGCCGAGGCGGTGATCGAGGCGCCGGTCACCGCCATCACCGAATCGGGCGCGCCCACCGGCGACAAGTCGGTGCTGCTGTGGAACCCGCCGGTGGTGAACCCCGACCTGGGCCTGCGCGCCTCGGCGCGTTCGCAGAGCAACCGCATCGCGCGGCTGGCCATCAAGGCAGGGCTCAAGACCCTGGTGTTCGCGCAGTCGCGCACCATGGTCGAGGTGCTCACCAAGTACCTCAAGGACGTGTTCGACCACGACCCCCGCAAGCCCGCGCGCATCCGCGCCTACCGCGGCGGCTACCTGCCCACCGAACGCCGCGCCGCCGAGCGCGACATGCGCGCGGGCCGCATCGACGGCATCGTCAGCACGTCGGCGCTGGAGCTGGGCGTGGACATCGGCTCGCTGGACGTGGTGGTGCTCAACGGCTACCCCGGCTCGATCGCCGGCACCTGGCAGCGGCTGGGCCGCGCGGGCCGGCGCCAGCAGGCATCGCTGGGCGTGCTGGTGGCCAGCTCCGACCCGCTCGACCAGTACCTGGTGCGGCACCCGGAATTCTTCGAGGGCGCGCCGCCCGAACACGCGCGCCTGCACGCCGACCAGCCGCTGATCCTGCTCGACCACATCCGCTGCGCCGCGTTCGAACTGCCCTTCCTGCGCGGCGAAACCTTCGGCCCCGTGGACGCCACGCCCTACCTCGAGCTGCTGGCCGAAACCGAGGTGGTGCATGCCGAAGGCGAGCGCTGGGAGTGGATCGCCGACAGCTACCCGGCCAACGCCGTGGGCCTGCGCTCGGTGGCGGACGGCAACTTCGTGGTGGTGGACCGCAGCGAGGGCAAGCAGGTGATCATCGCCGAGGTGGACTACAGCGCCGCCGCGCTCACGCTGTACGAAGGCGCCATCCACATGGTGCAGTCGGTGCCCTACCAGGTGGAAAAACTGGACTGGGACGGCCGCAAGGCCTTCGTCACCCGCACCCACGTGGATTACTACACCGACGCGATTGACTACACCAGGCTCAAGGTGCTTGAACGCTTCGACGGCGCCATCGCCGGCCAGGGCAGCACCCACCACGGCGAGGTGCACGTGGTGCGGCGGGTGTCGGGCTACAAGAAGATCCGCTACTACACGCACGAAAACATCGGCTACGGCCCGGTCACCCTGCCCGACCAGGAGCTGCACACCACGGCGGTGTGGTGGCAGCTGCCGTCGGCGGTGCTCGATGCCGCGTTCGCCTCGCGGCAGGACGCGCTGGACGGTTTCCTGGGCGCAGCGTATGCGCTGCACATCGTCGCCAGCGTGTCGGTGATGGCCGAGGCGCGCGACCTGCAGAAGGCGGTGGGCAGCGGCGACGGCGCCTGGTTCGCCTCCACCGACGGCCGCGGCCGCGGCCAGCTGCGCGGCGGCGACGGCAAGCCGATGGACCCGGCCGCGCCCGACCAGTTCGTCCCCACCGTGTACCTGTACGACGCCTACCCCGGCGGCATCGGCCTGAGCGAGCCGCTGTACCTGCGCCGCAGCGAACTGCTGCAGCGCGCCCGCGACCTGCTGGCCGCCTGCGACTGCCCCGCCGGCTGCCCCGCCTGCGTCGGCCCCGTGCTGGCCAGCGACGAAACCTCCGTCACCCCGCCCAAACACCTCACCACCCAAGTCCTGACCCTGCTGCAAGAAACGGGGTCAGATCAACTTACCGGGAACCCGGCCCATGGCTGACGTCCTGGAGAAACTGCGCCGCCTGCGCCACGACGCCGGCGTCGCCACGCCGGCACCGCCGGGCGCGCACCAGCACGCCTTCGCGCCCGCCCGGCCGCGCCCCGAAGTGCCCGAACACATCCGCCGCCTGCTCGGCATCCGCGCCAAGGCCACCACCCCGCGGATGGCGGCGGCGCCGCGCCCGCTGGCGGCCGACCGCCACGTGCCGGGCCATGAAATCGCGCCCGGCCTGTTCTTCACCGAAGAACACATCGCCTGGCCCGACACCCCGCCCGTGCTGGACGCCGCCTTCGCCAAACTCGGCCCGATCCAGCGCGAGCGCCTGCTGCACTTCGACACCGAAACCACCGGCCTGGCCGGCGGCACCGGCACGCGAGCCTTCATGGTCGGCGCCGCCGACTGGCGCGACGGCGGCCTGCGCCTGCGCCAGCTCACCACCACCACCATGGCCGCCGAAGCCGACATGCTGCGCACCTTCGCCAACTGGCTGCCGCCGGGCACGGTGCTGGTGAGCTACAACGGCAAGTGCTACGACGCGCCGCTGCTCAACACGCGCTACCGCCTGGCGCGGCAGCCCAGCCCCCTCACCGGCCTGCTGCACCTGGACCTGCTGCACCCCGCGCGCCGGCGCTGGAAGGGCCGCTGGGAAAACTGCCGCCTGGGCACGCTGGAACGCCGCGTGCTGGACATCGTGCGCAACGACGACCTGCCGGGATCGGAAGCCCCGCGCGCGTGGCTGGACTACCTGCGCGGCGGCCCGGCGCGCGACCTGCGCCGCGTGGCCGAACACAACGCCCAGGACCTGCGCAGCCTGGCCGGCCTGTGCCTGCACCTGGCCCGGCTGGAAGCCTGAGCGAACGCCGTCAGCCCGACGACGACACCGTGTTGCGGCCGGCGCCCTTGGCCCGGTACAGCGCCTGGTCGGCGCTCTGCATCAGGCTGACGAAATCGGCCGCCTGCGGCGGCGTGCGCGTGGACGTGCCCATGCTGACCGTGACGCGGCCACCGGTGGGGCTGCCGCCATGGGCGATGCCCAGCGCCTCGACCCGGCGCCGCAGGTGTTCGGCGATTTCCTGCGCGGCGGCCTCGTCGGTGCGCGGCAGGATGACCGCGAACTCCTCGCCGCCGTAGCGCGCCACCACCGCCCCTTCCAGCCGGACGCCGGCCGCGATGGCCGCGGCCACCTGCTGCAGGCAGCGATCGCCGGCCACGTGGCCGTACAGGTCGTTGTACGGCTTGAAATGGTCGATATCCACCATGATCAGGCTGACCGGTTCGCCGTGGCGGGTGGCGCGGTGCCATTCGCGCTCCAGCGCCTCGTCGAAGCTGCGGCGGTTGGCCAGCAGGGTCAGGCCGTCGGTGGCCGACAGCTCGCGCAGGCGGTCTTCGAGCTGCTTCTGCACGGTGACGTCGCGGAACACCATCACGTGGTGGACGGTCCGGCCGCCTTCGTCGCGCACCACGTCCAGGCTGGCCTCCAGCGGGAAGCGGTCGCCGTCGGCGCGCCGCGACCACAGCGTGCCCTCCCAGTGCACGCCGGTCTGCAGGCGCGAGCGGATCTGCTGCAGCACGTCGGCGTCTTCGCCGAACAGCGGCGGCACCTCGCCCAGCACCGCGCTGGCGGCATGCCCGGTGATGTTCTCGAAGCCGGGGTTGGCGCTGAGCACGCGCAGCTCCGGGTCCAGCACCAGGATGCCTTCGCCGGTATGGCGCACCACCACGTCGGCCAGGCGCAGGCCTTCCTGGGCCTGTTCGAGCTGTTCGATCTTGTCGGCCAGCTGCGCGTTGAGCCCCGCCAGCTTGCCGGCGCTGCGCTTCTGCAGGTGCAGGCCCAGCGTGAACAGCGCGATCAGCGCCAGCAGCAGGCCCGAGATGGCCAGCGCGAACGCGCGGTAGCGGGCCTGCGTGGCCAGCCAGCTGTCGGCGCGCACGTCCATGCCCAGGATGGCGATGACCCGGCCGGTGGCGTCGCGCACGGGCGCGATGGCGGTCACCCAGTAGCCCCAGCGGTCCTGGTAGGGCGGCTGGATTTCGGGCGTGCCGGTGCGGAACACGCGCCACAGTTCGTCCGAAGGGCCGTCGTAGACGTCGCCGGGCGCGGAGTAGTCGGCCGATTCGGGCGCCTCGGCGTCGGCCACGAACACCAGCTGTTCGCCGGCCGGGCGCATCAGGTACACGAAGCGGAAGTCCGGGTTCACGTCGCGCGCGCGCCGCAGTTCGTCGCGAACGCCGTCGAAGCCGGCGCTGCCGATGTCGGCCGGCGAACCCCGCAGTGCGGCGATGCGCGGCGATTCCAGCGTGGCGGCCGCCGTGCGCGCCAGCGACAGCACGCGCTCGCGCTCGAAGCGGTCGCCGGTCTGCACCACGAAGCCGGTGAACAGCCACGACGCCAGCAGCCCCAGCGCGAACAGGGCGGCACCGGACCACAGGTGCGAGCGATCGGGGCGGGCAACGGGGCTGGGGGTCATCGGCGCATCGGGACGGGGAGCGGGCCAGGGCTGCAGCATAACGCGGCCGCGCGGACCGGCGGGCATGGGGGTAGGCTGCCGCCATGACCGCTTCCCGCCTCCGCGTCGGCACCGCCAGCTGGACCGACCCCAGCCTGATCCAGTGCAAGCGCTTCTACCCGCCCGGCTGCACCAGCGCCGAGGGTCGCCTGCGCTACTACGCGGAAAAATTCCCGCTGGTGGAAGTGGACAGCAGCTACTACGCCCTGCCCTCGGCGCGCAACGCGCACGCGTGGGTGGAGCGCACGCCGGACGACTTCGCGTTCAACCTCAAGGCGTTCCGCCTGTTCACCGGGCACCAGACGCCGGCCAAGGCGCTGCCCAGGGACGTGCAGCAGGCGCTGGCCGGGCACTTCGCCACGCACCGCCACCTGTACTACCGCGACACGCCCGCCGAAATCCGCGACCTGCTGTGGCACCGCTTCGAGAACGCCGTGCGCCCGCTGCGCGAGGCCGGCAAGCTGCGCGCGCTGCTGTTCCAGTTCGCGCCCTGGGTGCACCGCAGCGCCAAGGCGAAGGACCACATCGTCGAATGCGCGCACAGGCTGCACGGCTACCACCTGGCGGTGGAGTTCCGGCACCGCTCGTGGTTCGAAGGCGACGCCTGCGCAGAGACCCTGGCCTTCGAGCGCGCCCACGACCTCACCCACGTGGTGGTGGACGAGCCGCAGGGCTTCGAAAACTCCATCCCCACCGTGTGGGCCGCCACGTCCGACAAGCTGGCGATGCTGCGCCTGCACGGCCGCAATGCCGGCACCTGGAACATCGGCGGCCAGGCGGCGTCGGAGCGCTTCAACTACGACTACCCCGACGCCGAACTGGCGGACCTGGCCGGACCGCTGAAGGACATGGCGGCCAGCCTCGGCGGCGAAACCCACGCCATCTTCAACAACAACTACGGCGACCAGGGCCAGCGCAACGCCAGCACGCTGCAGGCGCTGCTGGCGCAGGGCTGAGGGCCATCAGCCGGTCTTGGTGCAGTTCTCCAGCCACACCATGCGCTTGAAGTCGTCGTAGCGGTAGAACGCGCCGGTGAACGTGACGCGGTCGCCCTTGCGCCAGGTCAGCACGTTGGCCAGCTGGTTGGGGCGGAACAGGCAGGCCACGCCCACGCGCGGCTCGTGGTCGCCGGGCACGCGCAGCAGCACGTCGCCCTGGTCGGGCACGTCGAAGGACACGTTGTAGTCCTCGCCGTCTTCCTGGATGTAGTCCACGTTGCCGCGCAGCGCGTAGCTGCGGCCCTTGTGGCGGGCGCCCACGGCCACCGCATTGCCCTTGGCCTCGCGGGCGATCTCGCGCGAGAACACGTACACGTCGCGCACGGTCACGTCGTTGGCGTTCTGCGCCTTGGCGCCCTGCGCGCCGGCCAGCCGGCCCGCCTCGCCGCCCTTCACCCGCGACAGCAGGTCGCACATGTAGCCGCGGATGGCGTCGGCCCTGGCGAACTGGCCTTTCTCGGTCTTGACGGTCATCTGCACCGACGCCGCGTCGCCGCTGGCGCTGACGTTGATCAGCGTGGGGATGGCGCGGGTGGTGCCCGTGGAGCGCTGCTCGACCAGCAGCACGCCGCCGGCGGCGTCCTCGGTGATCACGTCCATTTTTTCCGACACCATGATGCCGCGCATCTGGCCCAGCGCATCGGCCACCGACAGCTGGGGAACGCTCACCCGGCTGGAGAAGTCCACGCCGGTGAAGGCGCTTCCGGACTTGGCGAAGTTGTCTTCGCATTCGCCGGCGTGCACGGCGGCGCTGGCGCTGGCCAGCACGAGGGCGATCAGGGTCTTGTGGCGCATGCGGCGTCTCTTTCGGGGGAAGGTGCGCCGAGTGTCGTGGACTGGCTGCCCAAGCTCAAGGGCCACAAGGCCGGCTCAGGCCTGCGCGTAAAGCGACCGCACCAGGGCCGGCCCGTGCGCGCGCTCGAGCCGGCGCACGATGAAGTGGCCGCGCGCCATGTCCTGGAAGTGGCTGATGAACACCAGGTTGAGCGCCGCGCCGCTGGCCGCGCCGATCAGGGGCGCGGCCTGGGCCAGCGCCTTCTGCGTCACCGGCACCGAGAAGCGGCTGGCGATGGCGTTGATGGCGCGCACCACCGTGGGCGCCGCGCCGCTGCCCAGGCTGCTGGCCACGTAGCGCGAGGCCGCCGTGACCTGCTGGGCCAGGGCCGCGCGGCTGGCGAAGTAGCCGGCCTCGGCGGCATCGTCGTCGTGGCGCCGGCCGCCCAGGGCCAGCACCTCGATGCAGGCCAGGCGCGTGCCCTCGTGGCCGGGGGACTCGCCTTCGCTGCGGGCAATGTCGGCGATCGAACGCAGCATGGTGGCCGTGGTGATGGGCAGTTCCACCAGCAGGCCGGCCAGGCCGAAGAAGCCGCCCACCGCGCCGGTGCCGGCCACGGCCAGCTTGTGCATCCGGTTGCTGGCGCGTGCGCCCACCGCGCCTTCGCGCATCGTGCCGGCGGCGGCGCGGTAGCCGGCTTCCACGGCGCGGCGCGCGGCGCGGTTCACCAGCGCGCTGGCGCCGCCGGGCAGCTTCCTGGCCAGCAGGTATTCCACCGGCGCGCCCACCAGGTGGGACAACTGCATCGCCAGGCCCGGCGATTCCAGCAGGGCCTTGGCGCGCGCCAGGTCGGCCAGGTCGGCCGCACCCATGCCGCGCACCAGGGCGTTCATCGGCTCAGGTTTCGCGGTTGCGCAGGGTCGGGCGCGACACGCCGGCGCGTTCGACCACGAACGACACCACGGCCTTGCCCTCGACCGGCTTGCCGCCGAGCTTCTGCGGCTCGAAGCGCCACTGCGACAGCGCGCGCTTGGCCACGCCGCGCGCCTCTTCGGGCACCTGGCCGGCCTCGGACAGGATTTCGATGGCGCCGCAGCGGCCCTTCACGGTGACCGTGCAGCTGCCCACCACCTTGCCGTCCCAGCTGCTGGCGCCGGCCGACATGTCTTCGGTGAAGCGGGCGTTGACCATGCGCAGCACGCGCGGCATGTCCACGATTTCGTCCACGGCCACCGAGCCGGTTTCCGGCGTCACGGTGAGCGTGACCCGCACGCCGGTTTCGAACGTGGCCGGCACGTCGCCGTCGAGCTTCGGGCTGGCCGGGCGCGCGGCGATGCGGTTGCGCAGGTTGCCCAGCAGCGCCGGCGCATAGTCAGCGGCCTGGGGGAATTCCAGCGAGCTCAGCGCGCCGCTGGCGTCGTACTTGGCATCCGCCCAGACCACCACTTCATACGGCGCGTCGGCGGCGCGCGCGGACATGGCGGCCACCAGCGACAGCGCCACCAGGGCCGGGAACAGCGGCGAAAAAAGCTTCATGTCGTGCTTCCTGTTGGGGGTGGCCCATGATGCCACGGGTGCGCGCGCGGCACCGCCACCGCGCCCGATGCCCCCGCCCGTGACCATCGGGCCCCGCACCATCGGCACGTGTGCCCGGCGCGTGCGGCCGCCACGCTGGGCCACCTTCCGTCACGGTGGCCCACGCGCCCATGAAATCCGAGAAATCCATCGGCCGCTGGTTCGGCGGCATGCTTCTGCTGGCGATGGCGCTGGGCATCTGGAACAACTTCGGGCTCAGCAACCCGGTGTTAGGCGGCGAGGGCTATCTTCGCAACGGCGCGGACATGCCGAACCTGTTCGGCGCCAGCGTGCTGGTGGCGCTGTTCACCAGCGGGCTGGGCCTGGCCGCCACGGTGATCGCCTGGCCGCTGTTCCGCCGCACCAGCCCCGGGCTGGCGCTGGCCGGGCTGGTGATCACCGGCGTCGGCTTTGCCACCACGGTGGTCGAGCAGGCCAGCTTCCTGTCCATGCTGTCGCTGAGCCAGCAGTACGCGCAGCATCCCGGCGCCGACCCGCAGCAGTTCGAACTGCTGCGCGGCGTGGTTTCTGCGGCGCGCAACGGCATCCACTTCCTGGACAAGATCGTCGGCGGTGCCGGGCTGCTGCTGACCTACCTGGTGCTGTACCGCGGGCGGCTGGTGCCGCGGCTGATCGCGGTGCCGGGCGTGCTGGCCACGCTGTCGCAGATGAGCGGCATTTCGCTGGAGCTGTTCTCGCGCGACCTGCCGATGCTGATGCTGCTGCCGCTGTTCGTGATGCAGCTGGTGCTGTGCCTGTGGCTGCTGGCGCGCGGTTTCCACGCGGCACGCATTGCAGGCACATCGCCGGCCATCGTCGACCAGGCCGGCTAGCCAGCGCCTGCGCGGCTGACAGCCCCGTCGGCCGTGGTGTAGTCTGCCCCGGGAACTGCAGCCGTCCGCACCGCCGGGCGCTGCATCAGGGGTTGCACTCACCAGGGATGCCCGGCATCCCGTCCAGGGGAAATCGATGACTCACCGGAACCAAGCCACGCGCCGCCGCGCGCCCGTCGGCCTGCCTGCGCCGCTTTCCGCGCGCCGCGCCAGCCGTTCGCTGCAATGGCTCAAGGCCCTGGCGTTGCCGGCGCTGCTGCTGGCGGGCCACGTGCACGCGCAAAGCTGCGCGGTCGGCGAGACGCCCGCGGCGTTCGGCTTCACCGGCGGTGAGCAGACCCTCGTGGTCCCCGCGGGCGTCACGTCCGCGCGCGTCTTCCTCAGCGGCGCCCAGGGCGGCGCCGGACGCAGCGGCGCCGGCACCATCGGCGGCAGCCCCAATTCCCCGGGCGGCACCGGCGGCCTGGGCGGTCGCGTCAGCGGCACGCTGGCGGTGACGCCGGGCAGCACGCTTTCGATCTTCGTCGGCGGCCAGGCCTCGCAGGCCGTCAACGGCGGCGGCATCGGCCAGGGCGTGGACGGCATCGGCGGCGGCGGCACCGACATCCGCGTGGGCGGCAACGCCATCGGCAACCGCGCGGCCATCGCCGGCGGCGGCGGCGGCGGCGGCAACGCCGGCTGGAGCACCACCAACGTGATCGCCGGCGGCAACGGCGGCGTGGGCGGCGGCGGTATCGGCGGTACGGGCGCCGCGGTGCCGGGCGGCCCGGGTCCGTTCGGCGGCGGCGGCGGTTCGGTCGGCACCGGCGGCGCCGGTGGCGCGGGCTGCGGCGGCTTCCCGGCCACGGCCGGCAATGCGATCAACGGCGACGGCGGCGACTCCTTCAACTTCTCGGGCTCGTTCAGCGGCGCCGGCTTCGGCGGCGGTGGCGGCGGCGGCGCCACCGTGGGCGCGGGCGGCGGCGGTGCCGGCGTGGGCACCACGGCCTGCCAGCAGAACTGGAACGGCGGCGGCGGCGGCGGCGCGGGCGGCAGCTCGGCGGCAACCGGCCTGACCGCGGTCACCATCAACAACGGCGTGCAGTCCGGCAACGGCGCCGCGCTGATCTGCCTGGCGGCGGCCGACTTTGAACTCTCCGGCACCGCCACCGGCCAGACCGGCCCGGTGACGCTGCAGCTGGCGGCCACCAACCCGGTGAGCAGCCAGCAGGTGGTGGTGGCGCAGGCCGCGGCCACGTTCGCCTTCCCCACGCGCCTGCCCCCGGGCGCGAACTGGAACGTGTCGGTCGTGTCCGCGCCGGCGGGCCAGCTGTGCAGCATCACGCCGACGTCGGGCACCAACCTGGCCGGCAATGTCACCAACCTCGCCCTCACCTGCCAGACGGTGGCGGTGACGGTGTCGCCGGCCACCCTGCCCGACGCGGCCTTCGGCGCCCCTTATTCGCAGACGATCACGGCCAGCAGCAGCAACGGCGGCACGGCGCCCTACACGTTCACGCTGTCGGCCGGCGCACTGCCCGGGGGCGTGACCCTGGCGGTCTCGGGCGTGCTCTCGGGCACCCCGACCTCGGCGGGCACGTACAACTTCACCGTGCAGGCCACGTCCACCAACGGGTTCTCCGGCACCCGGGCCTACTCGCTGGTGGTGGCCACGGGCAGCCAGGCCATCACCGCCTTCAGCGCCACGCCGGCCTCGCCGGTGTTCGCGCCGGGCGGCACGTTCACGGTGTCCGCCACCGGCGGCGCCTCGGGCAATCCGGTGGTGTTCGGCACCACCACGTCGGCGGTGTGCACGGTCAGCGGCAATACCGTGACCATGGTGTCGGCCGGCGCCTGTGCGCTCACCGCCGACCAGGCCGGCAACGGCAACTACTCGGCGGCGCCGCAGGCCACGCTGAACGTCACCATCGGCCAGGCGGCGCAGGCGATCACCGCGTTCAGCGCGTCGCCGGCCTCGCCGGTGTTCGCGCCGGGCGGCACGTTCACGGTGTCCGCCACCGG
>DAORUD010000031.1:0-5086 GCA_035433005.1 Arenimonas sp. | reverse complement strand
GGCGGTGTGCACGGTCAGCGGCAATACCGTGACCATGGTGTCGGCCGGCGCCTGTTCGCTCACCGCCAACCAGGCCGGCAACGGCAACTACACGGCCGCGCCGCAGGTGGCGCTGAACGTGGCCATCGGCCAGGCGGTGCAGGTCATCACCAACTTCGTCGCCACGCCGGGCGCCCCGGTGTACGCGCCGGGCGGCAGCTTCACCGTGGCGGCCACCGGCGGTGCATCCACCAGCCCGGTGCTGTTCGCCACCACCACCCCCGCGGTCTGCACGGTCAGCGGCAACACCGTCACCACGATGGCGGCCGGCGTGTGCGCACTCACCGCCAACCAGGCGGCCGACGGCAACTACACCGCGGCCCCGCAGGCCACGCTGAACGTCACCATCAGCCAGGCCGCGCAGGCCATCACCGCCTTCAGCGCCACGCCGGCCGCACCGGTGTATTCGCCGGGCGGCACGTTCGCGCTGTCGGCCACCGCGGGCGCGTCCACCAGCCCGCTGGTGTTCGCCGGCACGTCGCCGGCGGTGTGCACGGTCAGCGGCAGCACGGTGACGATGGTGGCCGCGGGCAACTGCGCGCTCACCGCCAACCAGGCCGGTGACGCCAACTACACCGCGGCGCCGCAGGTCACGCTGAACGTGGTGATCAGCGCGGCCACGCCGACGCTGACCTGGATCGGCAACCTCACCCGCACCATGGGCCAGCCGTCCTTCGACCTGCCCAACCCGACCAGCACCAGCAGCGGCACGTTCACCTTCTCCAGCACCAACACGTCGGTGGCCACGGTGGTTGGCCGCACCGTGACCCTGGTGGGCGACGGCGTGACCACGCTGGTGGCCACGCAGGCCGCGGCCGGCAGCTACCTGCAGGGAACGGTGAGCATCACGCTGACCGTGTCCGATCGTCCGGACCCGACCCAGGACCCGAGCGTGGTGGGCGGCCTGCAGGCCCAGGTGGACGCCAGCCTGCGCTTCGCCCAGGCCCAGCAGACCAACATCCGCGACCGCCTGCGCCAGCAGCGCAACAACCCCGCCAACGTGTCCAGCAATGGCCTGAGCCTGTCCAGCACCGGCGCGGGCGGCGGTTCGGTGTCGCTGGACGGCGCACCGCAGTCCACGTCGAACCTGTCGTCCACGCTGCCGCCGGGCTGGGCCGTCTGGAGCGCGGGCGTGGTGTCCGTGGGTGGCCGCGACAACCGGGCCAGCAGTGACGGCACCGACTTCCTCAGCGACGGCATCACGCTGGGCGCCGACTGGCGCATCAACGACCGCTGGCTGGTGGGCTTCGCCGGCGGCTTCGGCTGGGATTCCACGAGCCTGGACGATTCGCGTTCGGACATTGACGGCGACCAGCAGTCGCTGTCGGTTTACGGCCTGTGGCACAGCGGCGAACACCTGTTCGTGGACGGCCTGCTGGGCTGGGGCCAGCTGGGCTTCGACATCACGCGCTGGAGCGACGTGGCCGGCGCCAAGGCCACGGCCGAGCGCGACGGTGACCAGGCCTTCGGTTCGCTGACGCTGGGCTACGAGCGCATGGGCGCGCACTCCAGCCTGACCGGCTACGGCCGCCTGGACGCCAGCCGCACGCGCCTGGACGCCTACCGCGAGTTCGGCCTGGGCATCTACGACCTGGCTTACGGCGACCAGACCGTGGACATGAGCAGCCTGGCCGTGGGCGTCGAGGGCAGCTACGTGTTGACGAGCTCCTCGGGCCAGGTGCGCCCGTACTGGATGCTCGAGTACCGCGACTCGCTGGAGAACACCAGCGACGTGGCGCTGAACTACGTGCTGTCCCCGGTGGCGCAGGACTACCGCATCGGCTTCACCGGCTACGGCGAGAACGTGTTCATGTACGGCGCCGGCCTGGACGTGGACGTCACCACGGGCTGGAGGCTGTCGCTGCTGTTCCGCCGCGAGCATGCGTCCAACTACGGTGCGAACACCATGCTGGGCCTGCTGCTGTCGTACTCGCCGCGCGGCGCCAAGCCGCTGGCCATGACCGACGCCAACGGCCAGCCGCTGGCCACCACCGCGCCGGCCACCGGACGCTGAGGCCACATCGCCGCCCGGGAAAGCCGGGCGGATGTTCTGGCAACGCCCGCCTTGTGCGGGCGTTGTCTTTTCCGAGGTTCAGCCGGCCGGCGGGGGAATGCGTTCGCCGCGGGCGTCGAAGGTGCGGCGGACTTCCAGCGTGCCGTCGCCGTCGGCGTCGAAACTCTCCTCGGCCAGAACGCCGCCCTCGTAGCGGAGTTGCTTCAGCGTGCGGCCATCGGGCCGCGTGAGCGTGCCGGCGCTGAGCACCCCGCGCGAGTAGTCGTAGCGCCACTCGAAGTGCCCGTCGCCGTCCAGGTCCGATTCCAGCCAATGCAGCTGGTGGTGGCGATAGCCCAGCCGGGTTTCCATGCGGCCGTCGAAGTTGTCGTCGTAGCTGCCCGTGGCATGGGGAGAATCGGGCGAGACGACGATCTCGTCTGGCTTGCCGTCCTCGTTGCGGTCGGTCACCCGGCGTCCCAGCGACTCCCCACGCCAGTCGAAGGTGGTGTCGTCCACGCCGTTGCCGTCGCTGTCGCGCAGTTCGGATTCATGCGGCAGGCGCAGCTGGCCGTAGGCCAGGACGTAGCCGATCAACGCGCCCAGGCCAAGCACGCCCATGAAGCCCAGCAGGCCGGTGCCGTTGCCCTTGGGCATCACCACGGCGGGCGTGTCGTCGGGTTCGGATTCGTCGGGCAGCGCGGGCTCGGGCTCATCGGAAGCCAGCACTTCGCGCGCGCGCGCCTCGTCCTCGTCGGCCACCCAGACATTCACCAGGCCCGCCATCGGCAGCTCGCCGGCCGCACCCGCCAGGTAGCCGCCAAGCACGTTGGCGGCAATGCCTTCGAACGCCAGCCGGTCGATGACGCGCTGGGCGTCGATGGCGTCGTTGGCGCCGTAGATGATCTTCATTCCCTGGGCTTTCCTGGTGGGGATGGCGGGTGGCGTTCCGGCCAGGCTTGACCTGCCCTGCCCGCAGTCTGCCCAAATCGACGGCGATGACCAAGGCGAACGTCCTCCATCCCGGCCTGGCGGCACTGGCGTTGCGCTAACCTCGGCGCAGTCCCCACTCCCTTGGCATCGCAATGAGCAAGCACGACCCGTCCGCCGCCTCCCTGCGCCGCGTCGGCATCCTGGTGTTCGACGACGTGGAGGTGCTGGATTTCGCCGGGCCCTTCGAAGTGTTCGCGGTCACCGCGGAGCTGGCCGGCCAGCAGCACTTCAAGACCGTGCTGGTGGGCGCGCAGGACCGCGTGTACACCGCGGTGAACGGGATGAAGGTGCTGCCCAACGACAGCTTCGCCGACGGGCACGCTTACGATTTGCTGGTAGTGCCCGGTGGCTTCGGCACGCGCGCGCTGGTGCACGATGCGCAGGTGATGGCCTGGGTGAAGGCGCAGGCCGCCGGCGGCGAGATCGTGATGTCGGTGTGCAGCGGCGCGCTGGTGCTGGCCACCGTGGGCCTGCTGGAAGGCCGCCGCGCCACCACCCACCACGAGGTGATGCACGAACTGGCCGCCGTGTCGCCGCGCATCACCTGCGTGCACGACCAGCGCTACGTGGACGAAGGCGCGGTGATCACCTGCGGCGGCATCTCCGCCGGCATCGACGGCAGCCTGCACCTGGTGCGGCGCCTGCTGGGCGACGAGGCGGCGGCCAGGACCGCCGCGTACATGGAGTACCGCGGCGGCGATGCCTGACGCGGCGCCATTACGGGCCGCGCGGGTATCGGTTGCACGGCGGAAGCCTGTCCCTTGGCGTCAAGCCAGCTTTCCCTTTAGTAAAGCTTACTTGACATGCTTTCGGGTCGCACGTAGCCTTCCCTCCACTGACCCCGGAGCACATCCATGTTCGAAGAAGACGACGCCACCCACCGCCGGTTCGCGAAGCAGTTCGCCCCGCCGATGGCGCTGTTCACCGTGTCGCTGATGCTGCTGGCGCCGCGCATCCGGGACGCACAGACGCTGTGGACGGGCGTGCTGCTGGCGCTGGTTCCGCTGCTGCCGCTGGGATGGGCGATGACGGCCCTGGTTCGCCATATCTCGAGCCTGGACGAAATGCGCCGCCGCCAGCATTTCGAATCCGGCGCCCTGGCCGGCCTGCTGACCTGCCTGGCCGTGTTCTGCTGGAGCCTGATGGAAATGGCTGGCCTGCCGCGACTGCCGGCCGCGGTGGTGCTGCCCGTGTTCTGCAGCCTGTACGTGCTGCGCTATTGGCAGATGACGCGGCGGACTGCCTGATGGCACTGCCCGTACTGCGTCCGGAGAGCAGCGCATGAACAACCGGCTGCGCGTGCTGCGCGCCGAACGCGACTGGTCGCAGGCGCACCTGGCCGAGCAGCTGGACGTGTCGCGCCAGACCGTCAACGCGATCGAAACCGGCAAATACGACCCCAGCCTGCCGCTGGCGTTCAAGATTGCGCAGCTGTTCCAGGCGCCCATCGAGAGCATTTTCCAGCCCGACTGAAGCCCGCGGAAGCGGCGCAGCGGCGCACGCGCTTCAGTCGACGCGGCCACCCACCGACAGCGCGCGCAGCATCGCCGCGGCGGTGGCCTGCAGCGCAATCGCCAGGTCGGCCGCCGAGCACGCGGCCTCGCCGTTGAGCCAGGCCACGATGGGCGACAGCAGCGCATCGGCGATGGCGTGCGCGGCCAGGCGCGGCGGCACGCGCAGGCGCGGGCCGGGGTCGCGTTTGAGCTGGCGCTCCACCACGGCCACCATCGTGGCGCGCACGGGGCGGTTGCCCGCGCCCTGGAACAGCGTGCGGGCCAGGCTGCGGTTCTGCCAGAAGTGTTCGAGCAGCGCCTGCACGCGCGGCAGCGAGTGTTCGCCCAGCAGGCCGGCCAGGATCGAGAACGGCCCTTCGATGCTGGCCGCCAGCAGCGCGTCCTTGCTGGCGAAGTGTTCGTAGAAGGTCGAGCGGCTGACGCCGGCCCGGGCCAGCACGTCGGCGATGCGGATGTCGTGGTAGCGCTGGTCCAGCACCAGCGCGTTGAATGACTTCAGCAGCGCTTCGCGCGTTCGGCGCTTGCGCGGATCCAGGCTGTCGGGGGC
>DAORUD010000030.1:2750-23477 GCA_035433005.1 Arenimonas sp. | reverse complement strand
TGTCGCTGGAAATCGACGGCTACAACCGCGAGCGCGCGATGCGCATGATGCGCACCATCTACTACAACCTGGGCCGCATCTTCGAGATCGCCAAGCGCGACGGCATCCCCACCAACAAGGCCGCCGACCGCATGGCCGAAGAGCGCATCACCGCCATCGGCAAGCTGCGCCTGCCCCACCTCGGCGCCCCCGCCCCCCGCTTCCAGGGCCGCCGCGGCAACTGAAAAAACGGGGTCAGATCAACTTCCCGAACCCTGACCCCGTCCTTTCGCCCCAGCTCCCCATCGGGAAGTTGCTCTGACCCCGTTTTTCGCTTTTCGCGACGCTTTACCGCCCTGTCACGGTCGATAAGTGAACCTGACCCCGTTTTCCTGATCTGGAGTCGCAATGCGCACGTTCCCCCTCGGTGAAGACCTCGATGCCCTGCGCGACGCCGTACGGCGTTTCGCCGACACCGAGATCGCCCCGCGCGCGGCGCAGATCGACCACGACAACCTCTTCCCCGCCGACCTGTGGCCCAAGCTGGGCGAACTGGGCCTGCTGGGCATCACCGTGCCGGGCGAGTACGGCGGCAGCGGCATGGGCTACCTGGCCCACACGGTGGCGATGGAGGAGATATCCCGCGCCTCGGGCTCGGTCGGCCTGAGCTACGGCGCGCACAGCAACCTGTGCGTGGCCAACCTCTACGCCAACGGCAACGAAGCCCAGCGGCACAAATACCTGCCCGGCCTGTGCAGCGGCGAGCTCAAGGGCGCGCTGGCGATGAGCGAACCGGGCGCGGGTTCGGACGTGGTGGGCTCGATGAGCTGCCGCGCCGAGCTGCGCGACGGCCAGTGGATCGCCAACGGCAACAAGATGTGGATCACCAACGGCCCCGAGGCCGACGTGCTGATCGTTTACATGCGCACCGCGGGCAAGGATGCCGGCAGCCGCTGCATGACCGCCTTCATCGTCGAGAAGGGCATGCCCGGCTTCAGCACCGCCCAGAAGCTCGACAAGCTGGGCATGCGCGGCTCGAACACCTGCGAGCTGGTGTTCGAGAACTGCGCCATCCCCGCCGAAAACGTCCTGGGTGAAGTGCACCAGGGCGTGAAGGTGCTGATGAGCGGCCTGAACACCGAACGCCTGGTGCTCACCGGTGGCCCGATCGGCCTGATGCAGGCGGCGCTGGACATCGCCCTGCCCTACGTTCGCGAACGCAAGCAGTTCGACCAGGCCATCGGCACCTTCGGCCTGATGCAGGGCAAGATCGCCGACATGTACACCGCGCTGCAGTCCAGCCGCGCCTTCGCCTACCAGGTGGCCCGCGACTTCGACGCCGGCCACGCCAGCCGCATCGACTCGGCCAGCTGCCTGCTGCACGCCAGCGAATGCGCCGTGCAGGTGGCGCTGGAAGGCATCCAGGCCCTGGGCGGCAATGGCTACATCAACGAATACGCCACCGGCCGCATCCTGCGCGACGCCAAGCTGTACGCCATCGGCGCCGGCACCAACGAGATCCGCCGCATGCTGATCGGCCGCGAACTCTTCGACGGCCGCTCCTGAAACCGGGGTCAGAGCCCCATAATCACGCCATTCCTTTCCAAACCCGGAGCCACCATGTCCAAGGTCGTCATCGTCGGTGCCAAGCGCACTGCCCTCGGAGCCCTGCTGGGCCAGTTCACCGGCGTGCCGGCCACCCAGCTGGGCGCCACCGCCATCCAGGCCGCGGTCGCGCAGTCGGGCGTGGACGGCGCCCAGGTGTCGGAAGTGATCATGGGCTGCGTGCTGCCCGCCGGCCTCGGCCAGGCCCCGGCCCGCCAGGCCGCGCTGGGCGCCGGCCTGCCCACGGCGGCCGGCTGCACCACCGTCAACAAGGTCTGCGGTTCGGGCATGAAGGCCATCATGCTGGGCCATGACCTGATCAAGGCGGGCTCGGCCCAGGTGGTGGTGGCCGGCGGCATGGAGTCCATGACCAATGCCCCGCACCTGCTCAACGGCTCGCGCACCGGCATCCGCTTCGGCAGCGCCGAGATGCTCGACCACATGGCCTGGGACGGCCTGACCAACCCCTACGACAAGAAGCCCATGGGCTCGTTCGGCGAACTGTGCGCCGGCAAGTTCGCCTTCACCCGCGAAGACCAGGACGCGTTCGCCGCCGAGTCCGTGCGCCGCGCCCTGGCCGCCCAGGCCGACGGCGCCTTCAAGGCCGAGATCGCCCCCGTCACCGTGGCCGGCCGCAAGGGCGACGTGGTGGTGGACACCGACGAACAGCCCGGCAAGTGCGACATCGGCAAGATCCCCAGCCTTCGCCCGGCGTTCCAGAAGGACGGCACCATCACCGCCGCCAGCTCGTCGAGCATCAACGACGGCGCCGCGGCCGTGGTGCTGGCCTCCGAAGACGCCGCCGAGGCCCAGGGCCTCGCCCCGCTGGCCACCGTGGTGGCCCATGCCACCCACGCCCAGGCGCCGGAGTGGTTCACCACCGCCCCGGTGTCGGCCATCCAGGCCGTGCTGGCCAAAGCCGGTTGGTCTGTGGCGGACGTGGACCTGTTCGAGGTCAACGAGGCCTTTGCCGTGGTCGCCATGGCGCCCATCAAGGAGCTGGGCATCCCGCACGCCAAGCTCAACGTCAACGGCGGCGCCTGCGCACTGGGCCACCCGATCGGCGCCTCGGGCGCCCGCCTGGTGGTCACCCTGCTGCACGCCCTGCAGCGCCGGGGCGGCAAGCGCGGCGTCGCGGCGCTGTGCATTGGCGGCGGTGAAGCCACGGCCATTGCCATCGAACTGGCCTGAACGAGGGTGGCGGCCCCCACCGGCCGCCGCCGTAAGATTTCGTTAAGCCCACGTTCCACTTGACTCTCGGCTGTTTCTTGTCATGCTTCACGCCACGTGCGCATTTGGCGCACGTTCTGTTATTAAAAACGCATAGACGAGGAAACAACTCATGTCCCTGAACAAGACCCTGCTCGCCATGGCCCTGGGCCTGGCCCTGGCCGCCTGCTCGAACCAGGCTGAGCAGGCGACGGACGCGGCTACCGATGCCGCTGCCGCTGCCGACGCTGCCGCCACCGAAGCCACCGACGCCGCCGCCGCTGCCACCGACGCCGCGACCGAAGTCGCTGCCGACGCTGCCGAGGCTTCGGCCGAAGTCGCTGCGGACGCCGCTGAAGTTGCCACCGACGCCGCCGCCGAAGCCACCGAAGCCGTGGAAGCGGGCGCCGAAGGCGCTGCCGACGCCGCCGCCGACGTTGCCGACGCCGCTGCCGAAGTTGCCGAAGAAGCTGCCGACACCGCCGAAGAAGCTGCTGACGCCGCCGACGGTCAGTAATCTTCAGCTGCAAGCTTGAAGTGAACGGGCGCGACGCAAGTCGCGCCCGTTTTCTTTTGTCGTGCATGCGCTAGGCTGCGCCCGCGGCGGAACGTAAACTCGACGCTTCCACCAGCGAGCGGCCGCGCATGCCCATCCTCACCAGCCACATCGATCCGCGCTCACCGGAGTTCCAGGACAACGCCGCGCAGCTGCGCGCGGCGGTGGCCGACTTCGAGGCCCAGCTCAACCGCGTCGCCCTGGGCGGTGGTGCCGCCGCGCGCAGCAAGCACACCGAGCGCGGCAAGCTGCTGCCGCGCGACCGCATCAGCGCCCTGCTCGATCCCGGCTCGCCCTTCCTGGAACTGTCGGCCATGGCCGCGGGCGGCATGTACGACGACGCCGCGCCGGCCGCCGGCATCATCACCGGCATCGGCCGCATCCACGGCACCGAGGTGGTGGTGGTGGCCAACGACGCCACGGTGAAGGGCGGCACCTACTTCCCGATGACGGTGAAAAAGCACCTGCGCGCGCAGGAAGTGGCGCTGGAGAACCGCCTGCCCTGCCTCTACCTGGTGGACTCGGGCGGCGCCTTCCTGCCGCTGCAGGACGAGGTGTTCCCCGACCGCGAGCACTTCGGCCGCATCTTCTACAACCAGGCCCGGCTGAGCGCGATGAACATCCCGCAGATCGCCGTGGTGATGGGCAGCTGCACCGCCGGCGGCGCCTACGTGCCGGCCATGTGCGACGAGTCGATCATCGTGCGCGAACAGGGCACCATTTTCCTGGGCGGCCCGCCGCTGGTGAAGGCCGCCACCGGCGAAGTGGTGGACGCCGAATCCCTGGGCGGCGCCGACGTGCACACGTCGGTGTCGGGCGTGGCCGACCACTTTGCCGAGAACGACCAGCACGCGCTGCAGATCGCGCGCGACATCGTGCGCCACCTCAACCGCAAGAAGACCCTGCCGGTGGCCGTGCAGCCGCCCAGCGAGCCGAAGTACGCGCCCGAAGAACTCTACGGCGTCATCCCGAAGGACACCCGCAAGCCCTTCGACATCCGCGAAATCATCGCCCGCGTGGTGGACGGCAGCGAGTTCCAGGAGTTCAAGGCGCGCTACGGCAAGACCCTGGTGTGCGGCTTCGCGCACATCCACGGCTACCCGGTGGGCATCGTCGCCAACAACGGCATCCTGTTCGCCGAGAGCGCGCTCAAGGGCGCGCACTTCATCGAGCTGTGCAACCAGCGCGACATCCCGCTGGTGTTCCTGCAGAACATCACCGGCTTCATGGTGGGCAAGAAGTACGAGAACGCCGGCATCGCCAAGGACGGCGCCAAGATGGTGACGGCCGTGGCCTGCTCGCACGTGCCCAAGTTCACCGTGGTGATCGGCGGCAGCTTTGGCGCCGGCAACTACGCCATGTGCGGCCGCGCCTACGGCGCCCGCTTCCTGTGGACCTGGCCCAACGCGCGCATCTCCGTGATGGGCGGCGAACAGGCCGCCAGCGTGCTGGCCACCGTGAAGCGCGACGGCATCGAAGCATCCGGCAAGGCCTGGACCGCCGAGGAAGAAGAAGCCTTCAAGACCCCGATCCGCGACCAGTACGAGCGCCAGGGCCACCCCTACTACGCCACCGCGCGACTGTGGGACGACGGCATCATCGACCCCGCCGACACCCGTCGGGTGCTGGGCCTGGCGCTGTCCGCCAGCCTCAACGCCCCGATCGAGAAAGAGCGCTTCGGCGTGTTCCGGATGTAGTCCGGCCACCTCCAGAAAGATATCCCATGATCGTCGGCATCGACCTTGGCACCACCCATTCCCTGATCGGCTTCCACGGCCCCGATGGCCCGGTGCTGGTGCGCAATGCGCTGGGCGAATACCTCACCCCGTCGGTGGTGGCGCTGGACGCGGACGAACGCGTGCTGGTGGGCCAGGCGGCGCGCGACCGGTTTGCCAGCCATCCGCACACCGGCGCCGCCACGTTCAAGCGCTACATGGGTGCCGAGCGTACCGTGACGCTGGGCAATCGCCGGTTCCGGCCCGAGGAGCTGTCGGCGCTGGTGCTGCGCTCGCTGGTGGGCGACGCGGAGGCCCACCTGGGCAGCAAGGTCACCGAAGCGGTGATCAGCGTTCCTGCCTATTTCAGCGATTCCCAGCGCAAGGCCACGCGACTGGCCGGCGAACTGGCGGGCCTGAAGGTCGAACGGCTGATCAACGAACCCACCGCCGCCGCGTTGGCCTATGGCCTGCAGGAGCGCAAGGACAACTCCACTTTCCTGGTGTTCGACCTCGGCGGCGGCACCTTCGACGTCTCCATCCTGGAGGCCTTCGACGGCGTGATGCAGGTGCACGCCACCGCCGGCGACAACTTCCTGGGCGGCGAAGACTTCGCGGCCGAACTGGTGCGTGACTTCTGCGAGGCCAACGGCCTTCGCCTGTCCGACCTGCCGCCGCGCGAGCAGGCGCAGCTGGCCGCGCGCATGGAGCGCGCCAAGCAGCAGCTGAGCAGCCATGACGAAGTGGTGGTGGAAGTCCGCCTGGCCGGGCGCGACATCACCTGGACCGTGGGCGAAGCGCGCTTCGCCCAGCTGGTTGAGCCGCTGGTGCAGCGCCTGCGCCAGCCCATCGAACGCGCCCTGCGCGACGCCCGCATCAACCCCGCCCAGCTGGACGAAGTGGTGCTGGTGGGCGGCGCCTCGCGCATGCCCCTGGTGTCGCGCCTGGCCGCGCGCATGCTGGGCAAGCTGCCGCTGCGCCACGTCAACCCCGACCAGGCCATCGCGCTGGGCGCTGCCGTCGCGGCCGGCATGAAGTCGCGCGACGAGTCGCTGGAGGAAATCGTCCTCACCGACGTTTGTCCCTACACGCTGGGCCTGTCGGTGGGCCGCATGGATGCCAACGGCCGCCACACCAACGGCCACTTCGCGCCGCTGATCGAACGCAACTGCACCGTCCCGGTGAGCCGCGAGGAGCGCTTCCAGCCCTCGCAGGACTGGCAGACCGAGCTGCATCTGGAGGTCTACCAGGGCGAAAGCCCGCGCGTGGCCAACAACATCTGGCTGGGCGTGCTGAAGCTGCCGCTGCCGCGCAAGAAGGCCGACGACAACCCGGTGGACGTGCGCTTCACCTATGACATCAACGGCGTGCTTCAAGTGGAGGCCACGGTGGTGGCCGACGGTTCGCGGCACGAACTGATCCTGCAGAACAGCCCGGGTGCGATGTCCCCCGAGGAGATCCGCCAGCGCCTTGGCGAACTGGCCGCGCTGAAGGTGCACCCGCGCGACCAGCAGGCCAACGTGGCGCTGATCGCCCGCATCGAGCGGCTGTACGAAGAACACATCGGCCAGCCGCGGCAGATGCTTCAGGACTGGCTGGGCCGCTTCATGGCCGCGCTCGAGGGCCAGGACCTGAAGGTGATCGAGGCGCACCGGGCCGAACTCACCCAGGCCCTGGACGACTTCGAGTCCCGGGTGCGCTGATGCCGTTCGACCAGCTGGGCCTGGACGAGGACGCCACCGAGCGCGACGTACGCCGCGCCTACGCCGTGCGGCTCAAGAAGACCCGCCCCGACGACGACCCCGTGGCCTTCCAGGCGCTGCACGAGGCCTACCAGGCCTGCCTGGACGAGCTGCGCTTCCGCCGGGAAAGCAACGACGCCTTCGACGACGAGAACGGGAGCGAGAGCCCCCCGGGCGATGTCACGCCCACCGAGGCGCCCGCCCCGCCCGGCCCGCGCTTTGCCGCCACCGTGGTGCCCGAGACGGACTCCGACTACGCGCCGCCGACCGTCGAAGAGGTCCTCTCCGCGGCAATCAACGGCGCCGATGGCGATGCCTTCGAAGATGGCGACGCCTTCGACGCTGGCGACGGATACGACGCCAGCGAGGGCTTCAACCTGACCGCCTTCCTGCAGGCGCTGTTCGAACAGTGCGACACCGCCACGCCGGCCGAACTGGAGGCCTGGCTCAACCAGCAGCCGGAGCTGTACTCGATCAGCCTCAAGTCGGTGCTCACGGTGCCGGTGCTGCGTGCGGTGGTCGCGCGCGAACCCGCGCTGCGCCCGCCCATGCTCGACGCGGTGGCGCACTTCTTTGGCGCCAGCCAGCTGGGCCGGCACGACTGGTGGCTGGTGGAACAGCTGGACCAGGCCAAGGCCCGCGCCCGCGCCGTCGAACAGTTCACCGCCGGCCGGCTGCCGCGCGCCAACCCGCAGGAGAGACATCGCGAGTTCGACGACGTCATTGACCGCCACATCGCCCGACGCCGCTGGCGCTGGACCAGCCCGCTGTTGATGCTGGTGCCCGGCGTGCCCAGCCGCATCCGCAACCGCATCGACGAGCTCGACCACCTGACCGAAGGCGCCACGCTCGATCTGGTGGACCCGCGCCTGCGCCGGGTCGCTGGCGTTCTGTCCGACCGCTCGCGCGTGGGCTGGCAGCGCGTGGCGCTGACCTGGTCGCGGGCGCTGGCGTTCGGGTTTCCCCTGCTGGCCTTCCTCGCCGTGGTCACTCATGAATTCAATCCACGCAGCCTGCTGTGGCTGTCCGCGCTCGCGCTGGCCTTCACCGGCTGGCAGCTGCTGATCGCGGCTTACCTCGCGGCCAAGACGGCCGTGACGTCGCGCGGCCACGGCCACCGCTGGCGCGAAACCCTGGCCGCCATCGTGCTGGCGCTGGCCCTGGCCACGCCCGTGGTCGCCGCGCTGCCCCTGTGGGTGGGCATCATGCTGGCGCTGGTGGGCAGCTTCATCGCAGCGGGCGCGCAGCGCTTCGAGGCATGGTTCTCGATGACGCTGTGCTCGGGCGCGGCGGTGGCGTTCTTCTCGGCGCTGGACCTGTTCCCGCTGCCGCTGCCGCCGGCGCTGGTGGCACTGTCCTTCCCGGGTCTGCTGGCGCTGGCGGTGGACCGCCTGCAGGCGCGCATCACCGGCCGGCACGTGGACGAGGTGGCCACCAGCCATCGCTGGCTGCTGATCGCCGGCGCGGTGTGCCTGGCGCTGCTGGTGCTGGCCCTGGTGCTGGTGGCGGCGAGTTAGGCCCGGCGCGGGAAGGCGGCGCTACTTGCAGGCCCGGCAGCTGGAACACCCGCTGCCGCACGCGGCCTGCGTGGCCTGCATCGGCGGCCGCAGCGCAAAGCCCACGCGCCTGAGCCACGCCGGGCGGCCTTCGCGCTCGAACGCATAAGACAGCCGCGCCTGCGCCTGCCACGCGCCGCGCGGCCACAGCTGGCGCAGCACCGACACCGCCGCCAGCAGCACCACGGCGGCCACCGCCACGCCCTGAAGCAGCGCGCTCACAGCAGCACCTTCGCGGCCTGGTAGGTGATGAACGACGCCAGGTAGGCCAGCGCGAACAGGTAGAACGTGGCGATGCCCGCCTGCTTCCAGCTGTTGGTTTCGCGCCTGATCACGGCGATGGTGGACAGGCACTGCGGCGCGTACACGTACCAGACCAGCAGCGACAGCGCCGTGGCCACCGACCAGTCGGCGGCGATCAGCGGCGACAGCGCCTGCGCCGCAGCGTCGTCGCCGCTGGCCGAGATGGCGTACACCGTGGCCAGCGCGGCCACCGCCACTTCGCGCGCCGCCAGGCCCGGGATCAGCGCGATGCAGATCTGCCAGTTGAAGCCGATCGGCGCGAAGAAAGGCTCCATCCAGCGGCCGATGCGCCCGGCCAGGCTGTAGTCAATGGCCGGCCCCACCGCGCCTTCCGGCGGCGCCGGATACGTGGACAGGAACCACAGCAGCACGGTGAGCGACAGGATGATGCCGGTGACCCGGCGCAGGAAGATGCTGGCGCGCTCCCACAGGCCAATGGCCAGGTCGCGCAGGTGCGGCAGGCGGTAGCTGGGCAGCTCCAGCAGCAGCACGTGTTCACCGTCGTCGCGGCGCAGCGCCTTGATCACCCACGCGGCGCCCAGCGCGCTGACGATGCCGGCCGCGTACAGCCCGAACATCACCAGGCCCTGCAGGTTGAACACGCCCAGCACGTCCTGGCGCGGGATGAAGGCGCTGATCAGCAGCGTGTACACCGGCAGCCGCGCCGAGCAGGTCATCAGCGGCGCGACCAGGATGGTGGTCAGGCGGTCGCGCGGGTCCTGGATCGAACGCGTGGCCATGATGCCGGGAATGGCGCAGGCGAAGCTCGACAGCAGCGGGATGAACGAGCGCCCGGTCAGCCCCGCCGCACGCATCGGCCGGTCCAGCAGGAAGGCCGCGCGCGGCAGGTAGCCCGATTCCTCCAGCGCCAGGATGAAGGCGAACAGCAGCAGGATTTGCGGCAGGAACTCCACCACCGTGCCCAGGCCCGAGAACAGGCCGTCCTGCACCAGGCTGCGCAGCGGGCCGCCCGGCAGCCACTCGCCCACGGCCGCGCCCACCCAGGCGATGCCGCCGGCGAACAGGTCCTGCACCGGCGCGGCCCAGGCGAACACGGCCTGGAACATCAGGAACATCACCACCGCCAGGATCGCCAGCCCGAACACGGGGTGCAGCAGCCAGCGGTCCAGCCGGTCGTCGAGCTGGTCGGTGCGCGCGGGCATGGTCACCGCTTCGGCCAGCAGCGCCGACACCTGCGCGTGCAGGTCGCTGTCGTCGTGGTCCCCGGTGGCGCCGGGTGCGGGGGCGGGCTGGTCCAGCGCGGCCAGCAGGGCCTGGGTGCCGCCGGCCTTCACCGCCACGGTTTCCAGCACCGGCAGGCCGAGCCGCTGCTGCAGCATCGCGGTGTTGATGACGATGCCGCGCCGGTGCGCCAGGTCCATCTGGTTGAGCACCAGCAGCATCGGCTGGCCCAGGCGCCGCAGCTCGAGCACGAAGCGCAGGTGCAGGCGCAGGTTGGTGGCGTCCACCACGCACACCAGCAGGTCGGGGCGCGCTTCGCCGGCCAGCGTGCCGCGGCACAGGTCGCGGGTGATGGCTTCGTCCGGGCTGTTGGCGTCCAGGCTGTAGGCACCCGGCAAGTCGAGCACGCGCACGCGGCGACCCGTGGGCGTGCTGAAGGAACCTTCCTTGCGCTCGACGGTGACGCCGGCGTAGTTCGCCACTTTCTGGCGGCTGCCGGTGAGGCGGTTGAACAGCGCGGTCTTGCCGCAGTTGGGGCTGCCGACCAGGGCGATGTTGAGCGTGCCGGCCTCAGCCATGGGAGTTGCGCAGCCGGATGCGTGCCGCTTCGCCACGGCGCATGGCGAAGCGCGTGTAGCCCACCTGCACCAGCAGCGGGTCGCCGCCCAGCGGGCCGCGGGTCAGCAGCCGGATGGCCTCGCCCGCCACGAAGCCGATGTCGCGCAGGCGGCGCGCCACGGCGTCACCCGGGGTGACGTCATGCACGCTTTCAACGATGGCGTCGGCGCCGGTTTCGAGTTCGGAGAGCAGCATCGCCCAATCTCTTAGATGAGAATGGTTCTCATCATAACGCCAAATGCCGCGCGGCGATACGGCCGGGCCTGCCGGCCGCAGGGGGCCAACCGCTATCATGTCGCCCTGCCCCGGGGGACCGCATGACCCAATCCATTCGACTGGACCGCGACCGCGCGGTGGCCACGCTCACGCTGGCCCGCCCGACGGTGCACAACGCCTTCGACGATGCCCTGATTGCCGAACTCACCGACGCCCTGGAGGCGCTGGACGCCGACCCGTCGGTGCGCGCGGTGGTGCTGACCGGCGACGGCAGCACTTTCTCCGCCGGCGCCGACCTGGGCTGGATGCGGCGGATGGCCCAGGCCAGCGAGGAAGAAAACCGCGACGACTCCCTGCGCCTGGCCCGGCTAATGCGCACCCTGAACTACCTGTCCAAACCCACCCTGGCCAAGGTGAACGGTTCGGCCTACGGCGGCGGCGTCGGCCTGGTGGCCTGCTGCGACTACGCGGTGGCGGCCGAAGGCGCGAAGTTCTCGCTGTCGGAAGTGAAGCTGGGCCTGGTGCCTGCGGTCATTTCGCCCTACGTGGTGGCGGCCATCGGCGGCCGCCATGCGCGCCGCCTGTTCGCCGGCGCCGACGTGATCGAAGCGCCCGAAGCCCTGGCCATCGGCCTGCTGCACGCGGTCGCGCCGGCCGGCACGCTGTCCGACGTGGTGGACCGCACCCTGCACTTCTGGCTCAAGGGCGGCCCGCTGGCCCAGCGCGAGGCCAAGCAGCTGGCCCTGCGCGCCGCCGGCATGACCCGCGCCGCGTCCGAAATCCAGGACGCGGAAAACGCCGCCCTCATCGCCCGCCTGCGCGTCTCCCCCGAAGGCCAGGAAGGCCTCGCCGCCTTCCTCGCCAAACGCGCCCCGAACTGGGTTTTGGCCACGGATTGACGCGGATGAACGCGGATAAAAGCGGACTGGTGGACGAAGCCATCACGGACAAAGTAATCCGCGCGTTCTTTGACGTGTACAACGAGTTGGGCGCCGGGTTTCTTGAGAATGTGTACGAGAATGCGTTGGTGATTGCCCTCAGGAAGAATGACATTGCCGTCATCCAGCAGGCGGCGGTGGATGTCCGCTACCAAGGCCATGTCGTTGGCGAGTATCGGGTCGACCTTCTGGTGGAGGGCCGCGTACTGGTGGAAGTCAAAGCGGCATCCACCCTCGCACCCAACCACGAAGCCCAACTCCTGAACTATCTGAAAGCAACCCGCATCCCCGTAGGCCTGCTGCTGAATTTCGGCCCACGCGCCCAGTTCAAGCGCCGGATCTACTCCCAGGCTCTAATCCGTGTTAATCCGCGTCAATCCGTGGCCAAATAAGAAATGTTCAATAAAATACTGATCGCCAACCGCGGCGAAATCGCCTGCCGGGTCATCCGCACCTGCCGCCGGCTGGGCATCCGCACGGTGGCCGTTTACTCGGAGGCCGACGTCAGCGCCCGCCACGCCCGCCTGGCCGACGAAGCCTGGCCGATCGGCGGGCCGCGGCCGCAGGACAGCTACCTGCGCGGCGACGCCATCATCGAAGTGGCGAAGAAATCCGGCGCCCAGGCCATCCACCCGGGCTACGGTTTCCTCTCGGAGAACGCCGACTTCGCCGAGGCCGTCGAGGCCGCGGGCCTGGTGTTCATCGGGCCCAGGGCCGCGTCCATGCGCAAGATGGGCAGCAAGGCCGGCGCCAAGCAGCTGATGGCCGAGCGCGGCGTGCCCGTGGTGCCCGGCTACACCGGCGAAGACCAGGACCCGGCGCACCTGCAGCGCGAAGCCGACCGCGTCGGCTGCCCGCAGATGATCAAGGCCGCGCACGGCGGCGGCGGCAAGGGCATGCGCATCGTGCACGACAGCGCCGGCTTCGCCGCGGCGCTGGAGTCGTGCCAGCGCGAAGCGGCCGGCGCCTTCGGCCGCGACCGCGTGCTGATCGAGCGCTACATCCGCGAGCCGCGCCACATCGAAGTGCAGGTGTTCGGCGACAGCCACGGCAACGTCATCCACCTCAACGAGCGCGAATGCTCGGCGCAGCGCCGCTACCAGAAGGTGGTGGAGGAATCGCCCTCGCCCTTCCTCACGCCCGAACTGCGCGCGCGCATGGGTGCCGCCGCGGTTCAGGCCGCGCACGCCATTGACTACGTCAACGCCGGCACGGTGGAGTTCATCGTCGGCGCGGACGGCGATTTCTACTTCATGGAAATCAACACCCGCCTGCAGGTGGAGCACCCGGTGACCGAACTGGTGACCGGCCTGGACCTGGTGGAATGGCAGCTGCGCGTTGCCGCGGGCGAGCCGCTGGGCCTGCGCCAGGACGAGGTGCGCAGCCACGGCCACGCCATCGAAGTGCGCCTGTACGCCGAGGACCCGGCGCAGAACTTCCTGCCCGGCTCGGGCAGGCTCGACACCCTGCGCCTGCCCGAACCGTCCGCGCACGTGCGCCTGGACGCGGGCGTGGTGGAAGGCGACACGGTGACCATCTTCTACGACCCGATGATCGCCAAGCTCATCACCTGGGACCTGGACCGCCCGCGCGCGCTGGCCCGCCTGCGCGAAGCGCTGGCCGACTGCGAGGTGGTGGGCCCGAAGTCGAACATCGATTTCCTGGAAAAGCTCGTGCGCCATCCGCGCGTGGTCGAGGGCACCATCCACACCGCCTACCTCGACGCCCACCTGGACGAAGTGCTGCCGCGGGACGAACCCCTGCCCGACGCGCACCTGGCCATGGCCGCCGCGGCCGCGCTGCTGCACGACGAAGCCGCCACCCTCGCCCACGGCCAGGCCAGCAGCGACCCGCATTCGCCGTGGTCCATCGGCGACGGCTGGCGACTGGGCCACGCCTGCGACCGCCTGCTGTGCTTCACCTACCGCAGCGAGCGCATCGAACTGCACGCCCGCGGCAGCGCCGGCGACTACCGCCTGCTCGACGCCGGCGTGGAAACCCTGGTGCGCGGCGCCCGCTTCGTGGACGGCCGCCTGGTGGCCGAGGTGGACGGCCGCCAGTGGCGGATGCGCGCGCGCGCCGATGCGCAGGCGGTGACCGTGCACGACGGCGAACGCCGCGTGCGCCTGGACCGCGTGCCTGCCTTCCGCTTCGAGGGCAACGCCGCCAGCGGCAGCGGCGACCGCATCGCGGCGCCCATGCCCGGCCGCATCGTGGTGGTCAAGGCCACCGCGGGCCAGGACGTCGCCGAGGGCGAGGAGCTGCTGGTGATGGAAGCCATGAAGATGGAGCTCAGCCTGCGCGCCCCGCGCGCCGGCCGCGTGGCGGCGGTGCAGGCCGCCGCTGGCGATTTCGTCGAGTCCGATGCGGTGCTGGTCAAACTGGAGGCGCCATGAACATCCGCCCGCTGTGCCGTCGCATGCTGCTGGCCACCGCTGCCCTGCTGCTGGGCGCCTGCCAGATGACCACCTTCGAAGCCGCACCGCTGGCCGCCGGCCCCTGCGACCCGGCGCTGGCCGGCCATTGGCTGTCGCAGGACGAAGACCCCGCGAAGAACGGTGAAGTCACCCTGCGCATCGACACCGCCTGCCAGCTGGTGCTCGACACCCGGGGCCAGGACGGCGTGCGCAGCAGCACGCCCACCGCGCTGCACCTGGGACAGCACGGCCTGTACCGCTACGCCTGGGTGGACGCGGACTGGGCCATGACCCAGTTCGACGAAGACCACGCTTCGCCCGAGGGCGACGTCTACCTGGTGCGCATCGCCCGCGACGGCGACCGCCTGACCCTGTGGACCACGAACGACAAGGCCGTGGCGCACGCCATCATTGACGGCCGGCTGGGCGGCGAAGTGGTGTCGCGCAACCGCGACCTGTACAACCGGTTGACCGGCAACGAGGCGCCGGCCGTGCTGGATCATCCCGAGCTGTTCAACGCCGACCCGGTGCAGTTCGCGCGCGCGCCGGAGGCCCGGCCGTGAGCCTGCCCGCCCGGGTGCGCATCGTCGAGGTCGGGCCGCGCGACGGGCTGCAGAACGAAAAGGCCATCATCCCCGCCGCCGACAAGATCGAGCTGATCAACCGGCTGTCGGCCACCGGCCTGCGCAGCATCGAGGCCACGAGCTTCGTCAGCCCCAAGTGGGTGCCGCAGCTGGCCGACGCGGCCGAGGTGTTCGCCGGCATCCAGCGCCGCGAAGGCGTGTCCTACCCGGTGCTGGTGCCCAACCTGCAGGGCTACGAGCGCGCCCGCGCCGTCGGCGCCACGGAAGTGGCGGTGTTCAGCGCCGCGTCCGAGGCCTTCAACCGCAAGAACATCAATGCCTCGATTGACCAGAGCATCGAGCGCTTCCTGCCGGTGCTCGAACGCGCCGCCGCCGACGGCGTCAGGGTGCGCGGCTACGTGTCCACGGTGCTCGGCTGCCCCTACCAGGGCGACGTACCGGTGGCGGACGTGGTGCGCGTGGCCCGTCGCATGCATGCCCTGGGCTGCTACGAGGTGTCCCTGGGCGACACCATCGGCATCGGCACGCCGGCCGGGGCGCGGGCCATGCTGCGCGCGGTGGCGGGCGAGGTGCCGATGGCCGCGCTGGCCGTGCACTTCCACGACACCCGCGGCCAGGCCCTGGCCAACATCCTGGCCTGCCTGGAAGAAGGCGTGGCCGTGGTGGACGCCGCGGTCTCAGGCACGGGCGGTTGCCCCTACGCTCCGGGCGCCAGCGGCAACGTGGCCAGCGAAGACGTGGTGTACATGCTCGAAGGCATGGGCATCGGCACCGGCGTGGACCTGGCGCGGCTGGTGGAGACCGGCCGCTGGCTTGCCGGCCGCCTGGGCCGCGCTTCCGGGAGCAAGGTCACGCTGGCATCGGCCTGATCTCGCGCCCGCGGGCCTGCGGTGTATGCTCGGCCCACACCCCGAGCAAGACCGGCCAACGGCGGCATGGACCAGCAAGCCCCGATCCCCGAATCTGACCACGGCCCGACGGCCGAAGCGCGCCGTTCGCGCGACAACCCCGTGATAGCCCGGCTCGAAGCGCTGATCAACTCGCCCGGCGCGGTGGCCGACCCCGTTTTCCTGTCCGAACTGCTGGCCTGCCTGCACGGCCTGCAGCGTGAAGCCGAAAGCGTGCGCCGCCGCTACGACAGCCTGTTCAACGCGGTGCCCGACCCCATCAGCATCATCGCCGCCGACGGCCGCATCATCGACCTCAACCGGGCCGGCGAGAAGGCCTACCAGCGGCCGCGCGACGAACTGGTGGGCAAGCTGGTGCACGCCATCAACCCCGAACTGCGCGACGACCACATGGTGCCGGTGCTGGAGGCGCTGGCCCGCGACGAAACCTACGTGATCGAGGTCAACAACACCCGCGGCGACGGCAGCCAGTTCCCGGTGGAAGTGCACTCGGCCAGTTTCCACGACGGCCCGCACCACCATGTCATCGCGGTGGCCCGCGACCTGAGCCGGCGGCGCGAGGCGGAGCTCAACTACCACGCCCTGCTGGTGGCCATAGACAAGGGCGTGCTGTTCCAGGGCTTCGACGGCCGCGTGCTGTCGGCCAACCCGGCGGCCTATCGCATCCTGGGCATGGACGAGAGCCTTGACGTGACGGCCAGCCTGCGCTTCGACGACTGGCTGGTGGTCGACCATCGCGGCTACCCCATCCCCTTCCGCGAACTTCCGCCGCTGCGCGCCCTGGCCACGGGCACCATCGTGCAGAGCACCCTGCTGGGCCTGTACCACCATCGCCGCAAGCAACTGACCTGGATTTCGGCCACGTCGGTGCCGCAGTTCCATGCCGGCAGCGACCGGCCGCACCAGGTGATTTCGCTGTTCTCCGACGTCACCGAACTCAAGCGCGACAGCTCGCTGTTCCTGCGCGCCCAGGCGCTGGCCCGCATCGGCGGCTGGGAGTGGGACGCCGGACGCAACCGCATCTACCTGACCGACGAAGCGCTGCGCATCATCGGCCGCCGCGACGACCCGCCCCGCACGCTCGAGGACGCGATGGCCCACGTGGCCCCCGCCTACCGCAAGGCCGCCGAGGACGCACTGGAAAGCGTGGTCCGCGACGGCGGTGGCTTCGACCTGGAAGTCCAGGTGGTGCGCCAGGACGGCGAAGTGCACTGGGCCCGCCTGATTGGCCAGGCCGAGGGCCGCGCGCCCATGCCCGCCCGCATCACCGGCACGGTGCAGGACATCACCCAGCGCCGCGAGATAGAGGAAGCGCTGCGAAGCCAGGCGCGAACCGACCCGCTCACCGGCCTGTTCAACCGCGACGGCATCCTGGCCGAACTCGAGCGCCGCCTGGGCGGGCAGCACCCGGGCACCACGGTGATCTACATAGACCTGGACCGCTTCAAGCTGGTGAACGACCTGCTGGGCCACGCGGCCGGCGACCACATGCTGGTGAGCGCCGCGCGCCGGCTGGAGCACTGCGTGGGCGAGGCCGGCCAGCTGGCGCGATTCGGCGGCGACGAATTCCTGGTCGTCACCGACGCCGACGCCGACCCGGCCGTCGCCGAAGCCCTGGCCGAGCGCATCACCCGCGCGTTCGGCGACAGCTTCCGCTACGCCGGCGAGGAATTCACCATCACCACCAGCGTTGGCCTGGCGCGCCACCCCGAGCACGGCCGCACGGTGCAGCAGCTGGTGAACAACGCCGACGCCGCCATGTACGACGCCAAGCGGCGCGGCCGCAACACCTGGCAGGAGTTCACGCCCGAGCTGGCGCGGCAGCAGCACGACCGCGTGCAGATTGAAGCGCAGCTGCGGCGCGCGCTCGACAACGGCGAATTCCGCCTGGTCTACCAGCCGCTGGTGGCGCTGGTGGACGGCCGCGTACGCAGCGCCGAGGCGCTCATCCGCTGGACCAATCCGACGCTGGGCGACATCAGCCCCGACGATTTCATCAGCCATGCCGAAACCACCGGCGACATCGTCCGCATCGGCGCCTGGGTGATCGACGCCGCCTGCCGGCAGATGGCCCGCTGGCGCGCCGAAGGGCTGGCGGTCGAGCGCGTGGCGGTGAATGTTTCCTACCGCCAGTTCCTCACCGAGGACCTGGTGCAGACGATTGCCAACGCGCTGTCCGAACACGGCCTGCCCGGTTCGGCGCTGGAGCTGGAGTTCACCGAGCGCGTGCTGATCGAGGACGCCCCCGACACCCACGCCACCTTCGAAGCGCTGCGCCGCCTGGGCGTGGTGCTGACCATCGACGACTTCGGCGAAGGCTACAGCGCCCTGAACTACCTGCGCCGCCTGCCCATCCACGGCCTGAAGCTGGCCCAGAGTTTCCTGCAGGGCGTGCCGGCCAATCCTTCCGACGTGGCGATCTGCCAGGCGGTGGCGGGCATTGCCCGCGGCCTGGGGCTGGAGGTCGTGGCCGAAGGCATCGAGAGCGCGGCGCAGCGCGAATTCCTGCTCGAACTGGGCATCCACGCCGGCCAGGGCTTCCTGTTCAGCCCGGGGCTCGACCCGGTCGGTTTCTCCACCTACCTGCGACAGGCAGGCCCGCCCCCGACGCTGGCACCGTGAACGACAACGACCTGGTCATCCGCCCCATCACCCCGGCCGACGATGCCGCCGTGGCCGCCATCATCCGCGCGGTGATGCCCGAGTTCGGCGCCGATGGCCCGGGCTTCGCCATCCACGATCCCGAAGTGCAGGCCATGCACGCGGCATACGACCGTCCCGGCGCGGCCTATTTCGTCGTCGAGTCCGGGGGGCGCGTGCAGGGCGGCGGCGGCGTGGCGCCGCTCGACGGCGGTCCGGCCGGCGTGTGCGAACTGCGCAAGATGTATTTCCTGCCCACGCTGCGCGGCCGCGGCGCCGGCGCCGCGCTGATGGCGCGCTGCCTGGACGCGGCCCGCGCCCTGGGCCATCGCCAGTGCTACCTCGAGACGCTGCGCGGCATGGACCAGGCGCAGAAACTCTACGAACGCACCGGGTTCCAGCGCCTGGACGGCCCGATGGGAAGCACCGGCCACTTCGGCTGCAATCGCTTCTACCTGCTGTCGCTTTGATTCCCCTATATTTGGCGGGCGCCGGGACGACACCGGCCGCTCGACCATTCAGTTCACTCCAGGGGAACCACCACGTGACCATGCACTCCATCACCCGCCTCGCCGCCCGCGGCCTGGCCCTCGCCGCCACCGCCGCCCTGCTGTCGGGCTGCCTGACCATGAAGGCCTACGTGGACCCGGCGCTGCCCGTGGTCGCAAAGGCCGACCTCGTCGCCCCGGCCACGCCGCGCCCGGTGCAGGTGGCCTTCGAGTTCAAGACCAACGGCAGCGTGAATGCCTCGGCCACCTCGCAGATCAAGCCGCGCATCATCGCCGTGGCCAGCGAATCGGGCCTGTTCAGCGCCGTCACCAGCAGCGCCAGCGACAGCGCCGACGCCGGCCTGCTGACGGTGGTGATCGACAACGTGCCGATCACCGACAACGCCGCCGCCAAGGGCTTTGGCACCGGCCTCACCCTGGGTGCGGTGGGCAGCATGGTCACCGATGGCTACGTCGCCACCGCCCGCTACCAGCGCAACGGCGTCACCACCGAAGTCACCGCCAAGCACGCACTGCACACCACCATCGGCAACAAGGCCGGCCCCGAGGGCCTCGCCCCGGTGACCATGCAGCAGGGCGTCGAGACGGTGATGGACCAGCTGATGTGGAACCTCATCAAGCAGCTGGCCGAACAGAAGGCGCTGGAGTGATGCGCGCGCGCCTGCTTGCTGCGGCGGCGCTCACCGCGCTGCTGCTGGTGGGCTGCGTGTCCACGCCGGCGCCGGCGTACGCGCCCGGCAATGACAACCTCACGGTGCTGCGTGGCCAGCCCGGCGCCAGGCTGGCGGTGGATGCCTTCCAGGCAGCGCCCGGCGTAGCCAACGACCGGCTGGGCCTGCGCGGCAACAGCATGAGCGGCGGCAGCGACGGCACGTTCACCACCTACCTCCAGCAGGCCTTGGAAGCCGAGCTCCGCAACGCCAACCGCCATGATGCCGGGTCCACCATCCGCGTCAGCGGCGAGCTGCTGGCCAACCGGCTGGACGCATCGGGGGCACGCACGGGCAAGGCCTCGATCCGTGCGCGCTTCGTGGTGACGCGTGGCGGCGCGGTGGCGTACGACAAGCCGCTGCAGGCCGACCACCAGTGGGAGTCCTCGTTCATCGGTGCACTGGCGGTGCCGACGGCCATGGAGAACTACGTGGCCACGCTGCAGAAGCTGATCGGGCAGCTGGTGGCCGACCCCGAGTTCGTCCAGGCCACCCGCTGAGCCGCGCGCCGGCCCTGCCCGGGGCCGGGTCGCGCTGGTAGAATCCGGGGTCTTCAAGGAGACCCCCGAATGCATATCCAGGACACCCGCGCCGTCATCACCGGCGGCGTCTCCGGCCTCGGCCTGGCCGTGGCCCAGCGGCTGGTCGCCGGCGGCGCCAAGGTCGCGCTGCTGGACATCAACGACGACAAGGGCGCGGCCGCCGTGGCCGAACTGGGCGCCGCCAGCGCGCGCTACTTCCGCACCGACGTCACCGACGAGGCCAACGTGGCGGCCACCGTCGCCGCCGCGAAGGACTTCCTGGGCGGGCTGAACGCCGCCATCAACTGCGCGGGCATCCTCGGCGCCGGCCGCGTGCTGGGCAAGGAAGCGCCGATGCCGCTGAAGAACTTCGCCGGCACCGTGATGGTGAACCTGGTGGGCAGCTTCAACGTGGCCAAGGCGGCCGCCGACCTGATGCAGCACAACGCGCCGGGCGAAGACGGCGAGCGCGGCGCCATCATCAACACCGCCAGCGTGGCGGCCTACGAGGGCCAGATCGGCCAGGCCGCCTACTCCGCGTCCAAGGGCGGCGTGGTGGCCATGACGCTGCCGATGGCGCGCGAACTGGCGCGCTTCGGCATCCGCGTCAACACCATTGCGCCGGGCATCTTCTGGACGCCGATGGTGGACGGCATGCCCGAGGCGGTGCAGCAGTCGCTCAGCGCGTCCATTCCGTTCCCGTCGCGCCTGGGCCAGCCCGGTGAGTTCGCCGACCTGGTGGCCTTCATCCTGGGCAGCCGCTACCTCAACGGCGAAACCATCCGCCTGGACGGCGCCGTGCGCCTGGCGCCCAAGTAA
>DAORUD010000030.1:0-2650 GCA_035433005.1 Arenimonas sp. | reverse complement strand
CCCATGAAAGCTGGCGACATCAAGAAAGGCAACGTCATCGAACACAACGGCACCGTGTACCAGGTGCGCGACATCGAGCGCAGCTCGCCGCAGGGCCGCGGCGGCAACGTCAAGTTCCGCTTCACGCTGTACAGCGTGCCGGGCGGCGTGAAGTTCGACCTCAGCTGCGGCGCCGACGACGAGCTGCGCGAAGTGGACCTCAGCCGCCGCATGTGCACCTATTCGTACAAGGACGGCGAAGCCTTCGTGTTCCTCGATGCCGAGGACTACACGCCCTACCAGCTCGACGCCGACGTGGTGGGCGAGAACGCCGGCTACATCACCGAAGGCCTGGAAGGCTGCTACATCCAGCTGATCGAAGACGCCCCGGTGGCCGTGCAGCTGCCGCCGAGCGTGGCGCTGGAAGTCATCGAAACCCCGCCGGAGCTCAAGGGCGGCACCGCCACCAAGCGCCCCAAGCCCGCCAAGCTCAGCACGGGCCTTGAAATCATGGTCCCCGAATACATCACCAACGGCGAAAAGATCTGGGTCAGCACCACCACCGGCGAATTCAACGGCCGCGTCTGACCAAGTGAAAATGTACCAGGTATGTTTTCACTGCCAATGAGACAGCGTCTCACCGGGAGTGAAAATGTACCTGGTACATTTTCCACTTGCGGGCCATGCGCTGCAGGGAATCGTCGGATGTCGGGTCGGTGGCGATTTGCGCCACCGGCTTCCAGGCCAGCGCCAGTGATTCCTCGCTGACCGCGAAGGCTTCGCTGCCGGTGGAGCGCACCACGAAGCGCACGTCGTAGTGCCAGTGCTCCGGTTCGTCGCCGCGCGCCGGGATGGCGTGGCGGTCGATGTCGAATATGGCCGCGTCCACCGCCAGGTCCACCAGCCCGGACTCTTCCTCCGCCTCGCGCAGGGCCACCTGCGCCAGGTCGGTGTCGCCGTCGGCATGGCCGCCCAGCTGCAGCCAGCGGCCCAGCTTGCGGTGATGGGTGAGCAGCACGCGCTCGCCGTCGGCGCTCACCAGCCAGGCCGAACCGGTGAAATGGCCCGGCGGATGGCTGCGTTCGAACAGCGCGCCCTCCGTGGCCAGGAAGCCTGAAAACAGCGCACAGGATGCCGCCTCCGCCGGATGCCGCCCAAGGTAATCCGACAGCGCGGAGGCCAGGTCGAAGGCTTGCTCGTTCATGCTCGGGCACCGCGAAAGGGCGCACAGGATATCCCGCCCCATGCCCCCCGGAACGGCTTGTGGCCCCCGGGCGGCTGGGCTAAGGTTACCCGCCGCCTGCGACCAGGGGTCGCGGCCAATTCTGAGCCATCCGCCCCTGCGGCGTGCTGGCCCGCACCATTCGATCCAGGGGAGTACGTGATGCTTTTCAAGCGAGTGAAGTCGCTAGACCAGATTCTTGAGACGGCCGAGAAGAAGAGCCTCAAGCGCCAGCTCGGTCCCGTTCAACTGACCCTGCTCGGCGTCGGCGCCATCATCGGCACCGGCATCTTCGTGCTCACCGCCGAGGCGGGCCAGAAGGCCGGCCCTGCCATGATGATCGCCTTCGTCATCGCCGCGGTGGTCTGCGCCCTGGCGGCGCTGGCCTACGCCGAACTGGCCTCGATGATTCCCGTTTCCGGCTCCGCCTACACCTACACCTACGGCGTGCTGGGCGAGGGCCTGGCGTGGATCGTCGGCTGGGCGCTCGTGCTCGAGTACGCGGTTGCCGCTGGCGCGGTCTCGGTGGGCTGGTCGGGTTACATGAATGGCCTGCTGGTCAGCGCCGGCATACCCCTGCCGGAGTTCCTCCGGACCGGGCCCTATGACGGCGGCAGCTTCAACCTGCTGGCCTTCCTGATCGCGCTGGCCGTGACCGTGCTGCTGGTGATCGGCACGTCCAAGAGCGCCAAGGTGAACTCGGTGCTCGTGGCGATCAAGGTGGTCGCGCTGACCGCGTTCATCGTCATCGCCATCCCGGCGGTGAAGGATCCGAATTTCCAGCCCTTCATGCCCACGGGCTGGGGCAGCCCGATGGGCGGCATCGGGGTCCTCGGCGCCGCGGCCTCGATCTTCTTCGCCTACGTGGGCTTCGACGCGGTCTCCACCGCGGCCGAGGAAACCCGCAACCCGAACCGCAACATCCCCATCGGCCTGATCGGCTCGCTGGCGGTCTGCACCGTGTTCTACCTGCTGGTCGGCTACGCCGCCGTCGGCTCGGTCGGCTCGCAGCCGATGATGGGTCCGGACGGGCTCGCGCTGCTGCCGGGCAGCGCGGAGCTGGCCGCGGCCTGCAAGGGTTCCGAAGCCCTGGTCTGCAGCAAGGAGCCGCTGGCCCACGTGCTGCGCCTGCTCGGCTTCGAGGGCTGGGGCAACGCCATCGGCATCGCCGCCGCGCTGGCCCTGCCTTCGGTGATCCTGATGATGCTGTTCGGCCAGACCCGCATCTTCTTCACCATGTCGCGCGACGGCCTGCTGCCCAACGTGCTGTCGAAGATCCACCCCACGTTCCACACGCCGCACGTCATCACCCTCATCACCGGCGCGGCGGTGTCGCTGTTCGCCGCGATGTTCCCGGTGGGCATCCTGGCCGACATCTCGAACTCGGGCACGCTGTTCGCGTTCCTGATGGTGGCGGTGGGCGTGATGATCCTGCGCAAGACCCAGCCC
>DAORUD010000029.1:0-23518 GCA_035433005.1 Arenimonas sp. | reverse complement strand
CGCACGGGCAGCTTCGGCTGTTCCGCGGTGCCGAAGAATTCGCTGTAGCCCTTCATGAAGCCGCCGAAGTCCATGCGGCCTTCCATCGCCGGGTCGCCGACCAGGAACACCTGCATCTTCACCACATCGCCCATCGTCAGGCCCAGGCCCTTGAGCTGGGTTTCGATGGCCTTGAGCACGTTCACCGTCTGCACCTGGGTGTTGCCATACGCCGCCGGCGTGTTGGCGGGCGCGGCGGCATCGGCCACCGGCGGCACCGTGCCGCTGAGGTAGACGGTGGTGGCGCCCGCGGGCACTTCCACCGCGGCGGCGATCGGGAAGGTGCTGTTGTTGGGCAGCTTGTGGCGCACCACTTCATGCGCGTTGGCGAACGTCGGGGCCAGGACCAGCAGCAGGACGGCGGCGGACTTGATCATTCCGGGGTTCCTTTCGTGGGGTGGAGGGCCTTCACTTCGGCGGCCGTGATCGGGTCGCGGTAATCGTTGCCGAAGTTCGTGCGGATGTGGTTGATGACGTTGGCCACCTGCAGATCGGTGAGGAACACGGGCTCGAAGTAGGGGCCGATGACGTGTTCGGGCGCGAAGGCCGGCATGTTGCGCCGGCCGCCCAGGATCACCACGGCCATGTAGCGCGCCGACGCGATGTTGGCATTGCCGGCGAACGACGGGTAGGTTGCGCCGCCGGTCGCGCCCCGGCCATCGGGCATGTGGCAGCCCTGGCAGACCTGGGCGTAGATCTCGTCGCCACGCGTGGTGCCCAGGTTGCCCTCGGGCGGTGGTTCGGGCGCGGCGTCGGCCAGGGCCAGCGGCATCGCCAGGGCCATCAGCAGGGCCGCCGTCCGGGCGCCGCGGAGGGGGCGTGTGCTCATGCGCGCGGCTCCGAAAGTGCCTTGCGGTGCAGGCGGCCGATGGCGTCCAGGGCCGACGTCACCGCACCTTCCTGCCACGCGGGCAGGAACGAGGCGTGTTCGCCGGCCAGCACGATGCGGCCATCCATGGCGCACAGGTTGTCGTAGTGCGCCTCGCGCGCCTGTTCGGTCCACAGCGCGAAGCAGCCCATCGCGCCCGGCGCCCGGTGCCAGGCCAGCGACACGCCGCTGTCGAACTCGGCGTCGTACTGCGGATGCAGCTGGCGGCCCTGCCGCACCGCTTCGCGCACCCGGTCGGCCGGCGGCAGCGAGGTGAAGCGCGCCGCGTCCTTGCCCCACAGGTAGCCACCCAGCAGCACGCCCTTGCCCGGCGCGTGGTAGCCCGTGCTGGGATAGCCAATGTTGCCGATGGGCAGGTTGGTGTAGCTGATGCCGCCGTAGATGTGCTCGTCCTCTTCCCAGAAGCGGCGCTTGAACTGCAGGCCCACCTTCACCGCCGCGGCATAGGGCAGCGCGCTGATGGCGTCGGCCATGGGCCGTCCCACGTTCATCGGCACCTGGCCCAGGATGGACAGCGGCAGCGTGCACACGCACCAGTCGGCGCTTGCGGTGTGGCGGCTGCCCGGCGCGGTGGTGTCCTCGTAGGTGGCGCGCACGCCGCTGGCGTCCTGGTGGATGTCCACGACCTTGGCGTTGAAACGGATCAGGCCCGTAAGTTCGTTCGCGAACGCATCGGCGATGCGGTCCATGCCGCCCACGGGCTGCAGCAGGGTGCCCTGCATCTCGTACAGGTCGCCGATGGGCAGCGAGCTCCACAGCTCCGAGCCCAGCATCTGCTGCAGGCCCACCGGCGTGGACGGCACGGGGCGGCCGGACAGCCCGCCGCCGGCGTCGCGGTCGAAGCCGCGGCGTTCGCTGGAGACCAGGTTCTTCGCGTATTTGAAGTCCTGGTCCAGCGCGCCCCACCAGCGCAGCGATTCGAGCAGCCTTTCCTGGTCTTCGCGCACCAGCGGTGCGTCGAGTTTGCCGCCCTGCGTGGCCTTGGCCAGCAGTTCGGCCACGTGGCCCTGGTAGTCGGCCTTCACCGCGCGGTACCGCTGCGGCTTGCCGTCGAATGCGTCGGTGCTGTGCAGCAGGGCCTGGTGGTTCACCTGCACGAAGTTTTCCAGCGGCACGCCGAACTGGCGGCAGTAGCCCAGGATGCCGTGGTGGTGGTGCGGCAGCCGCCACGGGCCGGGGTTGATGTACAGGCCGGGGTCGAACCGGCAGTGCTGGGTTTCGCCGCCCAGTTCGGTGTACTGCGTGCCGCCGCGGAAAGTGAGGTTGCGGCCGCCGGCGCGTGCCGCGTACTCGAGCACCTGCACGCGGTAGCCGGCTTTGCGCAGCTCGTAGGCCGCCACCATGCCCGCGATGCCCGCGCCCAGCACCAGCACCGTGGCGCCCGGCGGCGCTTCGCCCAGCTGCGGCGTGCCGGTGAACGGCGACTCCGCCGCCAGGCCCAGGCTGGCCATGGCCTGGTACATCGCCGCGCTGCCGGCGCTGAGGCCGATCACGCGCAGCAGCTGCCGGCGCGTCATCGGCCCGCGGACCGCTCCCTGTTCCATGCGTCGCCCCTGGCGTCGGCCGGGTGGACCCCGGCACATCTACAACGGGCCAACGGGTCTTGGCCGTGGCATCGGCCAAGGCGCCGAACCGGGCTACGGATTGCCCTGACCCCATGGCTGCAGCGGCAGCCCGGCCTGCTGCCAGGCCTCGATGCCGCCGCGGTACCAGAGCACCTTCGTGTAGCCCAGCGCGATGGCGCGCAGCGCGGCGTTGTAGGACATCCAGCACTGCGTGCCCTGGCAGTAGAAGACCATCGGCCGGTCCTTGCGGCCCTGGGTGGCCTGCTGCAGGTACTGGCCGAATTCGTGCTGCACGCTGTCCTGGAAGTTCCCCGCCTGCGACGCCGGCACCACCGGGATGGCGTTGGGCAGGCGCTGTGGCCCGCCCAGCACGTCGAACACCAGCGCCTGCGCGCTGGCGTCGCGCATCAGCTGCGCCAGTTCAGGCGTAGTGACCAGGCGGCCACCGGGAATGGCGCTGGGCGTGGGGCCATGCAGGCTGCCGGACTTGAGCTGTGCGGTTGGCGCCACGCCCACGTCCTGGGTTTCCTGCCCGGTGGGTGGGGCGGGTTGGCCGTAGCCCGGCGGTGCTGGCGCGGGCGTGCCCACGCCCTGCGGCGCGGGTCGGGGAGGCGGCGGCTGCGTTTGCGGCGGCGGTTGGGCCGGCGGTGGTGTCGGCGCCGAACCGAAGCTGTCCTGTGCGCCGGCAGGAACCGTCAGCACCAGGGCCGAGAACAACATCGTGAGCGAGAGCGTGGCGTGGCGGTTCATTCATTGCGCTCCATCTGTTCGGCCTCGACGCCCAGGTCCACCTGCGGGTTGAGGTTGGGGTCGTTGCTCTGGAAATAGGTGCCGTCGTTGGCGCGCCAGGCGTTGTCGTAGCGGTTGTCGAGCTGCACTTCGTTGCCGGTCACCGGGTCGGTGTAGCGGTCCACGTTGTTGATGCCGTCGATGGTCTGGCGCTGGATGGCGTCGCTGCTGTCATTGCGGCTTTCCCAGCCGCGCTGCTGGATGTCGGCCACCTCGCGCTGGGTCTGGGCGCTGATGCGGCCGCGCTCGATCTGTCCCTGCAGGCCGCGCTGGGCCAGGGCGGTGTTGTGCTGGTCCATGCGCGCCTGCCACTGCGGGTCGGGCTGGGCGCTGTTGGCGAAGTGCGTGGCCAGGGCCAGGTCCAGCTGGCCCGACGGCGCCGTGGCCACCACGGGCGCACCGGCCATGCCGCTGTTGAAGATCCGGACCTCGCCGGGCATCACGCCGGCCATGCGCGTTTCCGAAAAATGCACCACCGCCATCAGGCTTTCGCGCACCTCGCCGTTGCCGTCGGCGTAGGCCACCAGCAGCTCGCCGCCTTCCTTCCAGTGCCGCGTCTGGGCATCCGAAGGCAGGGCCGGCGAACGGATCAGGTCGTCGCGGGTGCGGAAGTCGAGCGTGCGCGCGCCCGGGCGCAGCCGCTGGGCCAGCGATTCGAGGTAGCCGCGCACGTTGCGGATCTCCCAGCGCGGGCAGCCGTGGGACGGCAGGTTCATGCCGAGGTTGTCGAACGCCCACGCTTCGGCCGGCAGCAGCCGCAGGCTCTGGCGGCCGTCGGGCGACTGCGCCTGCCACTGGTAGCTGGGCGTGGCGCCGCAGGGGGCCTGCTGGTTCCAGACCACGTTGCCCGCGGCCTGCCAGCCGGCCGGGATCTCCAGCCACAGCGCCGGCATGGGCTTCTCGAAGCCGCTGGCGTCCACTACGGCCACGCGCTGGAAGCCCGCGCCCGATGCGGTGTCGGCCTGCGGGGGCATCGCGGTCGCGCCGGCGGGTGCCTGCAGAACCGACCCGGCGACGCCGGCGGCGGGGGCGTCGCCCGTCCGGACCAGGGCCGACGGGGCCGCCGGCGCGGACGCCGGTCCGTCACCGGGCGGCGGTGCGCCGGCGTCCGGCGCCAGACTGCACGCGGCCGGCAGCAGGCTGGCCAGGGCCAGGGCCAGGATGTGTCCGTGGGGTCGATGCATGGCGGCTCTCCGATGTCTGTCCCTTTGTGGCGCACAACGGGATCGAATCGGCTCATCGGCCTTGGCGTGGCCTCAGCGCCGGTCGGTCATCGCGTCGAACAGCCAGGCCCGGGCGGCCTGCCAATGGCGCTTCACCGTGGCCGGCGACAGGGCCATGGCCTCGGCGGTTTCTTCGATGGTGAGGCCACCGAAGTAGCGCAGCTCCACCAGCCGGGCCTTGTCGGGATCAATCTGTTCGAGCCGCGCCAGCGCGGTGTCCAGCGCCATCACGTCCAGGCCGGGCTCGTCGGCGGGCAGCTCCAGGCCGGTCAGGGTGATGCGGTGGCCACCGTCGCGCTTTGCGGCGTCGCGGCGGCGGGCGTGGTCCACCAGGATTTCGCGCATCAGCCGCGCCGCCATGCGCACGAAGTGGGCGCGCCCCTGCCAGTCAATGCGGTCCAGCCCCGACAGGCGCAGGTAGGCCTCGTTCACCAGGGCCGTGGGCTGCAGCGTGTGGTTGGCGCGCTCGCCGCGCAGCTGCCGGTCGGCCAGGGCGCGCAGCTCGGGGTAGACGATGCGCACCATGCGGTCGCGCGCGCTGGCGTCGCCTTCGCGCCAGGCGGACAGCAGGGCAGTGACGTCTCCGGACATGGCGCCGAGTCTATATCGGCCGCCGCCGGTGAGCCGGTCCGGCCGCGTCCTGCGCCTTCTGCTAGTGTCAGGCCGCAGGGAGCGGCCAGGGGGCGGCATGAAGACTTCTCTCGAAATCCAGGTGTTGCAGGTGGTCGAACAGGCGCTGGCGCAGCCCGAAGCCGGGCGCATGGCCTGGCTGGCCCGACAGGGGCTGTCCGACGACGTGATGGCGCGCGTGATGCGGCTGCTGGAGGCCGAGCGCGCCGCCACCGGCTTCATGGAGCAGACCGCCGTGGTGGCCGAGGAAGTGCCGCCCGAGTTCCCGAAGGTGGGCGAGCGGCTGGGCAACTACGAGCTGCTCAAGCCGCTGGAAGCCGGCGGCATGGGCGTGGTGTACCTGGGCCGGCGCGCCGACGACGTGTACGACCAGCAGGTGGCGATCAAGCTGGTGCGCCCGGTGCACCTGCTGGCCGCGGCCGAGTTCCGCCGCCAGCTGATATCGCGCTTCGAGGACGAGCGCTCGATCCTGGCGCGCCTGAGCCATCCCAACGTGGCGCGCATCCTGGACGGCGGCAGCACCGCCGGCGGCATTCCCTACCTGGTGATGGAGTACGTGGACGGCGTGTCGCTGACCGACTACTGCCGCAACCAGAAGCTGGACGTGCGGGCCAGGCTGGCCCTGTTCTGCAAGGTGTGCGACGGCGTGCAGGAAGCGCACCGCCACCTGATCGTGCACCGCGACCTCAAGCCGGACAACATCCTGGTGGGCGCCAACGGCGAGCCGCGGCTGCTGGACTTCGGCATCGCCAAGATCCTCGAACAGGAGCCGCAGTCGCCCGGCAAGGGCACCTCGCTGTCGGCGATGACGCCCGCCTACGCCAGCCCCGAACAGGTGCGGCAGGAAGCGCTCACCACCAGTTCGGACGTGTATTCGCTGGGCGTGGTGCTGTACCAGCTGCTGGCGGGCGTGCGCCCCTATGAACTCGGCGGCCTGCGCCCGTCCGAGGCCGAGCACGTGGTGTGCGACACCCTGCCCGACCCGATGCAGCGCATGCTGGAAAAGGCCGCCATCACCGACGGCGAGCGCAGGCTGCGCCGCGCCCAGATCACGCCCGACGTCGAGCGCATCGTCGCCAAGGCCATGCACAAGGAGTCGGCGCGCCGCTACGGCTCGGCGCAGGAGTTCGCCGACGACATCCGCCGCTACCTGGCCGGCGAGCCGGTGCAGGCCCACCCCGATTCGGCCGGCTACCGGCTGCGCAAATTCCTCGGGCGCCACCGCATGGGCGCCCTGGCCGCCACGCTGGCGCTGCTGGCCATCCTCACCGCCAGCGGCGTGGCGTTCTGGCAGGCGCAGCAGGCACGGCGCGCGGCCAGCGACATGGCCGAGGTCAACGGCTTCCTGATGGACGTCCTGCGCATGTCCAACCCTTACGAAACGGCCGGCGAACTGAGCCTGAGCGACGCCGTGGACATGGCCGTGGTGCAGGTGGACAAGCGCTTCGCCGGCCGGCCGGCGCTGTCGTCGGGCGTGCGCTTCGCGCTGGGCTACAGCATGCTCAGCCGCAACCAGCTGGCGCTGGCCGAGACGCAGCTGGCGCAGGCGCTGGCCGACAGCCGGGCGTCGCTGGGCGCAACGGCGCTGCGCACGCTGGAGATCCGCGAAGCCATCGCCCAGCTGCGCATCGCCCAGGGCCGCACCAAGGAAGCCGAGGCCGACCTGCTGTCGGTGCTGGCCGACATCGAAGCCAGCGGGCAGACCGCCAATCCGCTGTACCTGCTGGTGCTCAACAACATCGGCCAGCTCTACATGGAGCAGGAGCGCTACGCGGAGGCCCGCAGCTACCTCCAGAAGGCGCTCGCGCAGCCCGAGCCCAAGGCCGGCACGGCGTCGCGCGACACCCACGCCATCCTGCTGTCCAACCTGGCGTACGTGGCCCATGGCCTGGGCGAACTCGAACAGGCCGAGTCCTACTTCAACCAGGCGGAGGCCGAATTCGCCAGCTTGCGCCCGGGCGGCAGCGCCGAACTGGCCTCGCTGTTGAACAACCGCGCCTTCCTGCTGGACGAACAGGGCAAGGCCGACGAGGCCTATGCGATGCGCCAGGCGTCGCTGGAGATGCGCGAAGCGGCCCTGGGCGGCGAGCACCCGTCGCTGGTGCGGCCGATGCTGGACCTGGCGCAGAGCGCCCTGATGCGCGACGACGCCACCACGGGCCTGGCCCTGGCCACCCGCGCGGTGGACGTCTCGCTCAAGGCCTACCCGCAGCCGCATGCCGACACCGTGTTCGCGATGGGCATCCAGGCCGGCGCGCTGATCAACAGCAAGCGCTTCCTGGAAGCGGGCGAAGCCATCACCCGCGCCGAGGCCGAGCTGGCCAGGCTGGACGCGCCGCCCGAGTACATCGTGCAGGGCCTGGGCTACGTGCGGCAGGGCCTGTGCAAGCGGCCGCGCACGCCGGCGGTGCCTTCCTGCGCCGGCATCGAGCCCACCGAGCCGGCGCTGCCCTGAGCCGCGCCGCGCCCGTGCCGCCGGCTCAGGCGGCCGCGGCCTTGCGGGTGAAGCGGCGCGTGATGTCTTCCATCGCCGCGAACGCCGCCGGGATGACGACCAGGCTCAGCAGCGTGGACGTGATCAGGCCGCCGATCACGGCCACGGCCATCGGCTGGCGGAAGGACGCGTCGGCGCCGAAGCCCAGGGCAATCGGCAGCATGCCCGCCGTCATTGCGATGGTGGTCATCAGCACCGGGCGCGCACGCTTGCGGCAGGCATCCACCAGGGCGTCGTGCATGCTCATGCCGTGTTCGTCCTCGGCGATCACGGCGTAGTCCACCAGCAGGATGGAGTTCTTGGTGGCGATGCCGATCAGCATCAGCAGGCCGATCAATGCCGGCAGCGACAGCAGCGTGCCCGTCACCAGCATCAGCCCGAACGCACCGCCGGCCGACAGCGGTACCGCCATCAGGATGATCAGCGGGTGGCTGGCGTGGTTGAACAGCAGCAGCAGCACGGCATACACGCAGAACAGCCCCGCCCCCATCGCCAGCGCGAAGCCGACGAACAGCTCCACGAACACCTCCGAATCGCCCGTGTTCTGCACCTGCACGCCGGGCGGCAGCTTCTGCAGTGAAGGCAGCTTCTGCACCTCGGCCATCACCTCGCCCAGCGGGCGGCCGTTGAGTTCGGCGGTGAAGGTGATGTTGCGCTGGCGGCCGTAGCGGTCCACCTGCGACGGACCCGAGCCGCGCCGGATCTCGGCCACGGCCGACAGCGGCACCGTGCCGCCCGCGGCGCTGGGTACGCGCAGCAGCGACAGCAGCGCTTCGTCCGACAGCGCGTCCTGTTCCAGGCGCACGCGGATGGGCACCTGGCGGTCGGGCAGGTTGAGCTTGGCCAGGCGCTGGCGAAAGTCGCCGCTGGTGGCGATGCGCGCCGCTTCGGCGATGTCCAGCGTGGACACGCCCAGGTCGGCGGCGCGCCGCGCGTCGGGCACGATCACCAGTTCGGGGCGCAGCAGCGAGGCCGTGGAGCTGACCGTACCCAAGCCCGGGATGGCGCGCAGGTCGCGCTCGAAGTCGCCGGCCGCCTGGTACAGCAGGCGCGGGTCGTCGCCGCTCAGCACCAGCATCAGCTGCTCGCCCGGTTCGGTGCTCAGGAAGCGCTGGCGCACGCCGGGCAGCTGTTCCAGGCGTTCGCGCACCTCGCGCTCGAGCTCTTTCTGCGACCGGTCGCGCTCGCCCTCGGGGCCCCAGTCGAGCACCATCGTCACCTTGCGCACTTCGCTGATGCCGTTCACCGCCGGGTCGCCCAGGTCCAGCACGCCGCCCACGGTGGCGTAGGTCTGGCGCAGTTCGGGCATGTCCTTGATGAGTGCGCGGGCGCGCTCGCTCACCGCCGCGGTCTGGTCCAGGCGTGCGCCGGGCGGCAGCTCCAGGCTCAGGTTGCTGCGCCCCAGGTCGGAGCCGGGGATGAACGTGGCCGGGATGAACGGCAGCAGCCCCAGCGAGCCGATGAACATCAGCAGCGCCAGCCCCAGCGTCTTGAGGCGGTTGGCCAGGGCCCACTCCACCAGCACCAGGTAGCGCTTCATCAGCGCCGATTCCTTCTCCACGTGCGGCTTGGCCTTGAGCTGGTAGGCGGCCATCATCGGCGTCAGCAGGCGCGCCACCATCAGCGAGAACATCACCGCCGTGGCCGCGGTCCAGCCGAACTCCAGGAAGAACTTGCCGGCGATGCCGGGCATGAAGGCCACCGGGATGAACACCGCCGCCAGCGTGGCCGAGGTGGCGATCACGGCCAGGCCGATTTCATCGGCCGCTTCGGTGGCGGCCTGTTTGGGCGGCTTGCCCATCGCCAGGTGGCGGTCGATGTTCTCCACCTCCACGATGGCGTCATCCACCAGGATGCCCACCACCACCGCCAGCGCCAGCAGCGTGAGCATGTTCAGGCTGAAGCCCAGCAGCCAGATGACGCCGAAGGTGGGGATGATGGACAGCGGCAGCGCCAGCGCCGAGATCCAGGTGGCGCGCCAGTCGCGCAGGAACCACCACACCACCAGCACCGCCAGCAGCGCGCCTTCCCACAGCATGGTCATGGACGAACTGAACGACGCCTGCACTTCGTCAATGGCCGTGCTGACGAGCTTGAACTGGATGCGCGGGTTTTCCGCCTGCAGCGCGCGGATGGCCTCCTCGATGCCTTCGCCGACAGCGATTTCGCTCGAGCCGCGGGTGCGGCTGATGCCGAAGCTCACCACCGGCTGGCCGTCGATCAGGGCCAGCTGGCGCCGCTCGGCGTGGCCGTCGGTGATCGTGGCCAGGGCCGACAGCGGCAGCTGGCGTCCGTCGGGCAGCACGATGGGGAACTGTTCCAGCGTCTGCGCGCTGTCCACGGTGCCCACGGCGCGGATGGCCTGTTCGCTGCTGCCCTGGGTGGCGCGGCCGCCCGAACGCTCCAGCTGTGAGCGCGCCAGCTGCGCGGACACATCGCCCGCCGTGATGCCGTAGGCCGCGAGCACGCCCGGCCGCAGGTCCACCTGCACCTCGCGGGTGATGCCGCCGCTGCGCGCCACGCTGCCCACGCCGCGCACCGAGAACAGCTTCTTGGTCACCTGGTTGTCCACGAACCAGCTCAGCTCGTCCTCGCCCAGGCTGTCGGACGCCACGGCGTAGGTGACCAGGGTGCCGCCGACGATCTCGATCTTGGCGATGAGGGGCTCTTCGGCGTCGCCCGGCAGGTCGGCGCGGATGCGGGTGACCGCGTCGCGCACTTCGTCCAGCGATTCGTTGAGGTCCTTGCCGATGCGGAACTCGATGAAGGTGGTGGACGAACCTTCGGTGACGGTGCTGACCAGCTTGTTGATGTCGGCCAGGCTGGCCACCGAATCCTCGATCTTGCGCGTGACCTCGGTTTCCAGCTGGCTGGGCGTGGCGCCGGGCAGGGCGACGGTGACGGTGACGCCGGGATAGGACACGTCCGGGAAACGCGACACCGCCAGCTGCCGGTAGCCGAACAGGCCCACCAGGGTGAGCAGGATGAACAGCAGGATGGCCGGCAGCGGCCGGTTGATGGACCAGGCGGAGAAGTTCATGGGCTCAGTCCTGCGTGGCGGCGACGACGCGCACGCGGTCGCCGTCGGACAGGAAGCCTGCGCCTTCCACCACCACGCGTTCGTCCGCCTGCACGCCGTCCACGATCGCCACAAGGCGGTCCTGGCGCGCGCCCAGGGTGACGCGCCGCTGCGCCACCACGTTGCCTTCGCCCAGCACGAACACGTAGCGGTAGCCGTCGCGTTCGACGATGGCCTGGTCGGGCAGGGTGCGCGCGGGCTGTGCGCCCAGCAGCAGGTCGCCCTGGGCGTACATGCCGGCGCGCAGCGCGCCGGGTGCGGGCAGGTCCACGTACACGGTGCCGGTGCGGCTGCGTGCGTCCAGCGCCGGCGACACCGCGCGCACCGTGCCTTCCACCGCCGCGCCGTCCGGGCCCACCAGGCGCGCCTTCGCGCCCGGGGCCATCAGGATCAGGTCGGCCTCGGGCAGTTCGGCGCGCCATTCCAGGCGGCCGTCGCGAATCAGGCTGAGCAGTTCGGCGCCGGCCGCCACCACCTGGCCCGGCTGCACCATGCGCTGCGAAACCACGCCCGCATGGGGCGAGCGCAGGGTGGCGAAGCCGCGCCGCAGGCGCGCGTTCTCGAGCTGGGCCTGGGCGGTCTGGCGCTGGGCCTGGGCGCCCAGTTCGCCCGACACCAGCTGGTCGGCCTCGCTGGCGGCGATCAGCTGTTCGCGCTTGAGGCGTTCGCCGCGGCGCGCGTTGGCGCTGGCCACGGCCAGGTTGGCCTGCGCCTGCGCCAGGGCCGCTTCCGCCTGCCGCAGCTCCATGTCCAGGCTGCGCGCATCCAGGCGCAGCAGCGGCTGGCCGGCGGCCACCACGTCGCCCACTTCCACCAGCACCTCGGCCACGCGCTGGCCGGACAGCTCCACGCCCAGCGAGATCGGCTCCCACGCCGCCACCGAACCGGACGCGGTGATTCGGCGCGGCAGCGCCTGCTGCGTCGGGGTGGCCACGCTCACCGTGAGGCTGGGCGGGCTGGGGGTCGCCACCGGGTCCTTGGCGCAGGCGGTGGCAAGCAGGCAAAGCAGCATCACCAGCGGGGGCGCGGCGCGAAAACGGGTCATGGGGAAGGGCCGAAGGAAGGCATGGCCGGATTGTCGCAAACGCGGCGTCGCTTTGGCGCAAGCCCGGACCTGTCCGGTGGGCTACCCTTAAGGCGTTGAAACCCGCGTCTTCCGGAGAGCCCAGTGAGCGAAGCCAATCCCCTGCCGTCGGCGCCGCCGACCCTGGCCAAGCGCGTCGCCGCGCTCGACACCCAGACCGCGCTCAAGCGCCTGGACGCCGTCGACCCGGCCGAAATCGCCCGCATGCTGGCCACCCTGCCGCCGGCCCGCGCCAACAGCCTGCTGGCGGCGATGCAGCCCGACTGGCGCGCCCGCATCATGGCCGCCGCGCCCGCCGGCACCGACTGGGGCGACGGCCAGCGCTACGCCGAGGGCACGGTGGGCCGCCTGCTCGAGGACCCGCCCGCGCTGTTCACCTCGGGAACGCCGGTGTCGGTGGCGATCGAAACCCTGCGCGAAGTGGTCAAGCAGCGGCTGGTCACCTACCTGTGGGTGGTGGATGCGCAGCAGCACCTGCTGGGCGTGGTGGCCTTCCGTGACCTGCTGTACGCCGACCGCGCCGTGGCGCTGGACGACATCATGATCCGCTCGCCGTTCGCGCTGCGGCCGAAGATGCCGCTGGTGGACGCGATGCGCGAAGTGGTCACGCGCCACTACCCGGTGTACCCGGTGTGCGAGGAAGACGGCCGGCTGGTGGGCCAGGTTCGCGGCCAGGTGCTGTTCGAGCAGCAGGCGTTCGAGATTTCCGCGCAGGCCGGCGCCATGGTCGGCGTCGAGAAGGAAGAACGGCTGGCCACGCCGCTGTGGCGCGCGTTCCGTTTCCGCAATCCCTGGCTGCTGGTGAACCTGCTGACGGTGTTCATCGCGGCGGCGGTGGTGGGCTATTTCGAGGACACCATCAACCGCGTGGTGGTGCTGGCGATGTTCCTGCCGGTGCTGGGCGGGCAGAGCGGCAACCTGGGCTGCCAGTCGCTGGCGGTGATGCTGCGCGGCATGACGCTGGGCGAACTGCGCGGCCTGGGCGTGGCGAAGATCGTCACCAAGGAAGCCCTGCTGGGCCTGCTCAACGGCCTGGTGACCGGCGCGCTGGCCGGCGCGGCCATGTACTTCGTGGTGGCCAGGGGCGGCGGCGACGATGCGCTGATGCTGGGCTTCATCACCCTGTTCGCCATGGCCATCAGCTGCATGGTGGCCGGCCTGTCGGGTTCGCTGATTCCGGTCATCCTCAAGCGCCTGGGCGCCGACCCGGCCACTGCCTCCAGCATCTTCCTCACCACCATGACCGACGTGGTCAGCATGGGCAGTTTCCTGGGCCTGGTGACCTGGCTGGTGCTCTGATTCCTGTACCCGCCGGTGCATGTTGCGTTGCAACGTGCAACGGCCCCCGGAGCCGGGCCACGATGCTCGCGCTTCCGACGTGGGGGAGGGAGCCGGAAGCCCGCAGCTGCGTCAGCGCTGCGGGCTTTCTTTTTTTCCGCGCCCGGTGCGCGTGACAGAATCGGCCGATGACATCGCCCCGCGACCTCGAACCCGCCCTGTCCGCCCTGGTGGACCGCGCCCTGGCGCGCCTGTCCGAACGCGCGCCCGGCGCGCTGGCGTCACCCGCGCGGCGCGAGGCCCTGGCGTCGCTGGCGCTGTGCAGCGATTTCGCCATTGACACGCTTTGCCGCCAGCCCGAAGTGATCGAGTCGCTGGACGCGCCGTTCGCGCCGCCGCCCGCGCTGGACGCCGGCCACGAAGCCGACTGGCCCACGCGCCTGCGCCGCTGGCGTGCCGCCGAGTCCACCCGCCTGGTGTGGCGCGACCTGCGCGGCGTGGACGACGTGGATGCGACGCTGGCGGGCAGTAGCCGCATCGCCGACGCAGCGCTGCAGGCGGGCCTGGTGGCGCTGTCGTCGTCGTTGGCCGAACGCCACGGCGTGGTGCGCGACGCCGCCGGCCGCGAGCAGTCGCTGGTGGTGTTCGGCCTGGGCAAATTGGGCGGGGGCGAGCTCAACTTCAGCTCCGACGTGGACCTGGTGTACGCCTTCCCCGAACACGGCCAGAGCGACGGCGCCCGCCCGCTGGATGCGGAGGCGTGGTTCACGCGCCTGGGCCAGCGCCTGGCGCAGCTGCTGGGCGAAGTCACCGCCGACGGTTTCTGCCACCGCGTGGACCTGCGGCTGCGGCCGTTCGGCGCCAGCGGCCGGCTGGTGCTGAGCTTCGGGGCGATGGAGCAGTACTTCCAGCGCGAGGGCCGCGACTGGGAACGCTACGCCTGGATCAAGGCCCGCCCCGTGGCCGGCGACATCACCGCGGGCGAGGCGCTGCTCGAATCGCTGCGCCCCTTCGTCTACCGGCGCTACCTGGACTACAGCGCGCTCGACGGCCTGCGCGAGATGAAGTCGCTGATCGCGGCCGAAGTGCAGCGGCGCGAACTGGCCGAAGACCTCAAGCTGGGCCCGGGCGGCATCCGCGAAGTGGAGTTCCTGGTGCAGGCGCTGCAGCTGATCCGCGCCGGGCGTGAACCGGCGCTGCGCGGGCGCTCGCTGCTGCCCGCGCTGGCGGCCCTGGCCCGGGCCGGCCACGTGGCGCAGGCCACGGCCGACCGGCTGGCCGCGGCCTACCGCGCCCTGCGCCGGCTGGAAAACCGAGTGCAGATGCTGGGCGACCAGCAGGTGCACGGCCTGCCCGACGACCCGCTGTCGCGCCTGCGCATCGCCCGCGCGCTGGGCCACGCCGACACCGACGCGATGCTGGACGAGCTCGACGGCCACCGCAGCGTGGTGGCCGAGGAGTTCGCCGGCCTGCTCGAAGCGCGGCGCCGCCGCCGTGCGCCGGCCAACGCGCTGGTGGACTACTGGCGCGCGCTGCCCGACGGCGGCGACCCGCAGGTGCTGGCCGATGCCGGCTTCGCCGACGCCGCGGGCCAGGACGCCGCGCTGCGCGACTTCGCCCGCACGCCCGCCGTGCGCGCGCTGTCGGACCGCGGCCGGCAGCGGCTGGACAGCGTGCTGCCCGAACTGCTGGCCGCGGCCGCCCGCAGCGACGCGCCCGACGCGTCGCTGCCGCGCGGCCTGGCGCTGCTGCAGGCCATCACCCGCCGCACCAGCTACCTCGCCCTGCTGGAGGAACAGCCGGCGGCGATGGCGCGCCTGGCCGACGTCACCGCACGCAGCGCCCTGCTGTCCGAACGCCTGGCCGCGCATCCGCTGCTGCTGGACGAACTGCTGGACTCGCGCGCCGCCGGCCCCGTGCCGGACCCGGCGCAGGTGGCGGCGCTGGTGGCCGCCGCGCCGCACGCGGGTGACACCGAGGCCGCGCTGCACGCGCTCAACGAAGTGCGCCAGGCCATCGGCTTCCGCGTGGGCCTGGCCACGCTGGGCCAGCGCCTGCCGCCCGGCGACGCCGCCGACCGCCTGGCCGCACTGGCGCAGGCGCTGCTGGTGGCCACGCTGGACGTGGCCGAAGCCGACATCATCGCCGCCCACGGCCGCGTGCCCGGCGCGGGGCTGGCGGTGCTGGGCTACGGCAGCCTGGGCGGCCGCGAGCTGGGCTTCGGCTCCGACCTGGACCTGGTGTTCCTGCACGACGCACCGGCCGACGCCAGTTCCGACGGTGCGCGGCCGCTGGACGCAGGCCGCTATTTCGCGCGCCTCGCGCAGCGGCTGGTCAGCCTGCTGGGCACGGTGACCGGCGCGGGCAAACTCTACGAAGTGGACGTGCGCCTGCGCCCCGACGGCGCCAAGGGCATGCTGGTGTCGAGCGTGGAAAGTTTCGCCGACTACCAGCGCCAGCGCGCCTGGACCTGGGAGCGGCAGGCGCTGGTGCGCGCGCGGCCCATCGCCGGTGCGGCGCGCGTGCAGGCCGCGTTCGAGGCCGTGCGCGAACAGACCCTACGCCAGCCGCGCGACCACGCGGCCCTGCGCGCCGACGTGGTGGCGATGCGTCGGCGCATGCGCGCCGAACTCGACCGGAGCCAGGCCGGCCGCTTCGACCTCAAGCAGGGCGAAGGCGGGCTGGTGGACCTGGAGTTCCTGGTGCAGGCGCTGGTGCTGGAACACGCGGCGGCGCATCCCGCGCTGGTGGCGCCGCGCGGCACGCCCGACCTGCTGGCCGCGCTGGGCGACGCCGGCGTGCTGGCGCCGGCCGACGTGGCGGCGCTGCGGCAGGCGCACGCGCTGATGCTGGGCCTGGGCCTGGACTGCACGCTCGACCAGCGCCCGCGCCTGGTGCCGCCCGACGATGCGCTGGACGCTGCGCGCGCGGTGGTGCGCGATGCCTGCGCTGCGCGTGGGCTCGGCTTTGGCTGACAGGAAAAGATTGGCCACGGATTACGCGGATGAACGCGGATAAAAGCCGATGAAGCAGGTTTATTTGATTCGCTTTTATCCGCGGCTATCCGCGTAATCCGTGGCAAAAAATCTCTGTCACTTCAGCGCGACAGTCTCGCCATCACCTCGGCCGCCACGCGCGAGGTTTCGCGCAAGGGCTCGGCGGTGAAGGCGTCGGGGTGCTTGCCCAGGGCGCGGATGCGGCCGCGGCGCAGCAGTTCGTCCAGGTAGGACTTCACGCGCCCGGTGGCGCGGCCGGGCTCGGCCACGTACACCGGCGCCGACGTGGCGCAGGCTTCGGACACCATGTTCACCGAATCGGGCGAGACCACCACGCGGTCGGCCCAGGCCAGCGCGCCGGCGTAGGGGTTGGGGCCGTCGCTGTCGTCGAACCAGCGCAGGCCGGGCGTGTCGGCCCAGTAGGCGCGCCCCAGCTGCGCCAGCGCCCGGGGCGTGCGGCGCGAGCCGACCACCATCAGGCTGCCGCCCGATGTCGCCAGCCAGTGCTCCAGGCGCGACTGCATCACTTCGAAGGCGCCACGGTCGAAGCGCACGGCTTTAGTCGGACCGCCCAGCAGCACTGCGGTGCGCGGCGAGGGCAGGGCGCCCAGCGCGGGAAACGCCGCGCGCGCATCGGCCAGCCAGGCCTCGTCCACCGGGTGCAGGCTGCCGCACAGCGTGACCACGTTGGCGCCGCGCAGGCCGTCGTGTTCGGGCGCCACCACCACGTCCCAGTGCGCGGGATCCAGCCGCGGATCGAGCACCTGCACCGTGCGCGCACCGCGCTCGCCCAGCAGGCGCGTGGCCAGGGCGGCGCGCCGGCCGCAGCCGACCGCCAGCGCGGGCGGAAGCGCGAGGGCCTGTTGGAATTCGCTGCCGAAGGCGCGCTCGCTGCCCGGCAGCCGGCGCGGCGCCAGCCAGGACCAGGGGGCAGACGCTTCGAGCGTCCATTCGCGCAGCTGCGGCGCCAGGGCCTGGGCCAGGGCCAGCCCCTGCCGGCGGTGGCCGGCGGCGCCGTCGTGCAGGGCCCAGCAGGAAATCGGCGTGTTCGGCATGCCCGGAGGGTAGCCGGAAAGCCGGCGGCACCGCGAGGTCGCGGTGCCGCCGTGGAAGAACGGCCCGGCGGGTAACGCCGGGCAGGCAGGGCCCGGAATCAGTCGCCGGTGATGCGGGTGCCGAAGTTGATGCTGGCGCCGTTGACCATGCGCGCCTGGCCGCTGATGCCCAGGGTGATGGTGATGGGCTTGCGGAAGAAGCGCTTGGCCTGCGCCTCGGTCAGGCCGTACTGGCTGACCAGCGCCGCCTTGGTCACCATGCCGCCGATGCACATGCGCGTGCCCGACAGGGTTTCGTTCTCGAAGTGGCCCGGTTCCACCAGCTTGGTCTTGTTGAACGAGGTCAGCGCCACTTCGAACGAGCCGCCGAACGGCAGGCCGGTGCCGGGGTTGATCAGCGCTGGGTCGTCCAGCACTTCGCTTTCGATGCGGTAGCGCGGCGTGGCGCGGAAGTTGGCCACCTGGGCGGACAGCGTGTCGTTGGAGATGCCATAGCTCACCAGCGGCGTCTGCCAGTGGCACAGCAGCGTTTCGGCGCTCTTGCCCGGCAGGGTGATGCTGGCCAGGTCCACGGCGTTGAAGACGGTGGTGGCCGGCGCCGGGTTGAGGACGATGCAGTTCGGGTCGGCGGGTTCGCCGGCCGGCGGCGTGCAGTCTTCCGACAGCGAAACGAAGCCCGACATCAGGCCCAGCCACTTCACGGGCTTGCCGAAGGAGTTGGCGTCGCCCACTTCCTCGACGGTGACGGCGGCGGCGGTGACCGCGCCGGACTTGGCGGCGCGGTCGGCGCGGACGGCGGCGATCTTGCCGGCGGCCCGGGCGTCGGCGGCGGCCGGGGAGCGGAAGGTGTCATCGGCCGACGCCGAAGCCGGCGCGGCGAGAAGGGTAGCCAGGACGGCAAGGAACAGGGTGTTGCGGATCATGCGAGTCTCCATGCTCGGTGTCGCGCGCCGGACGGCGCGTCGAGGGCCTGCGCGCGGGGACGCGGCGGGCCTGTTTCCTCTCACGCAATTTGACGGGTCCACCCGGCCGCCGCGCCGTGCCGGCGCAACGATACGTTGCGTACCTCCCGGCTGCGTTGCAGCCACGGGGTGCCTACACTCCCTTCATCCGCCCGCCTTCACGCTGCGGCACCGCCCTGGAGACACCATGAACACGCCCCTGAACGCCGCCGCCCTCGACCAGCTGTTCCTGCAGGCCCGCACCTTCCGGGGCTCCAGCCAGGCCTGGCGGGACACGCCGGTCACCGACGCCCAGCTGGCGCAGCTCTACGACCTGATGCGCCTGGCCCCGACCAGCGCCAACTGCTCGCCGGCCCGCATCGTCTTCGTGCGCTCGGACGAGGCCCGCGCCAAGCTGCGCGAAGCGCTCAACCCCGGCAACGTGGACCAGACCATGGCCGCGCCGGTTACCGCCATCATCGGCCAGGACATGGAGTTCTACGAACACCTGCCCCTGCTGTTCCCCTACGCCGATGCGCGCAGCTGGTTCGCCGGCAACCCCGCGGCCATCGAAGACGCGGCCTCGCGCAACACGGCGCTGCAGGGCGCCTACCTGATCATGGCCGCACGCGCGCTGGGCCTGGACTGCGGCCCGATGTCGGGCTTCGACCGGGCGAAGATGGACGCTGCTTTCTTCGCCGGCACCGCGGTGCGCACCAACTTCATCTGCAGCCTCGGCTACGGCAACCGCGATACCCTCACCCCGCGCGGACCGCGCCTGGCCTTCGACCAGGCCTGCCGGATCGTCTGACCCACACCCAGGAGACACGCCCATGTTCGCCCGCCGCCTCGTCCTCGCCACCCTCATCGCCGCCGCTTCGTTCCCGGCCCTGGCCGCCGACAAGTACGACATCGACCCGACCCACACCCAGGTGCAGTTCACCTACAACCACATGGGCTTCTCGAACATCACCGGCCGCTTCGACGAAGTGGGCGGCGAGTTCCTGTTCGACGCCGCCGACCCGTCCAAGTCCAGCGTCAGCATCACCATCCCGGTGGCCAGCATCAGCACCGGCGTGGACAAGCTCGACGAACACCTGCTCAAGGCCGACTTCTTCGACGCCGCCCAGTTCCCCACCGCCACCTTCAAGAGCACCGGCGTCGTGGCCGCGGGCGCGGGCAAGTGGGCCGTCGCCGGCGACCTCACCATCCACGGTGTCACCCGTCCGGTGGTGCTGGACGTCACCCTCAACGGCATGGGCGAGCACCCGATGCGCAAGGTCCCGGCGGTCGGCTTCGACGCCAGCGCCCGGATCAAGCGCAGCGACTTCGGCGTGGGCGCCTACGTGCCGGCCGTGGGCGACGAGGTCACCCTGTCGATCACCGTCGAAGCCACCCAGGCCAAGCAGTAAGCCCCCTCGGCCTTCCACGTCGCGTCCGGGCGGCGGCCGGGTGTAAAATCCCGGCCTGCCCCTTGGGAATCGCCGCCATGTCGCGTACCGACACCGCCACCGGCCGCGCGCCGGCCAACGCCGAGCGCCGCTACGAAGTGACGCGTGCGGAGCTGCCCCTGTCCTGCCCGTCGCCGGCCATGGCGCTGTGGAATTCGCACCCGCGCGTCTACCTGCCGGTGGAAGCCACGGGCAGCGCCACTTGCCCGTACTGCGGCGCCGTCTACGTGCTCAAGGACTGAGGCCGCGGCGGGGCATCGCCTTGCGCCGCCTGACCGTCGTGCAACTGCTGCCGTCGCTGCACAGCGGCGGCGTCGAGCGTTCCACCCTGGAAATCGCCGCGGCCCTGGTGGCCGACGGCCATCGTTCCATCGTGGTGTCGGCGGGCGGCCGGCTGGTGCCGGCGCTGCTTGAAGGCGGCAGCGAACACATCGAACTGGCGGTGGGCCGCAAGTCCCTGGGCGCGTACGCGGTGATGCGTCGCCTGCGCGCGCTGCTGGCGGGCCTGCGCCCGGACATCGTGCATGCGCGTTCCCGGCTGCCGGCGTGGCTGGCCTGGTTCGCGCTGCGCGGCATGACGGCCCCGCGACCCCGCTTCGTCACCACCGTGCACGGCATGAATTCGCCGGGCCGCTACAGCGGCATCATGCTGCGCGGCCAGCGCGTGGTGTGCGTGTCGGACAGCGTGCGCGCCCATGTCGACCGCCACTGGCCCGAGGCCGACCCGGCGCGGCGCGTGGTGATTGCGCGCGGCATCGACCCGCAGGACTTCCCGCGCGGGTTCGCACCGTCCGCGCCATGGCGCGAGCGCTTCGCCGCCGAACTGCCCGCGCTGCAGGGCGGCCGGCTGCTGCTGATGCCGGGGCGCGGCACCCGGCTCAAGGGCCACGCCACGGCCATCGAACTGCTGGCCACGCTGCGCGCCGCGGGCGAAGACGCGCGGCTGTGGCTGCTGGGCGCCGACGAGCCCGGCCGCGAAGCCTACTTGGCCGAACTGCGCGCGCTGGCCGACCGCCTGGGCGTAGCGGACTGGCTGGTGGCCAGTGCGCCGCGCAGCGACATCCGCGAAGCCTATGCGGCCAGCGACCTGGTGCTGCAGCTTTCCGGCAAGCCCGAAGCCTTCGGCCGCACCGTGGTCGAGGCGCTGTCCATCGGCCGGCCGGTGCTGGGCTGGGACCACGGCGGCGTCGGCGAACTGCTGCACGCGCTGTATCCCGCGGGCGCCGTGCGCCTGGGCGACACCGCGGCGCTGGCGGCCGCGGCGCGCGCGCTGCTCGCCGCGCCGGCGCCGATGCCGGTTACCATCCCGCACACCCTGGCGGCGATGCAGTCCGCCACACTGGAACTCTATGACCACCTCGTCGCCGACTGAAGCCAGCCTGCGCTGGGCCCCGTGGTGGGTGCTGGCCTTCGTGGCGCTGTGGCCGCTGACGGGGCCGGCGGAAGTGGTGCTGTCGCTGGGCGCCATCGTGGCGCTGGCGGTGCTGGCCCTGTTCCGCTTCCGCGGCGGCATGTCCCTGCTCAGCCGCGAATCCTGGGCGCTCACCACGGTGCTGTTCGCCAGCTACTGGCTGCCCGAACTGCTCTCGTCGCCCGATGCGGTGAACGGGCGGCGCGCCCTGCGCGAGTCGCTGCTCGACCTGCGCTACCTGACGTTCCTGTGGCTGGTGGCGATGGCGGTGGCGAACGAACGCGGCCGCCGTCTCACCTTCGGCGGCATCGCGGTGATCGTGCTGCTGTGGACGCTGGACGGCGCGGTGCAGGCCCTCACCGGCTGGAGCCTGGGCGGCTATGCCAGCGCCGACCGCCTGAGCGGCGTGTTCGGCGCCGACAACCTCAAGCTGGGCCTGGTGCTGGCCAGCCTGGCGCCGTTCCCGCTGAAGTTCGCGGGCAAGCGTTTTGGCATGCCGGGCTGGCTGGCGGTGGCCGCGGTGCTGGGCGCCGTGGTGCTGCTGGCCGGCGCGCGCGCGTCGTGGCTGACGCTGGCGCTGGTGCTGGTGATCAGCGGGTCGCAGCAGTTCGGGCCCCGGCGCGCCCTGGCGCTGCTGGGCGTGGGCGGGCTGCTGGTGTTCGCGCTGGCGGTGGCGTTCTCGGACAAGCTGCAGGACCGCGTGGAGCGCACCGGCGTGGCGCTCGACGGCGGCAGCGAAAGCCTGGACTTCGCCCTCTCGGGCCGGCTGTCCATCTGGAGCACGGCGGTGGACATGGCGCTGGCCAACCCGGTGAACGGCGTGGGCGTGCGCGGCTTCCGCGACGCCTACGGCACCTATGCCGCCAAGGACGATCCCTGGCGCCTGGACGCCGAGCACGGTGCCGGCTTCCACGCGCACCAGATCGTGCTCGAGGTGGCCAGCGAAACCGGACTGCTGGGCCTGCTGCTGTGGTTCGGCGGTGCGGCGCTGGCGTGGCGGGCGTGGCGCTTCGCCAGCCCCGCGGGGCGCGAGCGGGCGCGGGCCCCGGCGCTGGCGCTGCTGGTCACGGTGTTTCCGCTCAACACGCACCTGGCCTTCTATTCGACTTTCTGGGGCGGGCTGACCCTGCTGCTGGCGGCGCTGTTCGCCGGCAGCCTGCTGTCGGACCGGCGCCCGGACGCGTCGGCCGGGCCGGACTGAGCACGCGGGCCGTGCGCTGCCTGGCCACCGTGCCGCTGTCGTGGGCGGCCCATGCCGTGGCCCGGCTGCCGCAGCCGGCGCTGCTGGCGCTGGGTCGTGCCGCGGCGTGGCTGGCCTGGCCGCTGCTGCGGTCGCGGCGACGGATTGCCGCCATCAACGTGGCGCTGTGCTTCCCGCAGCTGGATGCGCGCGCGCAGGCAGCGCTGGTGCGCGAGAGCCTGGTGAACACGGTGGTGGGTGCGCTGGAGCTGATGCGCGCCTGGTGCGCGCCACCGCATGCGCTCGCCGGCCTGGCCCGCATCGAAGGCCTGCACCACCTGCGCGAGGCGCTGGCGCGCGGGCAGGGCGTGCTGCTGATGTGCGGCCACTTCACCCACACCGAACTGGCCGTGCGCCTGCTGGGCGAGGCCCTGGGCCGGCCGGTGCGGGTGGTGGTGCGCCGGCACAACAACGCCTGCCTGGAGCGCTGGTTCGAATCGGCGCGCAGCGCGGTGTTCGGACCCACCGTTGGCAAGAAGGACGTGCGCGCGCTGCTGCGCACCCTGTCCGAGGGCCAGCCGGTGGTGTATTCGGCCGACCAGAACTTCACCTACCAGAACGCCTTCGTGCCCTTCTTCGGCGTGCCGGCCGCCACGCTCACCGCCACGCCCGAACTGGTGCGCCGCGGGCGCGCAGTGCTGCTGCCGTTCTGGTACCGGCGCGATCGCGATGGCCGCTATGTGGTCCGCATCGAACCCACGTGGGCCGGCTGGCCCAGCGGCGACCCGGTGCGCGACGCCGCGCGCTACATGCAGGAACTCGAGGCCGTGGTGCGCGAATGCCCGGGGCAATACCTGTGGGCCCACCGCCGCTTCAAGACGCGGCCGCCGGGCGAGCCGCCGGTGTACTGATCAGCCGTAGCGGCGCTTGCTGCCGTCGGGCTGGCGCTTGAAGCGCTGGTGCAGCCACAGGTACTGCGTGGGGCAGCGGCGGACCAGGCCTTCCAGCGCGGCCATCACGCGCGCCGTGTCGGCGGTGGCGTCGGTGCCCGGGAAGCCTTCCAGCCGGGGCAGCACCTGGATGCGGTAGCGCCCGTCCGGCAGGCGCTCGTGGAACAGCGGCAGCACCGCCGCGCCCGACAGCCGCGCCAGCTGGTGGGTGGACGTGAGGCTCCAGGCCGGGCGGCCGAAAAAGGGCACGAACACGCTGTCGCCGCGCCGCGTTTCCTGGTCCGGCGCGAACCACAGCAGGCCGCCCTGCTTGAGGTGGCGCAGCGCCGGCCTCAGCTCGCCGCGCGAGAACATCGCCACCGCATGCCGCAGCCGGCCGCGCTTGACCGCCCACTCCATCGCCGGCTCTTCGTGCGGGCGGTACATGCCCGCCAGCGGGATGCGCTGGCACAGCAGGCGCATGC
>DAORUD010000028.1:0-24124 GCA_035433005.1 Arenimonas sp. | reverse complement strand
AGTCGGTGGGCGTGGTCGGCGACGCGCGCGCCTACGAATGGGTGATCGCGCTGCGTGCCGTGGAAACCGTGGACTTCATGACGGCGCACTGGGCGCACCTGCCGTACTCGCTTCTGGACGACTGCTCGCGCCGCATAATCAATGAGTTGCGCGGTGTTTCTCGCGTGGTTTATGACATCAGCGGCAAACCCCCTGCCACCATCGAGTGGGAGTGAACCGCAGGTTGGCCGCGGATTTACGCGGATAAGCGCCGATAAAAGCGGATAGAACGAAGGCTTGAGTGGCTTGGCCGCCAGCCTTTGGCCGCCGTACGAAAACCCCTTGGCTTTTATCGTCATTCGTCTGCTTTCATCCGCGTTCATCCGCGTGAATCCGTGGCAAAAAAATGCTCCCAACCAACCCCGACGAACACTGGATGAAGCACGCGCTGGCCCTGGCCGAGCGGGCCGAGCGCGAGCACGACGAGATTCCGGTGGGCGCGGTGCTGGTGGGGCCGGACGGCGCGCTGCTGGCCGAAGGCTTCAACCGCAACATCGGCGACCATGACCCGACCGCGCACGCCGAAATCGTGGCCCTGCGCGAAGGCGGCCGGCGCCTGGGCAACCACCGGCTGCTGGGCTGCACGCTCTACGTCACCCTGGAGCCCTGCGCGATGTGCGCCATGGCGATGGTGCATGCCCGCGTGGCGCGCGTGGTGTACGGCGCCAGCGACCCCAAGACCGGCGCCGCCGGCAGCGTCTTCGACCTGCTGGCCGACCCGCGCCACAACCACCGGGTGCAGGTGCAGCGCGGCGTGCTGGGCGCCGAGGCCAGCGAGCGGCTGACGGCTTACTTCCGCCGCAAGCGGGCCCGGCCCGCCGGCTGACTCAGCGGCGGCGGCGCGCCAGCTCCTGGTCGAGTTCGCGGTCGAAGCTGCGCACCGACAGGCTGACTTCGCGCCCCAGCTGGAAGCTGGCGCCCAGCAGGCCCAGCACGCCCACCACCGCCAGGCCGGTGGGCAGGTAGGGCAGGCGGAAGCCCAGTACGGCGTCCACGGCCAGCGCCAGGCTGGTGCCCACGAACGCCCCCAGCCCGAGGTACAGCATCAGGCAGGCGCGCAGCACCAGGTGCGCGCGCCGGCGATGGTTGACGATCTGCGCCTCGATCTCGGCCCGGGTCATCGGGTCGCCACCCTCGAGCTGGGCGATGATGCCGCGCAGCCGATCCACCACGCGCGCCAGCCGGGCATTGGCCGACACCAGCAGCGACCCGGTGGCAGCCATCAGCAGGGCAGGGGCCAGCATCGAGGTGAGGATGCGGTAGTGGTCCAGGGCGTCGGTGGGATTCACGCGGCCATCTTCGGGCGGGCGGGGCCTGAAGTATGATGCGGGCATCGCCACCACCGCCAGCCGCGCATGCCCAGCCACGAGCAGAACCTGATCTGGATCGACCTGGAGATGACCGGCCTGGACCCCGACACCGATTCGGTGCTCGAGATCGCCACCCTGGTCACCGACAGCCAGCTCAACATCCTGGCCGAAGGTCCCGAACTCGCCATTGCCCACCCGCTGGCCCGGCTCGAGGCCATGGACGAATGGAACCGCGGCACGCACGGCCGCTCCGGCCTGTGGCAGCGCGTGCTGGACAGCCAGGTGACGATGGCGCAGGCCGAAGCGCTCACCGTCGAGTTCCTGTCGCACTGGGTGCCGGCCGGCAAGTCGCCCATTTGCGGCAACTCCATCTGCCAGGACCGCCGGTTCCTGGTGCGGCACATGCCGCGGCTGGAGCGTTACTTCCACTACCGCAACCTCGACGTGTCCACGGTGAAGGAACTGGCGCGGCGCTGGTCGCCGGCGCTGCTGGAAGGCTTCGCCAAGGTCGGGGCGCACACCGCGCTGTCGGACATCCGCGAATCGGTGAAGGAGCTGGCGCACTACCGCCAGCACATGGGCAAGCTCGGCGGGCACTGAGGCTAGGACATGGCACTGCGTTTGATCTTCGCTGCGGCACTGCTGCTTTCCACCGTGCTCCCGGCGCCGGCGCTGGCGCTGGACCAGAAGGCCCTGGACGCCTACGCGCGCGAAGTCTGGACCACGCGCGACGGCCTGCCGCACAACCAGGTCAACTCCATCGCACAGACGCCCGAGGGCTACCTGTGGTTCGCCACGTGGGAAGGCGTGGTGCGCTACAACGGCCAGGAGTTCCGCGCCTTCGGCCGCAACAACGTGCCGGCGCTGATGGACAGCGGCATCCGGGCGGTCAGCGTGGGCCCCAGCGGGGCGCTGGTGGTGGCCACCTCGCGCGGCGGCGTCAGCGTGCTGCGCGGCGAGAACTGGACCACCTACACGGTGGACAACGGCCTGACCCAGAACGAGACCTTCGCCGCGCTGGAAGACCGGGCCGGCCGCATCTGGGTCGCCACCGAGAACCGCGGCATCACCCGCCTGGACGGTTCCAAGGCCAGCGTGTTCAACACCCGCAACGGCCTGCCTTCGGACGTGGGCTATGCCCTGGCCGAAGACGGCACCGGCGCCATCTGGGTCGCCACCGGCGAAGGCATCGCCCGCATCGAGGGCGAGCGCATCCAGCCTTTCTCCACCGAGGCCGGCCTGCCGGACGGCGCGGCCTTCAGCCTGGCCGTGGCGCCCGATGGCCAGCTGTTCGTGGGCACGGAAGAAGGGCTCTACGTGGGCCGCGGCGGGCGCTTCGAACTCGTGTTGCCCGACTTCCCCAAGGTGGCCATCGCCAGCCTGCAGATTGACGAGCAGGGCAGCGTCTGGATCGGCACGGTCACGCGCGGCCTGATGCGCCTGGGCGACCGCGGCCTGGAGCGCTTCGACACCACCGACGGCCTGCCCAACAACCGCGTCGCGTCGCTGTTCGCCGACCGCGAGGGCAGCCTGTGGGTGGGCACGAACGCGGGCCTGATGCGCTTCGCCGACACACCCTTCGTCACCATTGACAGCCACCAGGGCCTGGCCGACGACTACGTTCGGGCGCTGCTGCAGACGCGCGCGGGCGACATGCTGATCGGCAGCAGCCGCGGCATGGACGCCTGGCGCGACGAGAAGGCCACGCCCAGCGTGGGCCTGGAGAACGAATCCGTGCTGAGCCTGGCCGAGGACAAGGCCGGCAACATCTGGATCGGCACCTATTCCACGGGTCTGCTGCGCTGGGCCGACGGCGCCATCCAGGAGCGGTTCACCAGCGCCGACCTGCTGCCCTCCAACCAGGTGCGCGCGGTGCTGGAAGGTCGCGACGGCACGCTGTGGGCCGGCACGGCGCGCGGACTGATGCGGCGCAAGGACGGCGTGGCCACCAGCCTGGGCGAAAAGGACGGGCTGCCGCGCGACTTCGTGCTGAGCCTGCTCGAGGCGTCCGACGGCAGCCTCTGGGTCGGCACGTCCAACGGCGCCGGCCATGTCCAGGGCGACAAGATCACGGCGCTGGACCTGGGCAAGCTCGACGGCGCCCAGGACGTGTTCGGCATGCACGAGGACGAGGACGGCACGCTGTGGTTCGCCACCGACCGCGGCGTGGTGCGCCTGCGCGATGGCGCGCTGAGCATCGTCGGCGGCCGCCAGGGGCTGCCGGTGGACGCGGTGTTCCAGGTGGTGGTGGACAGCTACGGCAACTTCTGGCTCACCTCCAATGCGGGCGTGGTGTACGTGCGCCGCGACGACATGGAGTCGGTGGCCAACGGCAGCGGCGCGCGCCTGGACTACCAGCAGTTCGCCGAAGCCGACGGCATGGGCAGCGCCCAGTGCAACGGCGGCGCCGGACCGGCCGCGCTGCGTGCGCAGGACGGCAGCATCTGGGTGGCCACGGCCAAGGGCGTGTCGGTGGTGCAGCCCGACCAACTGCCGCGCTACCAGCTGGCGCCGCCGCCGGTGGTGATCGAGGGCCTGCGCGTGGACGACGCCAGCACCAGCGCCAACGCCAACCTGGTGCTGCCGCCGGGCACCCGCAAGCTGGAGCTGGACTACGTCAGCCTCAGCTACCGCACGCCCGAACAGATCCGCTACCGCTACCGCCTGGAAGGCTTCGACAACGGCTGGGTGGAACGCAGCACCCGCCGCAACGCCCAGTACACCAACCTGCCGCCCGGCCAGTACCGCTTCCAGGTCAGCGCCGCCCAGCGCGGCAGCGGCTGGAGCCCGGAAACGGCGTCGGTGAACTTCGAGATCCAGCCGCGGTTCTACCAGCGGCCGTGGTTCCTGCCGTTGGCCGGTTCGCTGCTGGCGATCTTCCTGTACGGCCTGTACCGCGCCCGCGTCAGCCAGCTCAAGGCCCGCGAAGCGCAGCTCAGCCGGACCGTGGACGAACGCACCAAGGCGCTGAGCGAGAAGAACGGCGAGCTCGAGGCGAAGAACGAAACCATCCGCAAGCAGTCCGAGATCTTCGAACAGCTCTCGCGCACCGACGCGCTCACCGGCCTGCGCAACCGCCGCAGCATGGACGAGTGCCTGGCCCGGGCCTACCAGGACGCGGTGCTGAACGACCAGCCGCTGTGCTTCGGCCTGCTCGACATCGACCACTTCAAGCGCATCAACGACGGCTTCTCGCACGACGTGGGCGACGAGGCCCTGCGCCGCGTGGCCGCCGTGATGCAGCAGGAAATGGGCCGCGAACAGATCGGCCGCTGGCGCGGCGACGAGCGCGTGGCGCGCTGGGGCGGCGAAGAGTTCGCGATCCTGTTCCCGCAGGCCGGCACCGCCGACGCCGTGCGCCAGGCCGAGCGCCTGCGCGAGGCCATCGAGGCGATCGACTGCAGCGATTTCGCGCCGGGGCTGCGCATCACGGCCAGCATCGGCATCGCCGAGCGCACCGGCCTGTCGCACCACGAACGCCTGGTGTCGCGCGCCGACGAGCGGCTGTACCAGGCCAAGCACGCCGGCCGCAACCGGGTGATGTCCTGATCAGCGGGCGCCGGGGTCTTCCGCCGCGCGGGTGAGCTGTTCCAGCGGACGGCCGTCCGCGTCGTGGTGGTACACGTGCAGGTCGCGCCGGGGGAAGGGAACCGACACGCCGGCCTGGGCGAAGTCGCGCTGCACGGCTTCGGTCAGCTCGCTGCGCACCAGGGCGAAGTCAGGCGTCTTCACCCACGCGTGCAGCACCAGCTGGACGCTGCTCTCGCCCAGGCTCGACACCAGCACGTCACTGGCGGGCTGGGCCAGCACCTTCGGGTGGGACGAGGCGATGGCCAGCAGCAGGCCACGGGCCTGGCGGAGGTCGCTGCCGTGGCCCAGGGCCAGCGCGATGTCGATGCGGCGCTCGCCGCGCGCGGTGAAATTGACGATCGGCGCGGTGGTGATCTGGCTGTTGGGCAGGTAGATGTCGTGGTTCTGGTAGGCCCGCAGCACGGTCTGGAAGATGCGCACGCTTTCGACCACGCCCTCCTGGCCGGCGATCTGCACCGCGTCGCCGGCGCGGAACGGCCGCAGCACGATCAGCATCACGCCCGAGGCGATGTTGGACAGCGAGTCCTTCAGCGCCAGGCCGATGGCCAGGCCGGCGGCGCCCAGCACCGCCAGCAGCGACGTGGTGGGCACGCCCACGGAATCGAGCGCGGCCACCAGCACCACCACCAGGCCGATGGCGTAGGCGAGGTTGCGCAGGAAGTCGCGCAGGATGGTTTCGACGCCGAAGCGCGCCAGCACCCGGTCCAGGGCCTTGCTGAGCACGCGGGCCAGCCACAGGCCCACCAGCGCGATCGCCAGGGCCACGCCGATGCGCCAGAGCCATTCCGACGCCGCCGCCCGGGCCATCAGGTCGCCCAGCATGCCCACGACGCCGGGCTCCGGAGCGGCCGCCGCCATCAGCCCGCCTTGAGCTTGGCCAGGCGCAGCCAGGTGTCCACCACGGTGTCGGGGTTGAGCGACACCGATTCGATGCCCTGCTGCATCAGCCAGTCGGCCAGGTCGGGGTGGTCGGACGGACCCTGGCCGCAGATGCCGATGTACTTGCCCTTGGCGCGCGCGGCGCCGATGGCCAGGGACAGCAGCTTCTTCACCGCCGGGTCGCGCTCGTCGAACAGGTCGGCGACGATGCCGGAGTCACGGTCCAGGCCCAGCGTGAGCTGGGTGAGGTCGTTGGAGCCGATCGAGAAGCCGTCGAAGATGTCCAGGAACTCGTCGGCCAGCAGGGCGTTGGAAGGCACCTCGCACATCATGATGACCTTCAGGCCGTTCTCGCCGCGCACCAGGCCGTTGGCGGCCAGGGTGTCGATGACCGCGCGGCCCTCGCCCAGGGTGCGCACGAACGGGATCATGATCCAGCAGTTGGTGAGGCCCATCTCGTCGCGCACCTTGCGCACGGCGCGGCATTCCAGCGCGAAGCATTCGCGGAAGTCCGGGTGCACGTAGCGCGAGGCGCCGCGGAAGCCGATCATCGGGTTCTCTTCGTGCGGCTCGTACTGGCTGCCGGCCACCAGGCCGGCGTACTCGTTGGACTTGAAGTCCGACAGCCGCACGATGACCGGGTTGGGCGCGAACGCCGCCGTCAGCGTGGCGATGCCCTCGGCCAGGCGCTCGACGTAGAAGCTCACCGGGTCGGCGTAGCCGGCGGTGATCTCGTCTATCTTCGCCTTGAGGTCGGGCGGCTGCTTGGCGTATTCAAGCAGCGCGCGCGGGTGCACGCCGATCTGGCGGGCGATGATGAACTCCAGGCGCGCCAGGCCGATGCCCTGGTTGGGCAGCTGCGCGAAGTCGAAGGCGCGCTCGGGGTTGCCCACGTTCATCATGATCTTGAGCGGGGCGGGGGGCATGTTGCCCAGGTCGGTGGTGATGACCTCGAAGCCCTGCTTGCCGGCATAGATGAAACCGGTGTCGCCTTCGGCGCACGACACGGTGACTTCGCTGCCGTCCTGGATCAGCTGCATGGCATTGCCGGTGCCCACCACGGCCGGCACGCCCAGCTCGCGGGCGATGATGGCCGCGTGGCAGGTGCGGCCGCCGCGGTTGGTGACGATGGCGGACGCGCGCTTCATGATCGGCTCCCAGTCGGGGTCGGTCATGTCGGCCACCAGCACGTCGCCGGCCTGGAACTGGCTCATTTCGGCCAGGGTGCGCACCACGCGCGCCACGCCCGAGCCGATCTTGTGGCCGATGGCGCGGCCTTCGCTCAGCACTTCACCGCGCGACAGCAGGTGGTAGCGCTCCACTTCGGTGGCCTTGCCGCGCGAACGCACGGTTTCCGGGCGCGCCTGCACGATGTAGAGCTTGCCGGTGTGGCCGTCCTTCGCCCACTCGATGTCCATCGGGCGGCCGTAGTGCTTTTCGATGGTGAGGGCCTGGCGCGAGAGTTCCTCGACGTCGGCGTCGCTGATCGAGAACTGGCGGCGCAGCGGCGCCGGCACGTCCTCGATGCGAACGCGCTCGCCCGGCGCGTCCGAATACACCATGCGGATGAGCTTGGAGCCGATGGTGCGGCGCAGGATGGCCGGCTTGCCCTGGGCCAGGGTGGGCTTGTAGACGTAGAACTCGTCGGGATTCACGGCGCCCTGCACGACCATTTCGCCCAGGCCGTAGCTGGAGGTGATGAACACCACGTCGCGGAAGCCCGATTCGGTGTCCAGCGTGAACAGCACGCCCGAGGCGCCGATGTCCGAGCGCACCATCAGCTGCACGCCGGCCGACAGGAACACGTCCTCGTGCTTGAAGCCGTGGTGCACGCGGTAGGCGATGGCGCGGTCGTTGTAGAGGCTGGCGAAGACTTCCTTCACCTTGCGCACCACGTCGTCTTCGCCGGTGACGTTGAGGAAGGTTTCCTGCTGGCCGGCGAAGCTGGCGTCGGGCAGGTCCTCGGCGGTGGCCGAGGAGCGCACGGCGACGGCGAGCGATTCATCGCCCGCTTCGTCGCGCATGCGGCGGTAGCCTTCGCGGATGGCGCGGTCGAGCTCGGGCTGCAGCGGCGCGTTGATCACCCAGCCGCGGATCTCGCCGCCGGCCTTCACCAGCGCGTCCACGTCCTCCACGTCCAGGCCGGCCAGGCGGTCGAAGATGCGCTGGCTGAGGTTGTTGTGGGCGATGAAGCGCCGGAAGGCGTCGGCCGTGGTGGCGAAGCCGCCGGGCACCGAGACGCCCAGATGGGCCAGCTGGCCGATCATTTCGCCGAGCGAGGAGTTTTTTCCGCCCACCTGGGCCAGGTCGGAAAGTCGCAGTTCGTGCAGCCAGAGGACGTCGGCGTTCAAGGGGGTCTCCGTGCGCTCGGGGCGGGGCGGTGGCCGGGTGGCGCGGGCCCGCATACGATGGGTCTCAAGCTGCGTATGATGCGACCCGGGGGCTACCCCATACAAGCTTGAATCATCTGGGATTTCATGCGTCGGCGCGGGCCGCGCAAGGCGAGGGCAGGGCATGGCGGGCACGCGACCGGTTTTCTATGTCTCCGACGGCACCGGCATCACTGCCGAAACCATCGGCCACAGCCTGCTGACCCAGTTCATCGGGGTGGATTTCGAGACCCGGCGCATCGCCTTCGTGGACAGCATCGAAAAGGCCAACGCCACCGTGGCCGAGATCCGCCGGGCCGGGGAGGCCAACGGCTGCCGCCCGGTGGTGGTGAACACGGTGGTCAACCCGGAAATCAACCTGCTGCTGGCGGAAAGCGGCGCCCTGATGCTGGACGTGTTCGCGCCCTTCATCAGCCCGCTGGAGCAGGAGTTGGGCATCCGGCGCGAGTCCCGGGTGGGCCGCGCCCACGGCATGGTGGACTTCGCGGCCTACGAACAGCGCATCAACGCCACCAACTACGCCCTGACCCACGACGACGGCATGGATATCCATTACGACGACGCCGACGTGATCCTGGTGGGCGTGTCGCGGTCGGGCAAGACGCCCACCTGCCTGTACATGGCGCTGCACTACGGCGTGAAGGCCGCCAACTACCCGCTCACCGACGACGACCTGGAGGCGGCCGAACTGCCCAAGCGGCTGCGGCCGCACCGCCGCAAGCTGTTCGGGCTCACCATCGACCCGGTCCGGCTGCAGAACATCCGCCAGGAGCGCAAGCCCAACTCGCGCTATGCCAGGCTGGAAACCTGCCGCGCCGAAGTGGCGGCGGCCGAGGCGCTGTTCCGCCAGGAGTCCATCCCGGCGCTGAGCACCACCCACACCTCCATCGAGGAAATCGCCGGCAAGGTGCTGGCGCACAAGGGCATCCACCGCCACATGTTCTGAGCGCGCGGGTCGGAAAAAGCCCGTGCTAGCATCGGGCCATGCCGCTCACTCCGGTCCAGCGCCAGGCCCTTCCCCGCATGTCCCGGTTCGCCTGGCTGATGGGGCTTTACGGCGAGAACTTCCAGCGCCTGACCCGCATGTTCCAGCCGCAGTCGCTGGCCGCGGGTGCCTACGTTTCCCGCGTACCCGGCGGCCTGGACCTGCTGGTGGAAGTGATCGGGCAGCATCCCTACACCGCCGAGCTGCGCCTGAGCTACCGCATGCGCGACGCCCTGACCGGCCAGCCCGACCCGTCGGCCTACGTGCGGCTTTACCGCGACGCGCGCCAGGCCGAGGTGACGCACTGCTACGTTGGCCGGCACTGGCAGGACGTGCTGGGGCTGCGGCCCAGCGTGCAGGCCATGGTGAGCCATCGCCTGCGCATGAACGGTTTCCTCAACAAGTGGCTGGACTACCTGGACGGGCAGGGACACGGCCCGCACACGCTGTCGGGCATCGAGCCCGAGTCGGCCGGAGAAAAAAATGCAGCTTGCGCTTGACGAGTCGTCGGCGCCTGTCTAAACTTCCGCTTCTTCCTTCGGTGGGGCTATAGCTCAGCTGGGAGAGCGCTACAATGGCATTGTAGAGGTCATCGGTTCGATCCCGATTAGCTCCACCACTTAATTTGCAACACGGTTCAAGTCCCCATCGTCTAGAGGCCTAGGACATTACCCTTTCACGGTAGCGACCGGGGTTCGAATCCCCGTGGGGACGCCAGCTTCAAGCAAGACCAAAAAGCCCGGCACTGCCGGGCTTTTTCTTTTTCATTGCCGGCGGCCGGGTGACAAGATGAGGCATCCCGTGTCCCTGCACCCGCCGATGCCCGCACGATGACCCTGCTGCTGCACCTGACGACGATGGCCGACGCGCCCGCACAGCCGGCATGGCTGGACGCCGACGAGCAGGCGCGGCTGGCGGAAATCTCCGATCCCGCGCGCGCCGCGCAGTTCGTGGCCGGCCACTGCCTGGCGCGCGAACTGGCCGCGCAGCTGGGCGGCGGCAGCGCATCGCAGTGGCGTTTCGTGGTGGCCGCGGACGGACGCCGACGCCTGGCACACGCGCAGCATGCGCCGCTGTACGCCTCCATCAGCCATTCCCGCACCGCGCTGGCGGTGGCGGTGGGCCGCGTGCCGCTGGGCGTGGACGTGGAAACCCCCGGCCCGCCGCGCGACTGGCTGGCGCTGGCGCGCACGATGTTTTCGCCGGACGAGGTGCGCGTGCTGGCCGACACCGCCGAACCGGCGCGGCCGGCGCAGTTCCTGGCCACCTGGACGCTCAAGGAAGCCTGGGCCAAGCGCAGCGGCCTGGGCCTGCAGCGCCAGAGCGCGCGGCGCTGCACGGCCCGGGCCTGCGATGCCCCCGAGGCCGAAGCCTGGACCTGGGCCTTGCCCGAGGGCGGAACGCTGGCGCTGGCCGCGTCGGTCGGGGCCCGCGTGGTGGTGGCCGGCGCCACGGACGAAGCCCGCCCGTGGCGCTACCTCGAATCTACTGACTGAGCCGGGCGGCCTGGCCGCCGTGTTCGCTGAAAGGCGTGGTGCTGCCGTCGTGGTTCACCAGGAACACGGTGTAGGGCTGCACTTCTCCCGAGGGCACTTCCATGCCGGGCGAGCCGACGGGCATGCCGGGCACGGTCAGGCCGCGCGCGTCCGGGCGCTCGGCGAGCAGGCGCACGACGTCTTCGGCCGGCACGTGGCCTTCAATGAAATAACCCTCGACGATGGCGGTGTGGCACGAGCCCTGGCCAGCCGGCACGCCCAGGGCGAGCTTGAGCGGGGTGAGGTCTTCTTCGCCGTCCATCACGTCCACCGGGTAGCCGGCCTGCCGGATGTGGTCCACCCAGGCGCTGCAGCAGCCGCAGCTGGGCGATTTGTGCACGGTCAAGCGCGGGAGCAGCGGCGCGGCTTCGGGGGTTTGGGGTGATGGGGGCGATTGCGCCGCATCGGCCTCGCCGGTGACCGGGGCGACGTCGGCCACGACCGTCGACGGTGCGGCGGAGGGTGCTTCGACGGCAGCGACCGGCGCGGCCGCCGGGCTGCAGGCGCCGGCCAGCGCGGCGGTGAGCGCCACGAGGGGCAGGATAAGTTGCGGTTTCATCGCGATTCCTCGAAAGGGCAGGGGGTCAGCCGCGCCGACGCGGCGGCTGGCCAAAGGAAGGATCGGTGCTGACGCGGCGGGCCACCGTGCCGGCCGGGTGGCGGTACCAGCCCGGGTCGCTGAAGTCGCCCGGGGCCTGGTCGTCGCGCACCTTGACCACGGTGAACATGCCACCCATCTCGATGTTACCGAACGGGCCCTTGCCGGCCATCATGGCCAGCGTGTTTTCCGGCCCCTTCATGTGGCCGCTGTCGGTGTGCGCCTGGTGTTCGGACATGCCGTCCTGGCCCATCGCCATGTAGCCGGGAAGCATGCGCCGGATCTTTTCCTCCACGCCCGACTGGTCCACGCCCAGGGTGTTGGGGACATCGTGGCCCATCGGGCCCATCGTGTGGTGCGACATGTGGCAGTGGAACGCCCAGTCGCCCGGCACGGCGGTGAACTCGATGTCGCGCATTTGGCCCACGCCGACGATCTCGGTCACCTCGCGCCGCCACTGTGCGCGCGGCCAGCGCCCGCCGTCCGAACCGGTGACGTCGAACTGCACTCCGTGCAGGTGGATCGGGTGGTTCCACATGCTCAGGTTGCCCACGCGGATGCGCACGCGCTCGCCGGTGCGCGCCACCAGCGTCTCGATGGCCGGGTAGACCTTGGAGTTGAACGTCCACAGGTCGAAGTCCTGCATCACCGCCGGGTCCGGGCGGCGCGTGCCGGGATGCAGGGCGAAATTGTGCAGGATCAGGGCGTAGTCGCGGTCCACCGTGTCGCCGCCCTTCGGGTGGATGATGAACAGGCCCATCATGCCCATCGCCATCTGGGTCATCTCGTCGGCGTGCGGGTGGTACATGTGGGTGCCGTGCTGGCGCAGCGTGAACTCGTAGGCGAAGGTTTCGCCGGGCTGGATCTTGGGCTGGGTCAGCCCGCCCACGCCGTCCATGCCGCTGGGCAGCAGCAGGCCGTGCCAGTGGATGGTGGTGGGCTCACGCAGGCGGTTGGTGACCAGGATGCGTACGCGATCGCCCTCGGTGGCTTCGATGGTGGGGCCCGGCGTGCCGCCGTTGTAACCCCAGCAGGTGGCCTTCGAACCCGGCGCGAATTCGTGCTCGAACTCTTCGGCCACCAGGTGGAATTCCTTCACCCCGCCGTCCATGCGGTGGGGCAGGGACCAGCCGTTGAGGGTGCGCACCTTTCCGGCGCGACGCGCGGCGGGGGAGGGCGCGGCGGTTTCGGGCAGGGCGTGGCCTTCGTGTCCGGTGGACTGCGCCATGGCCGGGGCCGCGGTGCTTCCGACCAGGCCCGCGCCGGCGCCGATCAGCAGGTTGCGTCGGGTCAGCTTCATGGCGTGGCTCCGTGGTGGTGGGCGTGTTCGTCTTCTTCCCCGTCATCCTTCGACGGCTCGGCGGGCGAGGGTTCCCCGTGGCCGGAATGATCGGCGGCCGCGTCCGCGCCCGCGGGCCGTGCGCCGTGGCGCGAGTGATCGACCGGTGCGGCGGCGGGCTTTCCGCCGTGCATGGAGTGGTCCATGCCGCCATGCCCGGAGTGGTCCATTCCACCGTGCATCGAGTGGTCCATCGTCGCTCCCGCGGGTTTGAGGATGTCCTGCACACCCGGCGTCAGCGGGCCCACGTCGGCGTCGCTGGGCAGGCGTTGGCCCACCGCGCGCGACAGCTCCACCCGGGCCAGCCAGTAGTCGCGCACGGCCTCGAGGTAGGCCTGGTAGGCGTCGTACTCCGCCATCTTTGCCTGCACCAGCTCGAACACGCCTATGAGCATGTAGTTCTGGCGCTCCTGCTGGCGCGCCACGATGTCCTCGCGCTGCGGCACCAGCGACTCACGGTGCGTCGCCACCACCTCGCGCATCGCCGCCACCGCCTCGGCGCCCTGGCGCACGCCGTTGCGCGTGGACAACTCGGCGCGGGCGACGCGGGCCTGCGCACCGGCCAGCTGCGCTTGTGCTCGCGCCAGCTTTGCCTGGCCCTGGTTGAACACCGGGAGCTCCAGCGCCAGGTGCGGGCCGCGCAGGCGCTTCCCGTCGGCCTCTTCTTCCCTCTCGTAGCCAATCTCGCTGCCGCCCAGCCAGCGCCACCGCTGCGTCAGGCGCAGGGCATCGGCAAGCACGCGGGCTTCCTGGCGCGCGGCCAGCAGCTCCAGGTTGCCCTCGCTGGCCAGCGCGAGCAGCCGCTCGGGATCGTCCTCGGCGGGCACGGGCAAGGGCAGGTTGTCGCTGGCTTCCCACGCTGCCTGCGCGCCGCTCAGGCCGAGCAGGGAATTGAGCGCAAGCCGCCGGCGCCCGGCATCGGCCTTGGCCCGGAGTGCGTCAATGCGCGCCTGGCTGGCGATGGCCTGTTCCTGTCGCAGCTGCAGTTCGCTGATGTTGCCGGCGTCGAAGAACCGCTGCGCCAGTTCCGCCGACGCCGCGGCGCCCTCGGCCACCGCAGCGCGCATCGCCGCCACCTGGCGCGCCGCCACGTACTCATACCAGCCCACCTGCACGTCCGCGGCCACGTTCAGCACCGACGACGCCACTTCCCGCCGCGAGCGCTCGTAGTCGGCGGACGCCAGCCGCGTGCGGGCCGGCAACAGCAGCAGGTCCAGCAGCGGCAGCGACACGCCGGCGGTGTGCTTGTCGCCCCCGCCGTCGACGGACAGGCGCGACAGCGACAGGCGCGGGTTATCCACCTGCACGGCCTCAAGCACCTCGGCGCGGGCCAGGCCAAGCCGCGCGTACTCTTCCTGCAGGCGCGGGCTGCGCAGCATGGCCACGCGCAGCGCCGCGTCCAGCGTCATGGGCTGGGTGAGCCACTGGTCGATGGTGGCGCGCTCGTCGGCTGGCGCGCTCAGGGTGTCCCAGTCCAGGGCGTGGGCGCCTCGCGACTGCAGCAGGGGCGAAATGTCGTCACCGCGAGGCTGCGGCGACAGGCTGGCGCAGCCGGCAAGGACGACGGCCACGGCCAGCGCGGCCAGCGCGCGGGCGGGGGAAGCAGGCATGGTGTTTTCTCCGGGGGAATCGGCCCAGCCAAGGCCAGGGCCCGGCAAGGTGCCAGGCGCGGACAAGCAAGCGATGGCGGACAAGGACGTCCGCCGCCGTGCGATCAGCCGATGGGAGGTCGGAGGGATGTCGCCGGCAAGTGGCCGTAGCGAGGCAAGGCGCGCGATACGGGAGCCACTGCGACGAACTCCGGTGCAGTGATCGGCAGCAGCGCGAACACCACGCCCGGCATGTGGTGCAGGCAGTCGCACAGGCAGTCGGCGCTGCCGCAGCAATCGGCGTTGACGGTGGACGGGGCGATGCTGGCGTCCGGCTCTGTCACGGCGTCATGGCAGCCCGATGGCGCGGCGACCGCTTCAACCGCCCTGGTACCGGCCATCCCGTAGGTCGGCATGCCGCCGGCCACCAGGGCCAGGGCCAGCAGGCAGCGCAGCAGGAAGGCGGGAATCGGCATGCCGGGATTGTAGTCTTTCAACCGGGCCCCGCGACAACGTTGCCGCGCGGCCGGCCGCGAGACAGGGGCGAGGGCCGCCAGAAAAGCGAAAGGGCCGGGAAATCCCGGCCCTTCCTGTTTCAAGGCGCTGCGGTAAGGCTCAGCGGCCCGGGACGCGGCAGCAGGTGCGCGAGGCGCGGAGCGTGGCGCTGCCGGCGGAGTTGTTCTGCGCCGAACAGGTGCCGCTCTGGAAGTACACGAACGGCATCTGCCAGGTGGACGACTCACAGTTGGTGGCCGTCTGCGTGTAGCCGGCCGCGCAAGCCGGCGCAACGGCGTTGCCCGTGCCGCCCGCCGCGATGGCCAGGTCGGTGTTGGCGGTTTCCACGCACTGCAGCGCAGTGGCCACCGGCGGGGCGAAGTAACCGACGATGTCAGCCACGTAGTGGGCCTGGGCGAACGTGTACACCGTGAAGTCGAACGAGGACAGCGGATTCGGAATCTGGACGATGAGCGCGTTGTTGACGATGGCACCCGCGGTGTAGTTCACGCTGGAAGCGAGCGGCTGGGCCGTGCCGAACGGGTAGGCGGTGGCAAAGCCGGCGGTGGAGGGAAGGACGGCCGTCAGGTTGATGGCCACCGCCGTGGCGACCAGGCCCAGGGTGCCGCAGTTGGTCGCGCTGCCGCCCTGAGAGGTGTAGTTGCTGGCGTTGATGGCGATGAAGTTGCGGGTGGAATTGGCCGCAATCGCGCCCGCGGCAGTGGAGCGGGTGTCGAGGATGCGGCAGGGCTGCACCGGCGTGTAGACCAGGTCATTGGCCAGGGCGCCCAGGGCCTGCGGCGTGGGGCTTCCGGCGGACGCGGCCAGCAGGTCAATGGCCTTGTCGTCGCTGAGCCTGGCGCCGGCGCCGCCGAGTTCCGCCATGGCGCCCTCGAAGGTGTCGCGGGCCAGGGCGTTGCGCAGGTTGCTGGCATCGGCGTTGGCCAGGCTGGGCGCCATGCGCTGGGCCCAGACGTCCGCTTCCACGCCGTAGACGCGCTGCACGTAGTTGCCCCACTGGGTGGTCAGCGCGCGGGTCAGCTGGGTGCGCTCGCGGGTGGACAGCGGCTTGGCCGACGCGGTGGCCTGCGGCGCCTCGCGGGTGCCGATGACGCCGGGCTGGGACGAAGCCGCCTGGGCGGTGGAGAAGAAGGCCAGCATCGCCAGCGATGCCAGGCAAGTGAACGGGGTAGTCCGGGGCGACATGCAAACCTCCTGGGTGGGTGGAATGGGACCTTGCGTGGCCCCGGTTGTGACCATCGTCACACCGTCATCATTGTGGATGTCATCGTATGAGTAACCATAACGCATGAGTAGCCTCCCCAGCAAGCTACTGACAAATATAGACATTTTCTGCGTCTGCCGCCAAGCGAGCTAGGGCGCCCTGTTCCGCGCGTCACGATAACGGAGCATTCTGTCGCTCCCCGACACGGTTAGAGGGCATTCCGCCTCCCGGCGGCCCCAGCACAAATCGGCCCCTCTCTCCGGATCTCGGGCCCGTCAACAGACCCGGAACACCCTGAAAAATAGGGGTGAACGCATTCTGGCAAAACACCTCCTAATTTAGGTCGCCAGAAAAAGACCCTAGCGTCCCCCTCACTCACGCCCACCGGCACGCCCGGAGCTATTGGCTCCGGCAACGGATTTCTATCCCCGGCGGCGCGAGGAGCTCAAGGCAGAGCGTCCTTGCGGGACAACGACCGTCTCCAAGCCCACGGCAGGGAAGCCTCTCATTCAAGGGAGGACGGCACATGGGCATCTGTTGATCGACTGATGACTTTCCAGCCTGGGGCAACCCCCGGGGCACTCATCGTCTTGGAGAAAACACATGAACATCCTGTCCGAATCCGTAGCGTCCACGAAGGACGCTGCCATCCGCTGGTCCTTGCGGGACATCCCGCTTTCCCATGGCAAACACGTCTGTGGTCGTGTTGCCTGGACCCCGCCGCCTCAGTCCGTGCCGGTCGAAAGCGACCTGGAGGCCGAGGCCGTGGCGTTCTTCGCGCAGCAGCCTGACTTGGCGGCGATCCACGCCCAGCCGTTTACCATCAACTACTCCGATCAGGGTGCGCCCCGGCGTTATACGCCGGACCTTTTGGTCGTCTACAACCGACTGTCCCGTGTCCTCGTCCAGCTGGGATTCCAGCGCTGGACGGTGGTCGAAGTGAAGGCAGCGTCCTTGCTGGACGCCAACCGCGAAGACATCACGCACCGGCTCGCGGCCGTTCGCACGCTCCTGGGTTTTGCCACGGTCCTGCTCACCGAGCGCGAGCTCGGCCAGGTGGGAGGCCGGTCATGAACCTGGAACTCACCCCCGGCACGACCTGCGTAGCCAACGGCAAGGTCATTCAGATCGACGGCCCTGACTCGCTGACCACGATGCGGGTGCGCGACGTTGCGACCGGTATGGTCAGCTGCGTCCCCATTGCCCAGATCGAGCCGCTCCCGAAAGCCTCGGCGCCGTCGACCGCGGAGGGGATCTCAGCGCAGGAGTGGAAGCGCTGCTGTGACCTCGCCAAGGACCTCATGCCGCTGAACGACCGCAGGACGGTGGCCCGCAGCCAGTTGGAGAAGCTGGCCAAGCACCATCACCTCAGTATCCGGCAGCTCCAGCGCGCCCGCGCTGCGTTCATCAAGGACCCGCGGGCCAGCGTGCTCGCGCGGCGCCCCGGCGGCCGGCCGCTGGGGCTGAACCAGCTGGCGCCCGAGGTGGACCAGTTGATCCGGCACGTGATCGCCAAGCACTACCTGCGCCGCGAGCGCCCGCCCAAGGAGTACGTGGTCGCGCGGGCCCGCTCCTTGGCGCGCCGCCTCAAGCTCAGCCCTCCGTCGCGTTCCGCCGTCCTGACGCGCATTGCCCGGGAGGAGGGGTACGAGACCGATCGTGCCCGGATGGGCAGCAAGGCGGCCAAGCAGCGGTGGGAGGCCCGGACCGGCAAGCTCGAAGCCGGCCGGCCGCTCGAACTGATCCAGATTGACCACACCCCGGCCGATGTCCTGGTGCTCACGGACGATCGCCTCGAGGTCCTGGGCCGGCCCTGGGTGACCGTCGCGATCGACGTGGCCTCCCGGTGCGTGCTGGGCATGTACATCACGATGGCCGCGCCCTCGAGCGTGGCGGTGTCGCTCTGCATCGAGCATGCCGTCCTGCCTAAGCCCGAGAACAACGCCCACCCGGGCATCTGGCCCATGTATGGCAAGCCCAAGAAGATCCTGGTCGACAACGGCAAGGACTTCCGCAGCATGGCCCTGGAGCGGGGCTGCGAGCAGCACGGCATCGATCTGGCCTGGCGTCCGGTCAGGACGCCGCACTACGGGGCTCACATCGAGCGCCTGATCGGTACCTTGATGAAGATCGCCCACCTGCTGCCGGGCACGACCTTCAGCAATATCCGGGAGAAGGGGGACTACGACAGCGCAAGCCAGGCGCGCCTGACGCTCGGCGAGTTCCGCGACTGGATGACCCAGAAGGTGTGCCGGTTCTACCACGCCCGGCGGCACCGCAGCCTGGGCGCCCCGCCGATCGTGGCGTGGGAGCGCGGCCTGCAGAACGAGATCGGCCAAGTGGTGCCGCCAGCGTTGCCGGCCCGCCCGTTGGAATTCCGGATGGACTTCCTGCCCTTTGTCCTGCGGCCGGTGCGGCGCACGGGCATCACGTTTGGCGCCAGCCGCTACTGGCATCCGGACCTGAGTCCGCTGCTGCGCAAGGGTGAGGTGCTGGTGCGCTATGACCCCCGGGATCCGGGGCAGGTCTGGGTCCGGCGCCCCGATGGCGTCCTGATCACGGCGCCGGCGATCGCCGGACGCGCCGTGGGCGAGGCCGGGAGCCGTCGCGCCCTGGACGCCGAAGCGCAGGCCCGCATGGACGGCTTGGTGGATGAGGGCTTCGAAAAGACCGACCAGATCGAGGCACAGGCCCAGCAGCAGACCCGGCAGGCCCGACGCTCGTCGCGCCGCCGCCGGGTGAAGGGCCACTCCACTCGCGCCCGGGCTGCTGCCGGCGCCGCACCTCCGAACCCCGCCGATCTCACTGGCGTACCCGCGAAGACCTCGCCGGGCCGCGCCGCCATCTCTGTTGACGAATGGATTTAAGGAGACTCCCATGACTGACTATTCTCACCTCGACCCCAAGGTTGTCGACCTGCTCGAGCTGCCGGACCTGGAGCGCGCCAACCGCATGCTGATTGACCGCTTCATCACCCACGAGCGGCTCAAGCCGATCATGGACCACATCGATTTCCTGCGATTCAGCCCGGCCAAGTCGCGTGCCAGCGGCTTGGTGGTCTCGGGGTCGCCGGGGTCCGGCAAGACGATGGTGGCCCGCGCTATCGAACGCCGTTATCCGCCGATTCCGGCGGAAGGGGGCCTGGCGGCGAGCCTGCCGGTGCTGACCATCGAGATGACGGGGGCGCGGGAGGCCAAGGCGTTGTATGACCGGATCCTCACCGAACTCGGCGTCCCGGACGTGTCCCGCTACGTCGGCAGTGATCGCGAGCGCATGGTGCTCAAGTTGTGCCGGGCGGCCAATCTGCGCTTGCTGGTCGTCGACGAGATCCAGGACATCCTGACCTCGACCGCCCGCCAACAGCGCATCGCGCTCGACACCATCAAGTTCCTGATGAATGAGCTCTCCTTGCCGGTGCTCGCCTTGGGTACCTCGGAGGCGCCGGACGCGCTTCAGGTGGACCAGCATCTCAATGCCCGGTTTACCTACCGCAGCCTGCCGATCTGGAAGCAGGACGAGTACCTCGTGAACTTCCTGGATGCCCTCGAACGGGTCCTGCCGCTCAAGAACCCGTCCCAGCTCTCCTCGCTGCCGTTGACCACGCCCTTGATCCGGCTTTCGGGAGGCGTGCTCGATCCGATGGTAAAGCTGATCACTCACGCCGCGGCACACGCGGTGGAGTCCGGCGAGGAGCGGATCACCCCGGCGCTCCTGGAGCGGGCGCGGGTGGAAATGCCTTCAGCCGCGGTGAGGTTGGCGCTTGAGACCGAGCGCAAGCGGCGCCAGGCGGCCTGACGATGGATCGACGCAACCTGCGCTGGTGGGTCAGCCCCCCGGGGCCAGACGAGTCCCTACGCTCGCTCTTGGGAAGGGTCGCCGACCTGTACGAGAGCGAGCCGGGCGAACTGTGGTCGCGTCTGAACGCGGGCGATCCGCAGGCAGCCGGCGAGGTCGATGATCCCTCCTGCGCCGCGCTGCATCGGATGGCGCAGGCGCTCGGCGTGCCTGGGGCCTCGTTGCAGGCACATCGCCTCCACGAGACGCCTGGCCTGCTGGCGCCTGCGGCGCGAACGGCTATTTGCCCCTGCTGCTGGGCCGAGGACGATGCGGCCGCGCGGCCCCGTAGTTACCGCCGCGCCTGGGCCCACGTACTGCGGACGGTGTGCCCGGTTCACCGGGTGCACCTGGTGATTCCCCGGGATCGGCGGCAGCCGGACCTGACGACCGCGCAGGCCCAGCAAGCTGCGCTGACACCCGACGACCTGCAGATACTGGCCCTGATTGATCGCTTTGGCGCCACGCTTGAAGCGGCTCTTTGTGAGGGCGCCGCCTGGCCGGCTGACTGGCAGGGCAGCGCCGTCAGCGCGAGGCAAGCACTCGTGCAGGTGAGCTTCAATCCGGGCGGCGTTCGGGGACCTCCGGTGATCGCTAACGTCTGTCCGTCGCCGACTCTGGCCAGCCTGGTCCATGGGCCACTCCACCATCGCGGCCCGGGTGAGGCGGCCGATTGGGAGGCGTTCCGACGACTTGCGGATCCCTGTGTTCGTCGAGCCGCGCTTTGGGTGGTGGCCTGGCAGGTCGTCCCCCACCTCAAGGAGTTCAATTCGCCGGGCTGGATAGATGTCGGGCCAGAATGGATGTCAGCGGCTTGAATGTGACGCCGCAGGGCGGGTTTGCGTTCTGGGCATATGGGCCGACCCACCTCCACGGATTGGCTGGCGCCGTCTTCAAATAGCTACTAGCCGTGACCGAGATTCACTTCTTGCCAGCGTTTGTCCACGATTGGTTAGACTCCAGCGAGCAGCGGTAAACACCCGGTGGCCCAGCGACCGGGCCGGGATTCCGCGGAAAATCGGGGGCAAGGCTTGAGTACACATATCGCCGCGCGAGTCCGAAGCGTTCGCGAACAGTTGGGCACGTCTCGGTGCATTTTCGATTGGTTTGCTGCGCTGCACACCGTCCTCGGCTTTCACCAGATCGCTTCAGATCATCTGGCACGCGAGGACGACATCGCCCAGGCAAGTGCGCGGCTTCGCCTGGACTACGGCGCCAGCCTGACCCAGTCGCTCACCGAGGACTTTCCGCAGGCACCCCAGCCACTGCTCGACGCCATCACGTCGAATCTCATTGAGCTTGAAACACAGGCGCAAGCTGCCGCCGTTGAGCCCGATACGGTCATCGCGTTACTGGGGACGTTGACTGCGATCGACAGCGTTTTTTCCGGCTTGGGCTATCGGGCCACGAGTAGCGGTGCAAATGAGATCTTGGCGGAGAGCCGCGCACGCTTGGAGACCGACGGGAACCTGGTGTCTACCCCAGCGACATGGGGGCTGGTCATTCCAAGCGCCGCGCCTTGGTCCGTCAGTGAGGGGCTGCCACGCCTGCTGCATGGCTTGTGCCATATCCCTGTACTTGACGATACGGCGGTCCGGTACCGGCGCGTGGCCACCGGCCATCCGATCCGGCCTAGCTTGGGGACGCCCTTGGCGGTCGGCTTCATTGCCCTTGTCCAAAACAGTGGCGAGTTGGCGTGGGCTTTCCGCCGCAACGCAGGCGGGGTTCCGGTCTACTCGGTGGTGCCGCACCCCGCGCACATCACCACCCTGATCAACCGACTCACGCGATCAATGGACATCCTGGCGGATCACGCCGACCTGATCGTTCTCCCCGAACTCGTGGCCTGCGACGAGATAGTTGCCGCTATGACCACCTGGCTTCAACGTAGGTCGCGACAGGACAATGCGCGGCTTCCGGCCGCCGTACTGATCGGTAGCCAGTGGCAGGCCTCGACAGGAACGAGTCCTGCCCGGAATCGGTCTCGTCTGCTGGTCGGTCAATTGGGGCACGTCCTGGAGCAATACAAGCTCAACCCGTACACGATGCTCAAGGGCCACCATGGTCCGTTGAATCTCCCAGGCGCGGACCCTAACGTGGACTATCTGGAGGACATTAGTGGCCATCCGCCGATCGTCGAACTCGTGGACATTGCTGGCTTGGGACGAATCGCCGTGCAGATTTGCGAAGATCTCAACTCCAACATCCCTTGGGACTCGGTCTTACGCCACGCCGGCCTCCAGTTGCTGCTTTGCCCGGTGATGAACGGACCACAGCCCAACCAATGGGATTGGATTCTAAGGGCCGGCATACAGCGGGCAAACAGCGTCGGTGCGTCCATGATTGTTGTCAATTCTGGGACAATGATTCCGGGAAATGCCCGTGCCGTTGACCTTTTTGCGCGCGGCTACGCACCCAGGCGATCCAGCCATCCTCCCGGCTTCCACTTGGTGCCGGGGCAAACGTGGGATGTCGACAACGACGGACTCGAGGACTGCTGGGTCCTCAGAGGCTCTGATCCCCACCTGACGCCCATGTCTTGACCTGTAATTATGTGTAATTATAGTTCGACAGCTTCCTGAGGAGTGCCCGCATGGCTGCATTCTCGCTTCCGCCCCCCGTCTTGGCGCTCATGGAGCGCACGTTGTTTGCAACGAGCGCGACCGCAAAGACCTCTTACCTCGAAAAGACGATCAACGACGCTCGCAATGTAGCGGCGGCACAACTGCGGGCGCTCGAGACCGATTCGCCTGATCCGGTGGCCTATGCCTTGGGGGCGATCGATCTCATGAGCGTCATGCTGGTTCGAGCCCGGGAACGGCACGACGGCGACCGCGCATTCGCGCTGGCACGCCGAAAGCATGTCTTGCCGCTGCTTCGTGCCTTGGCCAAATCGAAGCAGGGACTGCGACCCAGTGAGCTTGCCGATACGTTGGGTCTTAACCGACCCAAGGTCAGCGACTTACTAGGCAAGATGGATGCCCTTCAGCTAACGGCACGCTCGCCACTGACCGATGGCGGGCAGGATCGACGCCGGCAGATCACGCACGGCGGAAAACTGATCCTGGACTCACTCGACCCGGCATGGTCGCTCCCTCAAAAGGACCTCGTCGAAACGTGGCGGGCGACTCTAGAGGCAATCCTCCCGCATTACGCAGACGCGGAAAGTGCGGCACGTCCCAACAAAAACCATGCGGGCGCGGTTCCCTCGGCAAGGCTTCTGTTTGCCACGAGCCGTATGGAGACGATGCTGTTGCATGGCACGAGAGATGAGGCCGCAGATAACGTCGTTCGCGGCGCCTGGGCCTTGCATGCCGACCACAAAGCACCTTCACACCCGATGAAGCCAGCCCCCAGAGTCGGAGGCTACCGACATATTCGCAATCTGGTGGCGGCCCCATGAAGCCTACCGGACGTTTCCTTACGCTCCCGTCGCCAGAGACGGTGCTGGGCAAGCTGGAAGAGGCCGCGGGCTGGCCATTGCCCAGCGAGCTCGATCAGCAACTGAAGGAAGGCGCCGTCGAGGCACAGGCACTGATCGAGTTGCTCTCCAGCGAAGACGAGACGCAGTCCGGCTACTGGCGCGGCGCGCTCGCCACGCTGTTGGCCGCAAAGGAGAACGACTGGACATTCAGCGACATTCCGATGGACCTGGTGGAGCGGGCCACCGCACTGGCTGAGCGCGCCAGGCAATCCCAACCCAATCTCTACACGCCCCAGTTCAACCTGCAATGCGCGGAATTCCTCGCCCAAGTGGAAAGCCGCCTTGATGAGGTTTCGGCAAACGATTCCAGCGGCGAAGCATCCTCCGGTCGCATCACACTTACCCCACGCAGAATCGTTGGCGCCGGCTCATACCCAGCAATTCGACAGAACAAGGGAGGCAGCTATGCGTCGGCAACGTTTTCCCTGCTGGGCGCCGATGATGTCCGTCTGTTCGAACAGGAACTGGTCGTTGAGGACCTCGTTTTCATAGCCCGTAGCGCGCTGATATCCGCCCGAGCGGCCATTACCGACGCGACGCGAGCCCTGAAGGACCCCACTTTGCATCAAGGGGTGTCACAAGAGGTATTCCTCGCTCAACTGGAAGAGCTGCGGGGGGAGATTGCGGGCCTTCATGACCTGGCGACGCACTTCGCCCAGGATATCGACTGAAGGCAAATGCAACCTTGCGGAATACCCCCGCGAGCTCCCGTGATGGCAGTGAGGCGGGGGCTCGTATCGGCGGGGCTGCCGTCGGCCCTGTGCACGCAACACTCGCCCCGGGGCCAGGCTATCGTCGATCGCGAGGGCGCGACCAAGATGGGTAGCCATC
>DAORUD010000027.1:0-24178 GCA_035433005.1 Arenimonas sp. | reverse complement strand
GGTAGAGCACGCCCATCAGCGCGGCGAAGAAGATGATGGTGGGCAGCACCTGGAAGGCGAAGATGAAGCCGAACTTCGACGTGTCCATCAGGTCGCCGAAGATGAAGCGCGAGCCCTCGCCGACGAAGCTCAGGATCTTGACGAAGCCCTGGCCCAGCGCGTCGAACACGTCCTTGCCGCCCGGCACCAGCAGCACCAGCGCCGCGAAGCCCACCTGCAGGGTGATGCCCGTGGCCACCAGCCGCCAGTCCACCGCGCCCCGGTTGTTGGAGAACAGCCAGGCGATGAAAAGCAGGACCGACAGGCCGAACAGGCCGAAAAGAATGCTGGTGATCATTGAGCTGGGAACCCCCGGGACGATGCGGCAGGGTAGTTCACGCCCCCGGCCCGGGCAAGGCGGGCTCAGTTGTCGTCGCGGGCCACCACGCGGTTGCGGCCGTTGGCCTTGGCGCGGCGCAGGCGCAGGTCGGCCCGGCGCATCAGGCCCGACAGGTCGTTGGCGTCCTGGGGGCAGCAGGCGATGCCGGCGCTGAGGGTCAGCCGGCGCGGCTCCACGCCCTCTTCGGGCACGAAGGGCTGGGCCTCCAGCTTGCGCCGCAGCGCCTCCATGCGCTCCCAGGCCGCGCCCACCGGCAGCCGCAGCACCAGCACGAACTCCTCGCCGCCGACCCGGATCATGGGTTCCTCGCGGCCCAGCTCCAGCCGCAGCACCTTCACCGCGTGGCGCAGGGCGCGGTCGCCGGCCAGGTGGCCCAGCTCGGCGTTGATGTGGCGGAAGTGGTCCAGGTCAATCAGGGCCAGGCTGAGGGTCTGGCCGGCGTTGCGGGCGTCGGCCACCTTCTGCGGCACGCGCGTGTTGAGGTAGCTGCGGTTGGGCAGGCCGGTCAGGCCGTCGGTGCCCGACAGCTGGGTCAGGCGCTGGGCCCGGAACACCACCATGGCCGTGACCAGGGTGACCGCCAGCAGCACCACCATGCGCTGCAGCTGGGTGGACGCGGTGACGGTGCCATACATGGCCGACACCAGCGGCGCGTCGCTGGCGCGGGTGATCGCCAGCCACAGCAGGCCCGACTGCAGCACGGCCAGGGCGCCGGCGACCAGGGTGACGCGCACGTCGTGGCGCAGCGCGGTGGCGAACACCGCCAGGGGATAGCAGGCCCACACCACCGCGCTGTTGAGCGCGGCCGCCGGGGTTTCCAGTGCCAGCAGCAACAGCACCAGGCTGACCATGCTGACGTCGAACGCGGCCGACACCATCGGCAGCCAGCGGTAGCGGCGGCGGCGCAGCGCCAGGCCCAGCCACACCTGGCTCAGCAGCACGATCAGGCCCGCGCCCACCAGCCCGGCCATGGATTCGGTGATCGTGCCGCCCCAGGCGTAGTTCAGCAGGGGCAGGGCCATCAGCAGCACGGACACCACCACCCGAAGCCGGGCGACCAGCAGTTCGCCGCCGGCGCCGACTTCCAGCAGGATTTCGTCCGGACGCTCGCGCAGCGAGTTGGCCAGGTCTTCCAGCGTTTCTCTCAGGGTACTCACGCCGGGGGTCGTGGCCTGTCAGGGGTGCGGGCAGGATAGCCGCCCGCACCCGGCGCTGTCAGGCCGGCGTGCGTCAGCCGGGCAGGCCGCCCACGGCCACCCACAGGGCCAGGCCGGCGAAGATGGCCGCGGCCGCGTAGCGCGCCGCCTTCAGCGGCAGCTTCGCGGCGAAGCGCGAACCCAGCACCACCACCGGCACGTTGGCGATCGCCATGCCCAGCGTGGTGCCGGTGATCACCTGCCACAGCGGCGAGTACTGCGCGGCCAGCACCACGGTGGCCACCTGGGTCTTGTCGCCGATCTCGACGATGAAGAAGGCGATCAGCGTGGCCACGAAGGCGCCGAAGCGCGGCGGCTTCACTTCGTCCTCGTCCAGCTTGTCGGGCACCAGGGCCCAGGCGGCCACGGCGGCGAAGGACAGCACCACTCCCCAGCGCAGCACCCCGGGGCTGATCCAGCCCGACACCAGGCTGCCGAACCACGCGGCCAGCGCGTGGTTGAGCACGGTGGCGGCCAGGATGCCGGCGATGATGGGCCAGGGTTTGCGGTAGCGCGCGGCCAGCACGAGGGCCAGCAGCTGGGTCTTGTCGCCGATTTCGGCGACGGCCACCGCGAAGGTGGAAACGAGCAAAGCGTCCAAATGAAAACTCCGGGGCCGGGACGCAGGGCGGACGAAGGCCAGCAGACGCGGCCCGGCCCGGGTGCGCGACATGCCGGCCTTCGGTCTTGCCCGCAAGCGTGACGCCTTGCCCGAGCACCATGGCGTGGTCGCCAAGTATGTTGATGCGCGGCGGCCCCGCGGGGGCCTGGGCTACTCCCCGAAGCCAGGGAAAGCGGCCGGATTATAGCCCGGCCGGCGGCGATTTATTCGCTCACGCGCGCTACGGAATCAGCCGGTCGCCGGTGCAGAACGCGTGCGGCTTGTCATCCTGCCGGGGGAAACCGGGGAACTGATAAGCGGAGCGATCCTGCCCGGCGTAGCGGCGGCCCTGGAAGAGCCCCTCATGCCACTGCCTGGCAAGCTCGCTCGCGCGGGCGAGGCTGGTCGGGTCCAGTTGGCTGGGCATCGGTCGCTCACTCCAGCCGTGCAGGCGCACCATCAACGTCCGCGTCGCCTCGGCTTTGACCGGATCGTTGGGGATCAGTGCGCTCAGGGCGCCATAGTCATGCTGATAGGCCACCCAGTAGAGAAAAGGCGCTTCCGGAACCCCGGCTTCGAATGCGCGGCGCAGCATTCGCGGCGCATCCCGGCGCCAGGCGTCGAACTCGGGGTCGGAGTACACGCCGCGCCCGTCGAGGGGCCAGTGCATCCCGTCCGCATATCGGAGCATGGCTTCAGGCTCTCCCGCTCGGGCCGCCATCGCAAGGTAATGGGCGCCGCGATCACGCAGGTTCTCCGGGACGGCCTGGCACTCCTGCGATCTGAGCAACTGCTCCATCTGGTTGGCCGCGATGCTGTCGGCGGCCTTCAGGTTTCCCTCGGCCTCGAGCTTTTTCTCCAAGCTCGAGTCGTTGAACGCCGCTATGGACTGGTAGTAAGCCGTGACCTGGCAGCGGATCAGTTCCATGGCCAGGCGACAGGCGGCCTTGGGGTCGCCGCGGTCGGCGCGATCGGACAAGGGCAGCAAGATCGTGGACAGGGGAGCGTCGACGGCCGGCAGCGCGGGCCAGGGACGTTGACCGCGGGCACGGTCGCCCGGCGCATCGGCAGCGACATCGCGTGCCGCGGCCTCTGGGGCGGTTGCGGCGGGCTTGATGGCAGCGGCCACGGGATCTGGCGTTTGGCGCTGGCCATACCAGAGCGACGCGACCGCCAGTAAGGCCAGCGCGCCGAGGCCCCACTTCGTGCGAGGGTTCATGGCGCTGCCGCCGCAGCGGGCGCGCAGGATTCGGGCCCTGGTTTCCCCGGCCACCCGGCGCTGCCGTCATCCCAGCCTGGCCTGCGGTGCAGGGGAAGCAGCGCCGCCGTGTGCTCCGCCAGCACGAACCGGCGCCCGTTGAAGTTCCGCGCATGCCACTGGTCGGCCATCTGCTCGGCGGCGTGGGACTGTCCGACATCCGGGTCCTGTGTCGAATCCAGAGGTGGGCTAGCCGGGTTATCGCCGAACAGGCCACGCGCCAGGGCAGGGTCGTCGCCAAACAGGCGGCGCGCCAGCATCACGCTCGCGCGGGCCTCGACGCCGTCGTGCGGCAACAGCATCGCAAGATGCGAGTCATTGCCGCCGTGCGCCTTGGCCAGGATCAGCGCGGCCGCAGGGTGGCCAGCGTGCAGCGCGTGCATCAGCACCGGGCGCGCTTCCCGTCGCCATTGATCGAACGCGGGCGTCGCGATGTAGGCAAGACCGGCAGTGCCCGTCAACAAGGTCTCACCGCGCGCGTAGCGGATCATCGCCTCCGGCTGACCGGCCAGGGCTGCTTGCCTGACGTAGTGATGGGCGCGACCTGCCAGGGACTCGGGCACGACCGAACAGGCTTCGCGCAGCTCGGCGTGCAGCAGGCGCCCCGCCGCTATCGTGTTGGCGGCCAGCAGGTCGCCCTTGGCCTCTTGCTCCGCCTCCTGATTGGCCATCTGGACATCGTGTTCCGGGTGGTAGTTTCCCAAGGCCGCGCAACGAAGCAGCTCGATGCCCAGGCGACAGGCCGCCAGAGAGTCGCCGGCGTCGGCGCGTGCTTGCAGGGTCTCCAGGCGGCCACGCAGCGGCGCGTCGGCCGCAGGCATGGGCGCGGACCTCAGGACGTCATGGTTCGATGACGCGGCGGCTGCGCTTTCGACTGACTGCGGCGCTGCCGGCGAGGGACTTGCCGGGGCTTCGCCGGACGGTGATCCGGCGGGCGTTGGCGGGGTGCGTGTGGCCCACCACCCGAGCCCGGCACAGATCGCCAGCGCGGCGATCATCAGCAGTCGGGCGGCGTGCTGGCCTGTGGTCATCGGGGGTGGATTCGGGACGCGCATGGCGTGGGCGTCCAGTAGACCGAGTGCGCAGCGATCCGGCAAGGCGCGTGTTCCAAGCCCGTGACAGCGTAAGTGACCGGCCGCCGGCGCAGCGGCGTGGCCGCCGCGCCGGTGGTGCAAAGGTCAGCGGGCTTCGGGCGCGCGGGCCTTGATGACGATCACTTCGTTGCCGTCGGCGTCCAACGTGCGCTGGCGGCTGATGATGGTGCCGACCACGCCGTCTTCGAGCGCCACGCTGGCATGTGCCGGCGGAGCCGGCGGTGCCGGCGGCGTGGGGCCGGAAGGCGGCGCGGGCGCGGCCGGAGGCGCCGGTGGTGCGGCGCGCGGGGTGCGCGGCGGTGCGGGCGGTGCCGGGGGCGCGGGCGGCGCCGGCGGGGCGAAGAAGCGCATCGGCGGGGCTTCGGGCACGGTCACGCTGACGTTGCGCGGCTTGCGCTCGCGCAGCACGTCCAGCTTCACCTGGCCGCCGGTGTCCTTCGCACGCAGCGCGCGCATGGCGTCGCGCGGCGTGGCCACGGGCTGGCCGTCGATGCGCTGGATGACGTCGCCGGGCTCGAGCTGGGCCAGGCCCGGGCCGCCGCTGAGCACCAGCACGCCGGTGCTGGTGCCGAAGTAGCGGCCCAGCTTGGCGTCCATCGAAGCCAGGTTCAGGCCGTTCCAGCGGAAGGCCTGGGTGAGGGTGGCCATGCCGCAGTCGTTGCTGCCGGGAGCGCAGGGCGCCATGCCGATGCGCTCGATCTCCAGCTCCACGTCGGGGTTGATGACGGGGAAGGCGCTGTCGGAGCTGAAGGCGAAGGTGCGCGCTTCGGGGGCACCGTTGGTGTTGATGACCATCGTGCGGCGGATGTTGTCCACCTTCACCGTGGCGGTGGCGGGCTGGCCGGCGCGGGCGTAGCCGAGCTTGATGGACTGCCCGATGTCCAGCCCGGCCAGCAGGGCGCGGGCCGATTCCACGGCGGCCGCGCCGCTGCCCACCACGGGCTTGCCGTCAACGCTGCGCAGCACGTCGCCTGCGCGCAGTCCGGCCGTGGCGGCCGGCCCGTCGGGCGTGACGGCGGCAATGCGCACGCCGCCGCCGTCTTCCGTCGGGCTCATGACGATGCCCACGCCGGCGCGCTGGGTGTCGTACATCGCACGCTCGATGACGACCTGGCGCTCGTCGCCGCCCAGCTCGCGGCTGAGTTCGGCGACGCGGCGGGCGTTCTTCGCCAGTTCGGCGCGGGCCTGTTCGAGTTCGGCGCGCTTGGCGGCGTCGGCATTCGGGGTGTCGGCGGCGTGCACGGCGCCGGTCATCAGCGCGGCGGCGATCATCAGCGGGATCAGGCGCAGTTTCATCGGGAGGTTCCTCATCGGGGAAGGGGTCAGTAGGTGGTGACGAGCGCGCCGTCCAGGGTGGCGCCCTGGGCCGCGAGCCATTGCCGGGTGCCCTGCACGCCGGCGTATTCGCGCAGCAGGGAGACGCGCTGCTGCCAGAGGCGCTGGCGCGAGGCGTCGTCCAGCGAAGGGTCGGACAGCGCGGCGTCCACGCGCTGCAAGCGCTCTTCGAAGGCCAGGCTGAGCATCGTGGTGCTGGCCGAGGCCATGGCGTCGTTGCTGGCGGCGCTGATGAAGTGTTCGAGCTGGGCGGATTCGGCCATCAGCGCGTCCAGCGGGTCGGTGCTTTGCACGGCGGCGACGAAGGGCGCGTCCACCGAAGGCGCGGGCCTGGCCAGCCAGCCGGGCATCAGGGCGGCGACGGCGAGCACGGCCGCGGCGGCGAGCGCGAACGGCCAGCGTGGGCGGCGCTTGCGCCGGCTGGCGGCGATATGGGCGGCGAGCGCGGGCCAGGCGCTGCGGTCGGGCGCTTCGAGCGGCAGGCGGTCGAAGGCTTCGGCCACCGTCAGCTCGCGCTCGGGAAGGCGGGCGTCGTCAGGCATGGGTGCGGGTCTCCGTTTCTATCTTGAGCAGGTCGCGCAACTTGCGGGTGCCGCGCGCGAGCTGGGATTTCGAGAAGCTGGGGGTGCGGCCCATCAGGCCGGCGATTTCGTCGTGGGTGTAGCCCTCGGCGTGGTAGAGCCACAGCACGCTGCGGGTGGCGTCGGGCAGGCGGCCCATGGCGCGGGCCAGCAGGCCGGCATCGGCGGCGGCGGGCGGCAGCATCACGTCGTGGCTTTCCTGTTCGGCGTCCACCGCTTCTTCGGTGAGCGGCAGGCGGCCGCGCTTGCGCAGGTGCATCAGCGCCTCGTTCACGGCGATCTGGCGCAGCCAGCCCCAGAACGGCGATTCGGCGCGGAATTCGCCCAGCCGGTCGTAGAGCTTGAACATCGTGTCCTGCAGCACGTCCTGCGCCTCCTCGCGCCCGCCGGTGAGGCGCAGCGCCAGGGTGAACACCGGCCGCTCGAAAAGCCGGTAGAGCTGCTCGAACGCCCCCGGCTCGCCCCCGCGGGCGCGGGCCAGCAGGGCGTGGGGCACGTCAATGGCGAAGGAGGAAGGGTGGGTCACATCACCAAGGATGCACCCTGGCGGGAAACCGTCGCAGCAGGAACGGGGTCAGGTTCACTTCTTTTCACTAACCATTGGTTAGTGAAAAGAAGTGAACCTGACCCCGTTCCTGTCAGAAGCTGAGGCGGATGCCGGCGAAGGCGCTGCGGGGCTGGCCGGGGCGGGCGCCGGCGGGGCGGCGGGCGACGATGTAGGTTTCGTCCGTCAGGTTTTCCAAGCGGGCGTAAAACTCGACCTGGTCGTGCACGCGGAGGGCGGCGCTGAGGTCCCAGATGACGGCAGCATCGGTGCCTTCGCCGGACGGGATGGCGCCCGAGCCGGCCTCGCTGCGCATCTCGCCCCGGTAGTTGGCGGCCAGGTTCACGCGCCAGCGCTCGCCCACCGCGCCGATCTCGGCGTGCAGCAGGTGTTCGGGCAGGTAGGGCAGGCGGTCGCCGGCGCTCACGTTGCCCCATTCCTCGAAGCTCGAGCTGAAGCTTTCGCGGAACTCGGCGCGGGTGTAGGTGTAGGACAGCGAGGCCGGCACGGCGATGGCGCCGCCGTTGCCGAAGTCGTACGACGCGCTGGCCTCCAGCCCACTCACGCGCGCCTTGCCGGCGTCGAACTGGTCGCCGATGTTGCAGCTGCCGCCGGTGGAGCCGGTGCAGGTGCCCACCAGGTTGGAATACTCGTTGACGAAGCCCACCACCTCGGCGCCGAATGAATCGCGGCCATAGCGCAGGCCGAACTCGCCGTTCACGCTCTTCTCGGACTCCGAGCCCGAGGCCGGGCCCGGCGGGTTGAAGCCGCGGTGCACGCTGGCGAACAGGGTCACGTCGTCATTGAACAGGTAAGTGGCGCCGAACCCGGGGATCACCTCGCTGACCTCGGTTTCCACCACCGACTGCACCACGTCGCGCCGGCCAGTGACGGTGGAGTAACGCGTGCTGGTCAGATCAATGCGCTCCCAGCGCACGCCCGGCGTGAGGATCCACTTCCCGAAGCTGATGGTGTCCTGCACGTACAGCGACAGCGCCTCCGCGTCGCCCACGCGGTTGTCCTGGGTACCCGGCGCGCCGTCGCGGGTCAGCACCAGCTGGCCGTCCTGCATGCGGTAGCGGTCGTCGTCCTGGTAGCGGTCTTCCTGGTCGCGGTGCAGGCGCAGGCCCACTTCCACGTCGTGCGTGGTGGCGCCGCTGGCCAGCGACAGGCCGAGCACGCTCTGCACGCCCTGGGCGTAGTAGCGGCGGTTGTTGTTGCGCAGGCGCAGGGCGTTGTCGGGGCTGCTGGCGCCGGTCAGCCAGGCGTACTGCGCCGCGTAGGTGGCCGGGTCGTCCAGGATCGTGCTGATGCCGATGTACGAACCGCTGCCCGGGTTCAGCACGTCGTTGAGCTTGTACCAGTTGCGCGAGAACTCCGTGCGGTAGGCCACGGTGGTGAGGTCCACGGTGTCGCTGAGTTCGATCAGGTGGCGCAACTCGTAAAGCTGCTGCTCGGTCTGGATGTTGTCCAGGCGCGAGGCCGCGTAGCGACGGTTCGGGTCCAGCCCGAAGTCGGCGTCGGTCAGGCCCAGGTAGGTTTCATTGCTGTCCTGCGTGTTGCGGCCAATCTTGAAGTCCAGCTGCTGGTAGCGCGCGGCGTCCGGCGCGCTCACCCAGCGCAGCTTGCCGACGAAGTCATTGAGCGAGAAGCCGGCGTCGCCGCCGCCATCAATGCGCTTGAAGCCGTCGGACTGCTGCCGTACGCCCTCGATCAACCCGCCGAAGCGCTCGCCCATGGCGCCCGCCCAGCCGTGCACCAGCAGGGTGCCGTCGCTGCCGGCCGACAGGTCCACTTCGGCCGACGCCTCGCCCGGGATCGGCGTGGAAATCAGGTTCAGCGCGCCGCCCGTGGTGCGCGGCCCGGCCTGCACCGAGGCCGAGCCCTTGCGGATTTCCACGGCGCTGATGCGGCTCATGGTCGGGAAGTAGTATGCGGCGGGCGCGGCGTAAGGCGCCGGCGAAATCAGCACGCCGTCCTCCATCACCGTGATGCGGCTGTTGCGGTCGGTGCCCGAGCCGCGGATGCCGATGTTGGGGCGCAGCCCGTAGCCGTCCTCTTCCACCAGGTACACGCCGGGCACCTGGCGCAGCACGCGGTGCACGTCGCGGTAGTTGAACTTATCCAGCGTCTCGCCGTCGAGGTAGTGGGCCGAGCCGGCGGCCTTGTCCACGTCCTGCGGCTTGCCGAACACGTTCACGCTGTCCAGCCGCACCAGCGATTCGTCGGGGTTCGTGGTCGCCTGGGCCGAGGCCAGGGAGGCGGCGGGCAGCAGGGCGAGCGTGATGGCGAGGCGCAGGGTGGGGGACATGGCGTTCCTTGGAAAGGCTTTGCGGCGGGGCGGGGCGCCCGACGCGGCAATGTTATTACGGGTGAGAATGATTCGCAATAACAGCAGGCGACAGGCCCCGCCTTGCCTATAAACTCGACCCAAGCCAACCGGGGAGCACCGCACCGTGGAAATCCTGACCATCATCATCCTGCTCGCAGGCGTCATCGTGCTGATCAAGACGGTGCGCATGGTGCCGCAGGGCTACGAGTGGACCGTCGAGCGCTTCGGCAAGTACACCCACACCATGAGCCCGGGCCTGCACTTCCTGATGCCGGTCATCCAGGGCGTGGGCCGCAAGGTCAACATGATGGAACAGGTGCTGGACGTGCCCTCGCAGGACGTCATCACCCGCGACAACGCCGTGGTGAAGGTGGACGGCGTGATCTTCTTCCAGGTGCTGGATGCCGCGAAGGCCGCGTATGAGGTGAGCAACCTCGAACAGGCCACCATCGCCCTGGTGATGACCAACATCCGCACCTCGATCGGCTCGATGGACCTGGACGAGTCGCTGTCCAAGCGCGACGAGATCAACGCCAAGCTGCTCAGCGTGGTGGACGTGGCCACGCACCCGTGGGGCATCAAGGTCAACCGCATCGAACTGAAGGACATCCAGCCGCCGCGCGACCTGATTGATTCCATGGCCCGGCAGATGAAGGCCGAGCGCGAGAAGCGCGCCAACATCCTGGAAGCCGAAGGCCACCGCGCCTCCGAGATCCTGCGTGCCGAAGGCGAGAAGCAGGGCGCCATCCTGGAGGCCGAAGGCAAGCGCGAAGCCGCCTTCCGCGACGCCGAGGCGCGCGAGCGCCTGGCCGAAGCCGAGGCCAAGGCCACGCAGATGGTGTCCGACGCCATTTCCAAGGGCAGCGTGCAGGCCATCAACTACTTCGTGGCCCAGAAGTACATCGAGGCGTTCAAGGCGCTGGCGGAAGCGCCCAACCAGAAGTTCGTGCTGATGCCGATGGAGTCCACCGGCATCCTGAGCTCGCTGGGCGGCATCGCCGAGCTGGCCAAGGAAAGCCTGGGCCTGAAGGGCGCCGCGGCACCCGCCACCGCGCCCAAGCCGCAGCCGCAGCCGCCGCGGATCGGGGGCTGACATGCGCCCGGAGCTGATCGTCTGGGGTGGCCTGGCGCTGCTGCTGATCGCGGCCGAGACGCTGGCGCCCGGCGTGTTCATGCTGTGGCTGGGCCTGGCGGCGGCGGTGGTGTTCACGCTGCTGCTGGTGGTGCCGGGCATCCCGCCCATCTGGCAGGCCATCGCTTTCGTGCTGCTGGCCTTCGTGTCCATCATGGTTTACGTGAAGTTCTTCCGCGACAAGGAGCGGCCCAGCGACCAGCCGCTGCTCAACCGTCGCGGTGAACAGCTGATTGGCCAGGTGTTCACGCTCGAGCAGGCCATCGTGGACGGCCGCGGCCGCATGAAGATCGGCGACGCCTTCTGGACCGCCGAAGGCGAGGACCTGCCTCAGGGCGCGCGCGTGCGCGTGGTCAGCGCCAACAACATGTCGCTGCAGGTGCGCGCGGTCGACTGAACCCACGGCAGGGAGGGCGGGCTGCCCTCCTTGCCAAGCGGATGAGAATCATTATCATTGGCGACATCCGCACCCGGAGTCGCCCATGTCCCGCAACGCCGTCCTTCTCCTGATTGCCTGCCTCGTGGCGCCATCGCTGCAGGCCGCCGAACTGGTGGTCTACACCGAGCGCAAGGAACCGCTGGTCAAGCCGATCTTCGACCGCTACGAGCGCGAAACCGGCACGCGCGTGCGCCTGCTGTCCGACGCGGCGCCGGTGCTGATCGAGCGCATCGCGGCCGAAGGCGCCAACACCCGCGCCGACCTGTTCATGGCCGTGGACGCCGGCAACCTCTGGCAGGCGGCCGAGCGCGGCCTGCTGGACCCGACGAAGTCGCCGGCGCTGGACGCCGCCATCCCCGCCCACCTGCGCGACCCGCAGGGCCGCTGGTTCGCGCTGTCGCTGCGCGCTCGCACGCTGGTGTATTCCACCGCGCGGGTGAAGCCGGCCGAACTGTCCACCTACGAAGCCCTGGCCGATGCGAAGTGGAAGGGCCGCCTGTGCCTGCGTTCGTCCAAGAAGGTCTACAACCAGTCGCTGGTGGCCACGATGATCGAACGCCTCGGCGCCGAGCGCACCGAGAAGGTGGTGCGCGGCTGGGTGGCCAACCTGGCCACCGCGCCCTTCGCCGACGACACGCTGCTGGCCAACGCCATCGCCGCGGGCCAGTGCGACGTGGGCCTGGTCAACACCTATTACCTGGGCCGCCTGCAGCACGACACGCCCGGCTTCCCGGTACAGGTGTTCTGGGCCGACCAGGCCGGCGCGGGCGCACACGTGAACGTGTCGGGCGCCGGCGTCGTCGCCGCGTCGCGCAACAAGGCCGAGGCGCGCAAGTTCCTGGAGTGGCTGGCCTCGGACGCGGTGCAGGCCGAGTTCGCGGCGGTGAACTTCGAAACGCCGGCGCGCCCGGGCGTGAAGCTCGACCCGGTGGTGGCCGCGTGGGGTCCGTTCCGCGCCGATCCGGTGAACGTGTCGGTGGCCGGCAAGCGCCAGGCCGAAGCCGTGCGGCTGATGGACCGCGCCGGCTGGCGCTGAGCCCGTGATCCGGCCCGCGACGGGCGTGGCGTGGCGGCGCGCGCTGGCGTGGACGCTGGCGCTGCCGATCGTGCTGCCGGCGCTGTGGCTGGGCAGTGCGTTCGGCCTGCCGCAGCCGGACGTGTGGCCGCACCTGTTCGACCAGGTGCTGCCGCTGGCGCTGCGCAACACGCTGGCCCTGCTGGCGCTGATTTCGGTCTTCGCGCTTCTGCCCGGCGTGGGCTTTGCCTGGGCCAGCGCACGCTTCGAGTGGCCGGGGCGCCGCCTGTTCGACTGGGCGCTGGTGCTGCCGATGGCGCTGCCGGGCTACGTCGTCGCCTTCGTCTACGTCGGGCTGGCCGATTACGCCGGGCCGCTGCAGTCCGCGTGGCGCGCGCTGGGCGGTGCGCCCGCCGGCTTCCCTGAACTGCGCAGCGTGCCGGGTGCGGCGGCGGTGCTGGCGCTGGTGCTGTATCCGTATGTGTTCCTGATCGTGCGCGCGGCCTTCCTGCGCCAGGGCAGTGCGGCGATGGACGCCGCGCGTTCGCTCGGCCACGGGCCGCTGTCGGCCTTCCTGCGCGCGGCGCTGCCGATGGCGCGGCCGGCGTGGGTGGCGGGCCTGACCCTGGTGCTGCTCGAAGCGCTGGCGGATTTCGGCGCGGTCAGCATCCTGGGCGTGGATACCCTGGCCACCGCCGTCTACAAGACCTGGTTCGGCCTGTACTCGCTGCCGGCGGCGGCGCAGCTGGCGTTCGCCATGCTGGGCGCGGTGGCGCTGGTGCTGGTGCTGGAACGGATGGCGCGTGGCCGCGCGCGCCACGCCACCCGGCAGGGCCTGGCGCCGCCGCGTCGCAAGTTGGCGGGCTGGCGCGGCTGGTCGGTGACGGCGCTCGCGGCGCTGACGGTGGGCCTGGGCTTCGTGGTGCCGGTGCTGCAGCTGGTGGCGTGGTCGTGGGAGGCGCGCGCCGCGCTGCCCGAAGTGGGCGAGGCGGCCTGGAACACCGCGCGCCTGGCGGCCATGGCGGCGCTGGTGGTGCTGGCGCTGTCGCTGGTGTTCGCGCTGCTGGCCCGCCGCAGCGGCGGCGACCGCGGCGTGCAGGCCGCCGGCTTCGCGGCCGGCCTGGGCTATGCGGTGCCGGGCACGGTGCTGGCGGTGGGCGCGATGTGGCTGCTGCTGGCGGCCGAGCGCGCGCTGCCCTGGCTGTCCGGCCTGGCGCTGAGTTCAAGCCTGGTGGGCGTGCTGCTGGCGTTGGCCGCGCGCTTCTTCCGCGTCGGGCACGAGGCGACCGAAGCCGCGTTCCAGGCCCTGCGCCCGTCGCTGCTGGAGTCGGCGCGGCTGCTGGGCGTGCCCGCGGCCACGCGCCTGCGCCGCATCGTGCTGCCGCTGCTGCGCCCGGGCCTGGTGGCCGCGCTGCTGCTGGTGCTGGTGGAAACGGTGAAGGAGCTGCCCGCCACCCTGATGCTGCGGCCGTTCGGCTGGGACACGCTGGCGGTGAAGATCCACGCCTACACCAGCGAAGGCCTGTGGGCGCAGGCCGCCTGGCCGGCGCTGTGGCTGTGCGCCGTCGGGCTGCTGCCGGTGTGGTGGCTGGTGCGCCAGCAGCGATAGGGCTTCCGCTTGGGCACATGCCCGCCTCTTGCGGCGGGCCGAGGGGGTTCGTGCCGGCGGACCGGCGCCTCTGCGATAATGCGGGACTCGACGCATCCAAGGGCAGGCCATGACCAAGAAAACCGTCTTCAACGACACCCACCGCGCACTCGGCGCCAAGATGGTGGACTTCGGTGGCTGGGACATGCCGATCAACTACGGCTCGCAGATCGAGGAACACCACCACGTGCGCCGCGACGCCGGCATGTTCGACGTCTCGCACATGACCATCCTGGACCTGCGCGGCGCGCAGGTGCGGCCCTTCCTGCGCACGCTGGTGGCCAACTCGGTGGACAAGCTCAAGGTGCCGGGCAAGGCCCTGTACGCCTGCATGCTCGACGCCAGCGGCGGCGTCATCGACGACCTGATCATCTACTTCATGGCCGAGGACTTCTTCCGCCTGGTGGTCAACGCCGCCACCCGCGACAAGGACCTGGCCTGGATCACCGCGCAGGCCGCCCCCTTCGGCATCACCATCAGCGAGCGCCGCGACCTGGCCATCGTGGCGGTGCAGGGCCCGAACGCCCGCGCCAAGGTGATCGAGCTGCTGTCGCCCGCGGCGGCGCAGGCCGCCGGCAAGCTGGGCAAGTTCGTCGCCTGCGAGGCCGACGGCCTGTTCGTGGCGCGCACCGGCTACACCGGCGAAGACGGCTTCGAGATCATGGTGCCCGAAGCGATGGCCGTGGATTTCTGGAACCGCCTGCTGGCCGTGGGCGTGAAGCCCGCCGGCCTGGGCGCGCGCGACACGCTGCGCCTGGAAGCCGGCATGGCGCTGTACGGCCAGGACATGGACGAATCGGCCACGCCCTACGAAGCGGGCCTGGCCTGGACGGTGGCGCTGGACGAGGGCCGTGACTTCACCGGCCGCGCCGCGCTGGAGGCGCAGAAGGCGGCCGGCGCCGCCCGCCAGATGATCGGCCTGGTGCTGGACGACAAGGGCGTGCTGCGCCACGGGCAGGCGGTGTTCACCGCGGCGGGCGAGGGCGAGATCCTTTCCGGCACCTTCTCGCCCACCCTGGGCAAGGCCATTGCGCTGGCGCGCGTGCCGGCCGGCGACACCGGCGCGGTGGAAGTGGACATCCGCGGCAAGCGCCTGCCGGTGCGCGTGGTGAAGTACCCGTTCGTCCGCGACGGCGCCGCCCAGCCCGGCGTGCTCGGCTGATCCGGCCGCGCCGCGCGTAATGCGGCGGCGCGTCCTCCCCGCTAGACTATCCGCACCCCCCGCCCGCACACACACCGAGGCCTGTCATGAGTGAGATTCCCGGCGACCTGAAGTTCCTCAAGTCCCACGAATGGGCCCGCGTCGAAGACAGCGGCCGCATCACCGTCGGCATTTCCGAGCACGCCCAGGGCCTGCTGGGCGACCTGGTGTACGTGGAGCTGCCCAACGTGGGCGACACCGTCGAACAGGGCAACGCCGCCGCCGTGGTCGAGTCGGTCAAGGCCGCGTCCGACGTCTATTCCCCGGTGTCGGGCAAGGTGGTGGAGGTCAACTCGGCCCTGTCGGACAAGCCCGAGACCATCAACGAGGACGCCTACGGCGAAGGCTGGATCTTCGTGGTCGAGGCCAGCGAGCCCGACCAGGTGAAAGAGCTTCTCTCGCCCGACGACTACGCCCAGCTGCTGGAGGACGAAGGCCACTGAGCCGACGTCCCCTCCATCGCGCCACCCGCGCCGGCCGCCTTGTGCGGCCGGTGCTTTTTCCGGCCCGCGGAACCGTCGGCGAGTCCGCCGACACGCCGTCGAAGGTGTGCCGGGTGCGACCGGAGTTCGCGCAGTTCGCGGTTTCGGGAACGCAAAAGCGCCGTTCGCCGCAGTGCCGCAAAAAGTTTTTTTCATGCCCCCGAGAAGGCCGGAAGGCGCCCCCGCCGCGGCCGCGCGCGGCGATCGAAAAGCCGCGCGGACGTTTCCCGGAACTTGCGCGCGGCTTTTTTAAAGCACTTTTTCGCGAAGGCCAAACATGCCGCGTCCCGTGGGTGTAATTCCGACAGCGCCGACGGAGGCATGCCTACGACCGCCGACGCGACCGGGCGCTTGAAATTATTTCTGCAAAGTTGTTGACATCAAGATTTCCCGTGATTAGCTTTCGCCCAGCAGATGTCAACTGCGGATGCGAGTGATCAGGAACGAATCCACAACACGAGTCACGAAACGGAACTCCACCCGGGAACCCAACACGGTGGATCAGGGCAACCATCCCTCCGCGAAACGTGTTTCCAGCATCCGCAAAGCCCGACTTTCCAACGCCCGGACCGGTCTCGGCCCGGGCGTTTTCATTCCCGGCGCAGTCATGCGCCGGACCCTACCCGTCCTCCGTGCATCGTGCGCGGCGGCGGTGCGCCGCGGGAATCGTCCCGTGGCGGTGCCTTTGTGACTGGGCAGTCCAAACGCCAACTGACGAGGAGTTGACACCATGGCTACGAAGAAAGCTGCGAAGAAGCCGGCCAAAAAGGCCGCTGCCAAGAAGACCGTGAAGAAGGCCGCTGCCAAGAAGGCAGTGAAGAAGACCGTGAAGAAGGCCGCCAAGAAGGTTGCCAAGAAGGTCGCCAAGAAGGCCGTGAAGAAGGCTGCCAAGAAGGTCGCCAAGAAGCCGGCCAAGAAGGCTGCGAAGAAGGCTGCCAAGAAGGTTGCCAAGAAGCCGGCCAAGAAGGCTGCGAAGAAGGCTGCCAAGAAGCCGGCCGCCAAGAAGGCTGCGAAGAAGACCGCCAAGAAGGCTGCCAAGAAGCCGGCCGCCAAGAAGGCTGCGAAGAAGCCGGCTGCCAAGAAGAAGGCGGCCAAGAAGCCCGCCGCCAAGAAGCCGGCTGCCATGCCGGCCGCCCCGGTTGCTCCGTCGCTGTAAGACGGGTCTGCCAACGCTGTAAATCTGGGCTCTCTCCCCGTGTTGCCCAGGCGGGGAGGGAGGCTTTACCAGAGGCACCGATCAGAAACGCCGGCCTTGCGCCGGCGTTCTTGTTTCCGCGTTCCGGGAAGCGCCGCGGCGAAAGCCGGGCGCCGCTGGCTTCAGCGCCGGCGGCGCGGCGTGGGCCGCACGGGTTCGGGCGCCAGCCACTCGCGCCGGGGCAGTCCCAGCGCGCGGTCCAGGGCGGTGGGCAGCAGGCCGTTGGGCATGGCGCTTTCGCTGTTCCAGAGGATCACCACGCCGATGTCGCGGTCGGGCAGGAAGGCCGCCACCGCGCGGTAGCCCTGCACGGCGCCGCCGTGGAAGACCAGGGTGTGGCCGGCATAGTCGTAGATGCGCCAGCCCAGGCCGTAGTACGCGCTCTTGAGGCGTTCGCGGCGCCAGCCGCCGCCGCGGATCTCGCCGGGCGTGGACACCTGCGGGGTCTGGATTTCGTTGAGCACTTCGGGTGACAGCACGTCGGGGCGGTGGCCCATCTGCGCTATCAGCCACTGCGCCATGTCGTTGATGCTGGCGTTGACGCCGGCCGCCGGCGGGATGCGGTAGTAGGTTTCCTTGGGCCGCACGGCCAGCCACTTGCCGCCGCTGCGCACGTGCGGACGCGCCCAGCTGGGGCTGGCCTCCAGGCCGTCGCGGCCGTAGGTGGCGCCGTACATGCCCAGCGGGTGGAACAGCCGCTTCTCCACCTGGTGCGAGTAGAAGTCGCCGGTGGTGGCGAACACCAGGTCGCCGACCAGGCTGAAGGCGATGTTCTGGTAGGCGTAGCAGTCGCCCGGGCTGCAGGTCATCGGCGCCTGCGACAGTTTCTCGGCCAGCACCGGATAAGGCTGGTCGGCCTCCAGGTCGCGGTCGTAGGTGTTGTATCCCAGGCCCACGCGGTGGCTGAGGATTTCGCGCACCGTCAGGCGCTGGGCGCCCTGCAGGTCGCGCAGCGCGAACGCAGGCAGCTGGTTGGACACCGGGCTGTCCCAGGACATGGCGCCTTCGCTGACCAGGATCGCGCTCAGCGTGCCGGCGAAGGCCTTGGACAGCGAGGCGATGCGGAACACCGTGTCGGGGCCCACCGGCTGCGGGTTGCGGCTGTCTACCACGCCATAGCCGCGCGCCGACAGCACCTTGCCGTCCTGCACGATGGCCATGGCCATGCCGGGGATGCGCGATTGCTGCACCACGCCTTCGGCCAGGCGTTCGATCTCCCTGGCGTCGGCGCTGAAGTCGGGGGCCTTGCCGGCGGCGAGCACGGGCGTGGCGCCCGCCGTGCAGGCCAGGGCCAGCGCGGCGGCAAGAAGGAGGGTGGGGAGTCGCCCGCGGGGGCTGGCTTTCGTGAGTGGCATGACCGACGTATGCTGGCGGAACCGGTCCATTCTAGCGCGGCAACCGCGCGGTGGACTGAATAAAGGGGAGACGAATGATGATGACTTTGCTCGTGCTGGTCGTGGTCGCCGCCATCGGCCTGTTCTGGGGAGTGGGCATCTACAACGGGCTGATCACCGCCCGCAATGCCTTCAAGAACGCGTTCGCGCAGATCGACGTGCAGCTGACGCGCCGCTACGACCTGATACCCAACCTGGTGGAAGTGGCCAAGGGCTACCTCAAGCACGAGCGCGAGACGCTCGAGGCCGTGGTCCAGGCGCGCGCCGCGGCCGTCAGCGGCCTGGCCGCCGCCAAGGCCAACCCCGGCGATCCGTCGGCCATGGCCGCGCTGGGCGGCGCCGAGTCCGGCCTGGCCGGCGCGCTGTCGCGGCTGATGGTGGTGGCCGAGGCCTACCCGGACCTGAAGGCCAACCAGAACATGATGCAGCTCACCGAGGAACTCACCTCCACCGAGAACCGCATCGCCTTCGCCCGGCAGGCCTACAACGACAGCGTGATGGCCTACAACAACCGGCGCGAGGTGTTCCCTTCCAGCATCATCGCCGGCATGTTCAATTTCGCCGCCGCCGCGCTGCTCGAGATCACCGACCCGGCCCAGCGCCAGGCGCCCAAGGTCTCGTTCTGACGTCGCCGCCCCCGCCGTCGCGCGGGGGCGTTTTTCCGGAGGCCGGACCCGAATGAATTTCTTCGAGCGCCAGGACCAGGCCCGGCGCCAGTCCAAGCGGCTGGTCGTGCTGTTCGCGGCGGCGGTGGCGGGCATCGTGGTCGCCCTCAACGGCATCGTGCTGCTGGTGGGCGGCGGGTTCAGCGAAAGCACCCTGCCGGGCACCCGCTGGGCGGCGGTGGTGGCGGTCACGCTGGGCACGCTGGGCGTCATCGGCATCGCGTCCCTGTACCGCATTTCCAGCCTGCGGGCCGGCGGTGCCGCCGTGGCGCAGCAGATGGGCGGCACCCCGGTGCCCGAGGACACGCACGACTTCCACTACCGCCGCCTGCGCAACGTGGTGGAGGAAGTGGCCATCGCTTCGGGCGTGCCGGTGCCGCAGGTGTTCGTGCTCGAGGAGGAGGCCGGCATCAACGCCTTCGCCGCCGGCTACGCCACCAGCGACGCCGCGGTGGCGGTGACGCGCGGCGCGCTGGACAAGCTCAACCGCGACGAACTGCAGGGCGTCATCGCGCACGAGTTCAGCCACGTGCTCAACGGCGACATGCGGCTCAACATCCGGCTGATGGGCGTGCTGTTCGGCATCCTGGTGCTGGGCGTGGTGGGCCGCAAGGTGCTGATGCATGGGCGCATGGGCGGCAGTTCCAAAGGCACGCTGCCGGTGATGGCGGTGGCGCTGGGCCTGGTGGTGGTGGGCTCGATCGGCATGCTGTTCGGCCGGATGATCAAGGCCGGCGTGAGCCGCCAGCGCGAGTTCCTGGCCGATGCGTCGGCCGTGCAGTTCACCCGCCAGACCAAGGGCCTGGCCGGCGCGCTCAAGAAGATCGCCGGCGTGGGCGAGGGCTCGAAGCTGGCCAGCCGCGACGCCGAGGAAGTGGCGCACATGCTGTTCGGCGACGGCGTGGGCTACTCCTCGCTGTTCGCCACCCATCCGCCGCTGGTGGCCCGCATCCAGGCGCTGGAGCCTTCGTTCAAGGCCGATGCGCTGGTGGACCTGGCCGCGCGCTGGCAGATGCATCCGCCCTCGGGCCTGGACGAAGACCAGGCGCTGGGGCTGGATGCGCGGCCCTCGCCGCCGCTGCCCGACGACCGTGCGGAAATGCCGGTCACGCCGCCGGCGGTGGTCGCCCAGGTGGGTGCGCCGCAGGCCAATGACTACGTCCGCGCCAGTGCGCTGGTGAACGCGATTCCCGAGGTGCTCAAGCGCGCCGCGCACGAGCGCGACGAGGCGGTGCCGCTGCTGTACGGCCTGCTGCTGGCACCGCCTGGCAAGGTGCGCGACGCCCAGCAGTACGAACTGTCGGCCCGCCAGGACGAACGCGTGTCGCGCCAGGCGCTGGACTACGCCGACCGCCTGGCCGACCTGCCGCGCATCCTGTGCCTGCCGCTGGCGGCGATGGCCATGCCGGCGCTGCGCCGGCGCCCGCGGCCCGAGCTGGAAAAGTTCATGGACGCCTGCTTCGCGCTGACGCACGCGGACGGCAAGGTCAGCCTGTTCGAGTATTCGCTGGGGCGGCTGCTGCGGGTGCAGGTGCGCGATGCGCTGGACCCGGCCGGCACCTGGGTGGCGGGCGACCGCCGCCTGGCCAGCTGCGCCGAGCACGCGATCACGCTGATGGCGCTGCTGGCCCAGGCCGGCCACGACGAACCGGGCGCGGCGATGCGCGCCTACCTGGCCGGCATGGCCCTGGTGTTCCCGCGCGCGAACGCGCCCTACCGTCCACCCGCCGACCCGATGCGGGCCATGGACGAAGCCTGGCCCGTGCTGGACCGGGTGGAGCCGCGCGGCAAGGAGCTGCTGATGGAGGGCCTGGTGGCCGCGGTGAGCCACGACGGCCGCATCTGCGTGGCCGAGGCCGAGCTGCTGCGCGTGGTCTGCGCCTCGCTGCACTGCCCGCTGCCGCCGGTGCTGGAAGGCGCCGCGTAAGCCGCGGCGCCGGGGGGCTCAGGCCGCCTTGCCCAGGATCAGGTCGGCGGCGCGTTCGGCAATCATCATGGTGGGCGCATTGGTGTTGCCGCTCACCAGCTTGGGCATCACCGAAGCGTCCACCACGCGCAGGCCCGCCACGCCGACCACGCGCAGCTGCGGGTCCACCACGGTGTCGGGGTCGTCCACGCGGCCCATGCGGCAGGTGCCCACCGGGTGGTAGATGGACTCGGCCTTGCGGCGGATGAATTCCACCAGGCCGGCCTCGTCCTGCACCTGTGCGCCCGGCTGCAGCTCTTCGCCGCGGTAGCCCGCGAAGGCGGGCTGCGCCAGGATCTCGCGCGACAGCCGCAGCGCTTCCAGCATCACCTTCAGGTCGTAGCCTTCCGGGTCGCTGAGGTAACCGGCCTCGATGCGCACCTTGTCGCCGGCGCTGGCGCTGGCCAGGTGGATGCGGCCGCGGCTGCGCGGGTGCAGGCCGCAGGCGTGCAGCGTGTAGCCGTGGCCGGGCAGCAGGTTGCGGCCGTGGTCGTCGAGCTGGGCCGGCACGAAGTGGAACTGGATGTCGGGGCGTTCGTCTTCGGCCAGCGAGCTGCGCAGGAAGCCGCCGGTCTCGGCGATGTTGCTGGTGCCGGGGCCCTTGCGGAACAGGTAGTACTGCAGCCCCACCGACACGTCGCTGAGCTGGTCGTAGCTGAGCCCGCGCACGCAGCGCTGCAGCGTGCACACGTCCAGGTGGTCCTGCAGGTTGCCGCCCACGCCCGGCAGGTCGCGCACCACGGTGATGCCGTGCTGGCGCAGGTGCGCGGCCGGGCCAATGCCCGAGAGCATCAGCAGCTGCGGCGAATTGATGGCGCCGCCGCTCAGGATCACTTCCTTGCCGGCGACTTGATGGAAGGCGCCCTTGCCGTTCACCGAATACACCACGCCCGTGGCGCGGCCGTCGGTGATGGTGACGCGGCTGGCGGTGGCGCCGGTGATCACGGTGAGGTTGGGGCGCTTGCGCACGGGCTTGAGGTAGGCCCGGGCACTGGAGCTGCGGGCGCCGTCGCGGGTGGTGGTCTGGTACCAGCCGAAGCCTTCCTGGCGTGCGCCGTTGAAATCGTCGGTGGGCGCGTGGCCGGCCTGGCGCGCGGCTTCCAGGAACACTTCCGACAGCGGGTTGCGGTGGCGCGGGTCGGACACGCCCAGCGGGCCGTCGCCGCCGTGGAATTCGCTGCCGCCGCGCTCGTTGCCTTCGCTGCGCTTGAAGTAAGGCAGCACGTTGTCCCAGTGCCAGCCGTCGGCGCCCAGGGCGGCCCATTCGTCGTAGTCGCGGGCGTTGCCGCGGATGTAGCACATGGCGTTGATGGAACTCGAGCCGCCCAGCACCTTGCCGCGCGGCCACCACAGCGGGCGGTTGCCCAGCGCCGGCTCGGGCGCGGTGCTGTAATCCCAGTTCACGCCCTTCTTGCCCACCAGCTTGGCCAGCCCCGCGGGCATGTGGATGAAGGGATGCCAGTCGCTGGGGCCGGCTTCCAGCAGCAGCACCCGGTTGGCCGGATCCTGGCTCAGGCGGTTGGCCAGCACGCAGCCGGCGGAGCCGGCACCCACGATGATGTAGTCGTACACGGGGACTTCTTTTTTCGATGACGGCCCGAGGCTAGGCTCCCGTTCTAGAGCAAACACTCGGAGCCCGACAGTGCCGCTGCGCAAGCGTGACGGGGCTCACACCGGCCCGGCGGGCTGGCCTCGGGCGGGCGGGTTGGCTTATGGTGCGGCCACCCCACCGGGATGGCACATGACCCCAGGCACAGGCACCGCCGGCCGCTTCGACCACCTTCGCGGCGCGCTGCGGGAGTTCCCGCCCTTGCTGTGGTCGTTCCTGTACTTCTTCTTCCTGCTGACGGGTTATTACGTGCTGCGCCCGGTGCGCGACGCCATGGGCGCCTCGGCGGACGTGGAGGCGGTGTTCCCGCTGGCGCTGGTGGAGTGGGCCGCCGCGCGCGGCTGGGCGCTGGGCGAACTGACGCTGCAGCTGCTGTTCACCGGCACCTTCATCGCCATGGTGGTGCTGCAGCCGGTTTACGGGGCGCTGGTGAGCCGGTTCCCGCGTCGGGTGTTCCTGCCGGTGCTGTACCTGGCGTTCATCGCCTGCCTGCTGGGCTTCTACCTGGTGTTCGGGCGGGAAGTGCCGGGGCGCGGCGCGGCCTTCTTCATCTGGGTGGCGGTGTTCAACCTGTTCGCGGTGTCGGTGTTCTGGAGCTTCATGGCCGACATCTACACCGACATCGAAGCGCGCCGGCTGTATGGCTTCATCGCCGTCGGCGGCACGGCCGGCGCGTTCCTGGGGCCGATCATCACCCGCGTGCTGGTGCACCAGATCGGCGTGGCCAACCTGCTGCTGGTGTCGGCGGCGCTGCTGGCCGTCTGCGTGGGCTGCATCCTGAAGCTGGCCCGCTGGGCGCGCGCGCGGGAACAGTCGCGCGGCGCGTCGGCGGCCGAGGCCGCCATGGGCGGCAGCATGCTGGCCGGCCTGCGCCTGCTGCGCGACCAGCCGCTGCTGCGGGCGATGGCGGTGCTGATGTTCTTCGGCGTGGGCGTGGGCACGCTGCTGTACAACGAGCAGGCGGCGATCGCACGCGCGTTCTATCCGGGCGACGAGGCGCGCACGGCGTTCTACGCCAACATTGACCTGGCCATCAACCTGGTCACGATCCTGGTGCAGGTGTTCCTGACCCGGCCGCTGCTGGTGCGCTACGGCGTGGGGCCGGTGCTGCTGGTGCCGGCGTTCGCGATCCTGCTGGGCTTCGCCGCGCTCACCGCCTCGCCGCTGCCGATGCTGGTGGCCGTGGTGCAGATCGCCACGCGCGCCGGCGAGTTCGCGCTGGCCAAGCCGGGCCGCGAAACCATCTACACGCGCGTGGACCGCGAAACCCGCTACAAGGGCAAGGCCGTCATCGACACGGCCGTGTACCGCTTCGGCGACCTGTCCTTTGTCTGGCTGCACAAGTTCCTGGCCGCGTTCGGTTCCGCCGTGGTGTTCGGCGTGGGCGTGCTGGTGGCCAGCGCGATGACCTTCGGCGCCTGGCGCCTTATCCGCGAGCAGGCCAAGCTGCCGGCCGGCCCGCCGGCCCCCGGCGCGCCCTGAGCCGCTTGCCAAGGCGGCCCACGGGACGCTGCCTTCGCGCGGTGGCGACAGCCGCCCGGCGCGTGCTGCGGTAACCTGCGGTCCTGACCTCGGGAGACCACCGCATGAAGACCAGAGCCGCCGTCGCGCACCGGGCCGGAGCGCCGCTGACCATCGAAACCGTCGACCTGGAAGGCCCGCGCTTCGGCGAAGTGCTGGTGGAGATCAAGGCCACCGGCGTCTGCCACACCGACCAGTTCACGCTGTCGGGCGACGACCCCGAGGGCCTGTTCCCGGCCATCCTGGGCCACGAGGGCGCGGGCATCGTGGTGGACGTGGGCCCGGGCGTGACCACGCTGAAGAAGGGCGACCACGTCATCCCGCTGTACACGCCCGAGTGCCGGCAGTGCGAGTACTGCCTCAACCCCAAGACCAACCTCTGCCAGTCCATCCGCAGCACCCAGGGCCAGGGCCTGATGCCCGACGGCAGCAGCCGCTTCACGCTGGACGGCAAGCCGGTGCTGCACTACATGGGCACGTCCACGTTCTCCAACTTCACCGTGGTGCCCGAGATCGCGCTGGCGAAGATCCGCGAGGACGCGCCGTTCGACAAGGTCTGCTACATCGGCTGCGGCGTCACCACCGGCATCG
>DAORUD010000026.1:0-24270 GCA_035433005.1 Arenimonas sp. | reverse complement strand
CAAGGCCGAACGCGAGCTGGGCTACCGCAGCACGCCGCTGCCGCAGCTGCTGGCCGACACCATCGCCTGGCTGCGCGCCGAAGGCCTGCTGCCGCCTCAGTCGAGCGACTCGACCCCGTAGCGCCGCATCATGGTGCCGATGGAAGCCGGCCGCGAGAACAGATAGCCCTGGCCCAGGCTCAGGCCCAGCAGGCGCAGCTGGTAGCGCTGGTCTTCGGTTTCGATGCCTTCGGCGATCACTTCCAGCCCCAGTGAATCGGCCAGCAGCCGGATGGCGCGCACGATGGCCGTGCTGCCGCCGCTTTCGCCGCTGCGCAGTTCGGCCACGAAGCTGCGGTCGATCTTCAGCCCGTGCAGCGGGAAGCGGTGCAGGTAGGACAGCGACGAGTAGCCGGTGCCGAAATCGTCCAGCATCGTCGCCACGCCGGCGTCGCGCAGCCGGCCCAGGCACAGCTGGACCAGGTCGGGCTGTTCCAGCAGCGCGCCTTCGGTGACCTCCAGCCGCAGCTGGCCCGGCCTGACGCCGTTGCGCGACATCAGCTCCAGCAGGCGTTCGCAGAAATCCGGGGCGCGCAGGTGGCGCGGCGCCACGTTCAGGCTGGTGTAGGCATTGCCCGCGGCCAGGCGGCGGATGTCGCGGCAGACCAGTTCGTACACCTGCCAGTCCATCTGTTCCAGGCTGCCGGTTTCCTCGGCGATGGCGATGAAATCGCCCGGCGCGCACAGCCCGCGCGTGGGATGGTGCCAGCGCATCAGCGCCTCGTAGCCCATCAGGCTGCCGTCGGAGAGGTTGATGATGGGCTGGTAGTAGGGTTCGAACTCCTGGCGCTGCAGGGCGCGGCGCAGGTCGCCTTCGAGCTCCAGCAGCTTGAGCGCGGCGTCGTGCAGCTGTTCGTCGAAGATGGCGTAGCGCTGGCGGCCGTTGGCCTTGGCGCGGTACATGGCCACGTCGGCGTCGCGCAGCAGTTCTTCCGGGCTGCGGTAGCGCGCGTCCACCAGCGCGATGCCGATGCTGGCCGAGGTGTACAGCTCCTTGCCGGCGATGCGCATGGGTTCGGCCAGCGAGGCGATGACGCGGTCGGCCACGGCCACGGCGTCGTCGGCGGTGTGGATGAAGTCGAGCACGATCGCGAATTCGTCGCCGCCCAGGCGCGCCACCATGTCCGGGTCGCGCACGCAGCGGCCGATGCGGCGCGCGGCTTCCTTCAGCAGTTCGTCGCCCACCAGGTGGCCCACTGAATCGTTCACCACCTTGAAGCGGTCCAGGTCCAGGAACAGCACCGCGAACAGCTGCTTGGGGTCGTGCCGGAAGCGCGACAGCGCCATGCCCATGCGGCCCAGCAGGTGGCTGCGGTTGGGCAGGCCGGTGAGCGTGTCGTGCAGGGCTTCGTGCTTGAGCTTGTGCTCCATGCGCTCGCGCACCGAGATCTGGTCGAGCAGCTCGCGGTTGGCGTCGGCCAGTTCGCTGGTGCGCGAAGCCACGCGCTGCTCCAGCTCGGCGTAGGCCTGGCGCAGCGATTCGTTGGCCCGCCGCCGCTCCAGGGCCTGGGCGATGTGGAAGGACACGAAGCTCAGCAGCTCCTGGTCGCGCCGGGTGTAGAGGTAGTCGGGCGTGTAGCTTTGCACCGCGATGACGCCGGCGGCCTTGCCCTCCAGATGCAGCGGCACGCCCAGCCAGCACACCGACGGCGTGCCGAACGACTGCACCTTGCCCTCGGACACCAGGTCGTGGATGGCGTTGCGGTCGGCCAGCAGCGGCTGGCCCGAGGCCAGCACGAACTCGGTCAGGCCCTTGGCGAGGCGGCGGCGCGGGCGCTTCTGGTCGCGTTCGTCCACCGAGTAGGGGAAGGCCAGCTCGTTGCCGTCGTCGGTGAGCAGGGCGATGAAGAAGTTGCGGGCATCGAGCAGCGCGCTGACGATGCCGTGCACTTCGGCGTAGAACACCTCGATGCTTTCGCTGCGGCCGGCCTGTTCGGCAATGCGGAACAGCGCCGCCTGCAGGCGTTCGCTGCGCTCGCGCTCGGTCACCTGTTCGCGCAGCTCGCGGGTGCGCTCGTCCACGCGCCGCTCCAGTTCCTCCTGGGCGTCGCGGCGGGCCAGCGCGGTGAGGATGTGCTGGGCCACGTAGGCCAGCAGCACGCAGTCGTCGTCGCTGTAGCGGGCGGTGGGGTCGTAGCTCTGCACGACCACCGCGCCGCGCACCACGCCTTCGTCCACCATCGGCACGCCCAGCCAGTCTTCGCTGTCGGGGCCCAGGGTGTCGTCGCGCACCACGCCCAGTTCGCGCCGCACCTGGCTGGACGGGCCCAGCACCGGGCGGCCGTGGCGGATCAGGGCCAGGGTGAGGCTGTTGCCCATGCTGGAGGCCGGGATTTCCTCCAGCGGGTCCGGGCAGACCGGGTCCATGCTGTCGGCGAAGTAGATGAAGCGCATGGACTCGGTGTCGGGCGAGTAGCGCACGATGTAGAAGTTCTCGGCGTACATCAGCCGGCCGACGATCTCGTGCAGGCCGCGCAGCACCACCGACGTTTCCTCGTCCGAACTGGCCAGGTCGGAGATGGCGAACAGCGCGCGCTGCAGGCGCTCGGCCCGGCCCAGGCGCTCCACGTCCACCCGCAGGCGGCGGATCTCCGCAGCCAGCTGCGCCGGGTCGTCGCCGCGCGCGGGCGCGGGCAGGTCGGGCATGGCCAGGTTGGGAGACATCGGGCGCTGCGGCATGGCTTCTCGTCCACCCCCTTTCCCCGGGGCGCTTGGAGTGTATCAGCCAGTCCGGGCGGCGCCGGCCAGGATCATGGCCGTTGGTCCGCAGGCCGTGATGCGTCCGTCGGCGATGATCGCCGTGCGCTCGGCCAGGGCCCGCGCGGCGGCGAAGTCGTGGGTGATGAACAGCAGGGCCAGGCCGCGTTCGCGCTTGAGCCGGGCCAGCAGGGCCAGCACGCCGGCGCGGTGGTGGGCGTCCAGGGCCGACACCGCCTCGTCGCACACCAGCAGGTCGGGGTCGGTGGCCAGGGCGCGGGCGATGGCCACGCGCTGGCGCTGTCCGCCGGACAGTTCGTGCGGCCAGCGCCGGGCCAGGGCCGGGTCCAGGCCCACGTCGGACAGCAGGGCGCGGGCCTTGGCCTGGCGCGCGTCGCCATCGCCGATGCCGTGGATGCGCAGCGGTTCGGCCACCAGGTCCAGCACGCGCATGCGCGGGTCGAGCGAGGCGTAGGGGTCCTGGAACACCACGCCGATGCGCCGGCGCAGCGCGCGCAGGCGGCCGCGGCCGGCGGCCAGCAGGTCTTCGCCGTCCAGCGCGATGCGGCCCGCGGTGCCGCTGCGCGCCAGCCGCAGCACGGCGCGGCCGAGCGTGCTCTTGCCGCTGCCGCTTTCGCCCACCAGGGCCAGGCATTCGCCGCGGTGCAGCTGCAGGCTGGCGTCGCGCAGCGCGGGCGCCGGCGCGCGCGGGTAGGCCACGCTGAGCGCGGCGATGTCGAGCAGCAGCGGGCCGGGCGCGGCCTGCGGGGGCGGCGGCAGGTGTTCGGCGGCCAGCAGTTCGCGGGTGTACTCGTGCTGCGGATGGGCGAACACCGCCGCGGCATCGCCGCGTTCCACCAGTTCACCGCGGCGCAGGATGGCCACGCGCTGGGCGTAGGTGGCCACCAGCGGCAGGTCGTGGCTCACCAGCAGCACCGACAGGCCCAGGTCGCGGCGCAGCTGGTCGAGCAGCTGCAGGGTTTCGCCGGCCAGGCGCGGGTCGAGCGCCGACGTGGGTTCGTCGGCCAGCAGCACCATCGGCGCGCCGGCCAGCGCGAGCGCCAGCAGCACGCGCTGGCGCTGGCCGCCGGACAGCTGGTGCGGGTGGCGCTGCAGCATCGCCGCCGGTTCGGGCAGCTGCAGCCGCTCGAACAGGGCGATGGCTTCGCGCTTGGCCGCGGCGGCGTCCAGGCCGCGCAGCGCGCGCAGGCTTTCGCACAGCTGGGCGCCCACGGTGCGCAGCGGGTGCAGGCTGGCCTGCGGGTCCTGCGGCATCCAGGCAATGGCGCGGCCGCGCAGCGCGCGGTGTTCGGGCGAATCGATGGCGATGGCGCGGCCGTCCAGGCGCAGCGTGCCGGTGGCGGCGAGCCCCGGCGGCAGCAGGCCCAGCAGCGACAGCACGGTGAGGCTCTTGCCGCTGCCGCTTTCGCCCACCAGGCCCAGGCACTCGCCGGCGCGCAGGTCCAGGTCCACCGGGCCCAGCAGCGTTCGCGTGCCGGCGCGCACCTGCAGCGCGTCCAGCGCCAGCCGCGGGGTCATGCGTTGGCCCCGCGCACGTCCATCCAGTCGCGCAGGCCGTCGCCCAGGAACTGGAACGCCGCCAGCGTGGCCACCAGGAAGCCCGCCGGGAACAGCAGCGACCACGGCGCCACGTCCAGCTCCTGGCTGCCCTCGTGCAGCAGCGTGCCCCAGCTGGCGGAAGGCTCGTCCAGGCCCAGGCCCAGGAAGCCCAGGAAACTCTCCACCAGGATGGCCTGCGGCAGGATCAGTCCCAGGTACACCAGGGCCAGCGGCAACAGGTTCGGCAGCAGGTGCCAGCGCAGCACCTGGTCGAAGCGCGCGCCGGCCGCACGCGCCGCCAGCACGAAGGGCGCCTCGCGCAGGCGCGCCGCTTCGGCGCGCACCACGCGCGCCAGGTCTATCCACACATAGCCGCCGATCGCCAGCAGCAACAGCCAGAGCGAGCGTCCGAACAGCGCCAGCAGCAAGATGACGATCAGCAGGAAGGGCAGCGCCGACAGCACGTCCAGCAGCCGCACCATGGCGCGCTCCACGCGACCGCCGGCGTAGCCCGCCACGGCGCCGTAGGCCAGGCCGATGGCCAGCGCCACCACCGTGGCCAGCGCGCCCACCGTCAGCGACAGCCGGCCGCCGGCCAGCGTGCGCGCCAGCACGTCGCGGCCGATGGCGTCGGTGCCGAACCAGTGCTCGCCGGCCAGCGAAGGCGCGGCGGACAGCGCGTTCCAGTCCGGCCGGTGCGGGTCGTGGCCGGGCAGCAGCAGCGCCAGCCAGCAGGCGGCCGCCAGCACGGCGATCACGGCCAGGCACAGGCGGGCGGAGCGGGGCAGCGGGCGCGGCGAATCCATGCCTGCATCTTAGCCGCGGCGCGGCGGGCGTATCATTCGCAAAGGCAACCCCACGAGCACACCTGCATGGCCTTCCCCCACACCCGCCCCCGCCGCATGCGCCGCGACGATTTCTCGCGCCGGCTGATGCGCGAGAACCGGCTCACCGCCGACGACCTGATCCTGCCCGTGTTCATCCACGAGCTGCAGGGCCGCGCCGCGGTGGCGTCCATGCCGGGCGTGGAGCGCCTGTCCATTGACGAACTGCTGCGCACGGCCGAACAGGCGGTGGCGCTGGACATCCCGGCGCTGGTGCTGTTCCCGGTCACCGCGCCCGAAGCCAAGTCGCTCGACGCCGCCGCCGCCTGGGACGAGAACGGCCTGGCCCAGCGCGCCATCCGCGCGCTCAAGCAGCGTTTTCCCGCGCTGGGCGTGATCACCGACGTGGCCCTGGACCCTTACACCACCCACGGCCAGGACGGCCTGGTGGACGACAGCGGCTACGTGGTGAATGACGAAACCGTGGACGCGCTGGTGCTGCAGGCCCTGTCGCACGCCGACGCCGGCGCCGACGTGGTGGCGCCCAGCGACATGATGGACGGCCGCATCGGCGCCATCCGCGAGGCGCTGGAAGAGTCCGGCCACACCAACACCCGCATCCTGGCCTACAGCGCCAAGTACGCCTCGGCCTTCTACGGCCCGTTCCGCGACGCGGTGGGCAGCGCCGGCAATCTGGGCAAGGGCAACAAGTACACCTACCAGATGGACCCGGCCAATTCCAACGAAGCCCTGCGCGAAGTGGGCCAGGACCTGGACGAAGGCGCCGACATGGTGATGATCAAGCCGGGCCTGCCCTACCTGGACATCGTGCGGCGGGTGAAGGACCACTACGGCGCGCCCACCTTCGTCTACCAGGTGAGCGGCGAGTACGCGATGCTCAAGGCCGCCGCGCTCAACGGCTGGCTGGACGAACGCGCCTGCGCGCTGGAGGCGCTCACTTCGATCAAGCGCGCCGGCGCCGACGGCGTGCTGACCTACTACGCGCTCGACGCGGCGCGCTGGCTGAAGGAAGACTGACATGACCGCGAAATACGCCGTGTTCGGACATCCGGTGGCGCACTCGCTTTCCCCGCGCATCCACGCCGCGTTCGCGCGCCAGGAAGGCGTGGACTTGGAGTACGCCGCGTACGACGCCGCGCCGGAGGACTTCGCCGCCGCCATCCACACCTTCGGCGCGGTGGGCGGCGCGGGCGCCAACATCACCCTGCCGCACAAGGAGCGCATGGTGGCGCTGTGCAGCCAGCTCAGCGACCGCGCGAAACGCGCCGGTGCGGTGAACACCATCACCCGCGCCGGCGCGTCCTGGCACGGCGACAACACCGACGGCGCGGGCCTGCTGCGCGACCTCACCGAGCGCCATCGGCTGGACCTGCGCGGCCGCCGCGTGCTGCTGCTGGGCGCGGGTGGCGCGGCGCGCGGCGTGGCGCCGGCGCTGCTGGACGCCGGCGTGGATTCGCTGTGGATCGTCAACCGCAGCGCCGACAAGGCCGACGCGCTGTCCGACGCGCTGGGCGAACCCGGGCGCGTGCACACGCGCTACCTGGCCGACCTGCCGTCGCTGGGCGATTTCGAACTGATCATCAACGCCACCTCGGCCGGCCGCGGCGAGGGCCTTGCGCTGCCGTTCTCGCTGGCGTCGCCGCGCTGCCTGGCGGTGGACCTGAGCTACGGCGAGGCCGCCATTTCCTTCCTGGCCTGGGCCTCGGCGGCGGGCTGCACGCACCGCATCGACGGCCTGGGCATGCTGGTGGAACAGGCCGCCGAGAGCTTCGCGACCTGGCACGGCCGCCGCCCCGACACCGACGCGGTGTACGCCGAACTGTCGGCCCGCGCCGACGCCCTGCACACCGCCGACTGATGCACTGCCGCGCCGGCTGCGGCGCGTGCTGCATCGCGCCGTCCATCAGCTCGCCCATCCCGGGCATGCCGCAGGGCAAGCCCGCCGGCGTGCCCTGCGTGCAGCTGGACGAGAACTTCGGCTGCCGCATTTTCGGCCAGCCCGGGCGGCCGGCAGTGTGTTCGTCGCTGCGACCCAGCGACACCATGTGCGGCCTGCGGCGCGAGGACGCGTTGTCCTACCTGTCCCGGCTGGAACAAGATACGGCTTCGCCGGGCTGAACCCGGCCTCCGGAGCCCCGCATGACCACCGACTTCCTGATCGCCACCTTCTTCAACCTCGGCGTCAACATCGTGCAGACGCTCGTGGCGCTGGTGGTGGCGGTGCTGGGCCTGCAGTTCATCGACCGCAAGCTGCTCAAGCACATTGACATCGAACAGGAGCTGCAGAAGGGCAACCTGGCCGTGGCCATCTTCGCGTCCACCATCCTGCTGTTCGTGGCGCTGGTGACCGTGTTCGGGCTGCGCGGGTGAACAAGCGCAGCGGCAATGCGCCGCTGGCGTGGATGCTGCTGCTGGCCTTCGTGTTCCTGTCGCTGCGCGGGCTGGAGCGACCGGCGGCGGTGGTGGACCGCGCGGGCGAGCCGCTGCCGGTGGAGCGCGTGGCGCCCGAGGGCCCGGGTGCGGACTTCGCGGCGCCGCCCGAATCGCGCCGCATCACGCTGGCCAACGGCCTGCACATCCACGAGGGCCATGTGGCCGCCGCCCTGGGCGCGGGTAACCGCAAGGCGCCCACGTGGTCGGCGTTTGCCTGGCTGTTCGACCGCCAGGTGGTGGCCACCGTGGCGCCCGGCTTCGACCAGCGGCACCACTTCGCCAGCGCGTTCCTGGTGGGTTACGTGCCCTTCCCGAACGTGGATGCCTGGGTGCCGCTGGTGGCGCTGGCGCAGTCGAAGGCCTACGAGTTCGACCACGACCAGTTCCCCGGTCGCGGTGAAATCTGGCAGACCTCGCGCGAAGCCTTCTACTACCCCACCGGCGACTGCGAAGACCACGCCATCGCCCTGGCCGACTGGCTGATCGGCCTGGGCCACGACGCGCGCGTGGTGATCGGCCGCCTGAAGGGCGAGGGCCACGCCTGGGTGGTGCTGCACGCAGGCGACCAGACCTACCTGCTCGAAGCCACCAACAAGCGGCCTGCACAGGCCCTGCCGCTGGCCTCGCGGCATCCCGAGTACCAGCCCGAAGCCATGTTCAACCGCGAGACCTACTGGGTGAACGCCGGCCCCGTGCTGACCACCGATTACCGCAGCCCCCACTGGCAAGAACGCTCCACGTTCACAAGAACGGCAGCAAAAACGGGGTCAGATCAACTTCCTGCAGGAAGTTGATCTGACCCCGTTTCTGCTGCCCCGGTGCATTCTGACGGTAAGTTGATCTGACCCCGTTCCTGGCTCAGCCCTTGAGGTACTCGTCCTTCAGGCGGACGTAGTGTTTGGCGCTGTAGTACAGCTGCTCGATTTCCTTGTCGGAGAGGCGGCGCACGGGTTTGGCGGGGTTGCCCAGCCACAGCTCGCCGCTCATCACGGTCTTGCCGGGCGGCACCACGGCGCCGGCGCCGACGAAGCCGTTGTCCTGCACCACCGCGCCGTCCAGCACCGTGGCGCCCATGCCGATCAGGCAGGCGTTGCCGATGGTGCAGGCGTGGATGATGGCGCCGTGGCCGATGGTCACGTCGTCGCCGATCAGGCAGGGCCAGCCGTCGGGCTGGGTGTAGGGCCCGTCGTGGGTGACGTGCACGATGGTGCCGTCCTGGATGTTCGTGCGGGCGCCGATGCGGATGTGGTTCACGTCCCCGCGCACCACGCAGCCGGGCCAGATCGAGCTGTCCTCGCCCAGGTGCACGTCGCCGATCACGCAGGCGGCGGGGTCTACGTAGGCGCGGGCGCCGAGGGTGGGGACGATGCCCCGGAAGGGTCGGAGGTTCATGTCCCCATTCTAACCAGCCCTTCGCGCCGTCCGGACAGGCTGGGTTTACACTGGGGAAATGGACACTCCCGATCAGCACGACGTCGACCTGCACCCCCTCCTGGACCAGGTCCGGGCCGCCCACCGCCGCCAGCCGCCGGCCTATGCCCAGCGCATGGCCGACCTCGAGCGCCTGGCCGACGCGGTGCGCAGGCACAAGGACGAACTGGCCAAGACCGTCTCGGCCGACTTCGGCCGCCGGTCCCGCCACGAAACCCTGGCCGCCGACGTGATGACCACGCTGGACGAAATCAAATACCTGCGCCGCAAGCTCAAGGGCTGGATGCGCCCCCAGCGGCGCGGCATCAACCTGGCCTTCCTGCCGGCCCGGGGCGAAATCCGCCCGATGCCGCTGGGCGTGGTCGGCATCGTGGCGCCCTGGAACTACCCCATCCAGCTGGCCCTGATCCCGCTGGCCGACGCCATCGCCGCCGGCAACCACGTGCTGGTGAAGCCGTCCGAACACACCCCGCGCACCTCGCAACTGCTGGCCCGGATCCTCAGCGACGTGTTCCCGCCCGAGCGCGTGTCGGTGGTGCAGGGCGACGCGGCCGTGGGCGCCGCATTCACCGCGCTGCCCTTCGACCACCTGGTGTTCACCGGCTCCACCGCCGTGGGCCGCGCCGTGATGGCCGCCGCGGCGGCCAACCTCACGCCGCTGACGCTGGAGCTGGGCGGCAAGTCGCCGGCGCTCATCGCCCCGGGCTATCCGATTGAACAGGCCGCCGACCGCATCGCCGCCGGCAAGTGCTTCAACGCCGGGCAGACCTGCGTGGCGCCCGACTACGTGCTGGTGCCGCGCGCGCAGCGCGACGAGTTCGTGCGCGCCTACCTGGCCAGCGTGCGCAAGCGCTACCCGTCGCTGGCCGCCAACCCCGACTACACCGCGGTGGTGAACCACCGCCAGGCCAATCGCCTGCGCGAATGGATTGACGACGCCCGCGACCGCGGCGTCACGGTGATGCAGTACCGCCCCGACAGTGAAACCCCGCCGCCGGGCGTGGAAGTGATCCCGCCCACGGTGCTGCTGGACCCGCCCGACGACGCGCTGGCCATGCAGGGCGAAATCTTCGGCCCGCTGCTGCCGGTGAAAAGCTACGACAGCCACGACGAGGCCATGGCCTACATCAACGGCCGCGACCGCCCGCTGGCCTTCTACCCCTTCGACCGCGACCGCCGGCGCCTGCGCCGCACCCTGGACACCGTGGTGGCCGGCGGCGCCTGCGTGAACGACTGCCTGATCCAGTTCGGCCAGCACGAGCTGCCCGTGGGCGGCGTGGGCCCCAGCGGCATGGGCCAGTACCACGGCCGCGACGGCTTCCTGGCCTTCAGCAAGATGATGCCGGTGCTGTACCAGGCGCGCCTGAACGGCATGTTCGTGCTGGACCCGCCGTTCGGGAAGCTGGCCGACTTCGTCGTCAAGTTCTTCACCCGCTAGATCCCTGTGGGAGGGCCTTCAGGCCCGATGCCCTTCGCCGAAAAGCATCGGGCCTGAAGGCCCTCCTACAATGTCGGTGTTGAAACGCCGCCCCCCCGATGGAACACCATGAACACTGAAAACCCCCTGCTCGCCACCGGCGAACTACCCGCCTTCTCCGCCATCACGCCGGACCACGTGAACCCCGCCATTGACGAGGTGCTGGCCGGTTTCCGCGCCGAAGTGGACCGACTCACCGCCGACCCGTCCGCGCGCGACTTCGCCACCCTGCTGGCGCCGCTGGAGCGCTGGGAAGAGCGCCTGGGCCGCACCTTCGCGCCCGTCTCGCACCTGCACGGGGTGAAGGATTCGCCCGAGCTGCGCGAGGCTTACTCCGAAGCGCTGGAAAAGCTCACCGAACACGGCACCGAACTGGGCCAGAACCGCGCCCTGTACGAAGCGGTGAAGGCCGTGCGCGAAGCCCCCGGTTTCGCCGCCATGGACCTGGCGCGCCGCACCGTGGTGGAAGACAGCCTGCGCGGCTTCCGCCTGTCGGGCGTGGCGCTGGAAGAGCCGGCGCGCTCGCGCTTCAAGGACATCCAGAACCAGCTCAGCAAAGTCGAGACCGAGTTCGAGGAAGCCGTGCTGGACGCCACCGACGCCTGGACCCGCCCGGTGGCCGACGACGAACTGGCCGGCCTGCCCGACTCGGCGCGCGCGATGCTGCGCACGATGGCGCAGGAGAAAAAGCTCGAAGGCCACCTCGCCACGCTCAAGGGCCCGGTGGTGCAGGCCATCCTGACCTTCGCCGACAACCGCGCGCTGCGCGAACAGCTCTACACCGCCTACAACACCCGCGCCTCCGACCAGGGCCCGCAGGCCGGCACGCATGACAACAGCGCGCGCATCGAAACCATCCTGGCGCTGCGCCACGAAGCGGCCAACCTGCTGGGCTTCGATTCCAACGCGCACCTGTCGCTGGCCGACAAGATGGCCGGCACGCCCGAGCGCGTGCTGCGCTTCCTGCGCGAACTGGCCGCGAAGGCCAGGCCCGTCGCACGCCGCGAACTCGATGAGCTGAAGGTGTTCGCCGCCGCCGAACTGGGCATCGCCGACCTGCAGCCCTGGGACGTGGCCTACGCTTCGGAGAAGCTGCGCGAACAGCGCTTCGCCTTCAGCGAGGAAGACCTCAAGCCCTACTTCCCGCTCCCCAGTGTGATGCAGGGCCTGTTCACCGTGGCCGAGCGCGTGTTCGGCGTGAAGCTGGTGGAGCGCCGCGGCGTGGACACCTGGCACCCCGACGTGCACTTCTTCGACGTGGTGGACCACGACGGCACCGTGCGCGCCGGCGTGTACCTGGACCACTACGCGCGCTCGGGCAAGCGCGGCGGCGCGTGGATGGACGTGTGCCGCTCGCGCATGAACGACGGCGACGCGCTGTTCAAGCCGGTGGCCTACCTGACCTGCAACTTCGCGCCACCCAGCGACGGCAAGCCCGCGCTGCTCACCCACGACGACGTGATCACGCTTTTCCACGAGTTTGGCCACGGCATCCACCACCTGCTGACCGAAGTGGACTGGCCCAGCATCGGCGGCATCAGCGGCGTGGAGTGGGACGCGGTGGAGCTGCCCAGCCAGTTCATGGAGAACTTCGCCTGGCAGCGCGAGGCGCTGGACCTGTTCGCGCGCCACCATGAAACCGGCGAACGCCTGCCCGACGCGCTGTACGCGAAGATGCTGCAGGCGCGGCACTTCCACGCCGGCCTTTTCCTGGTGCGGCAGCTGGAGTTCGCGCTGTTCGACTTCCGCCTGCACCTGGAGTACGACCCGGCCGAGGGCGCGCGCGTGCTGGACGTCATCAAGGAAGTGCGCAAGGACGTGGCCGTGCTCACGCCGCCGTCCTGGCATCGCGGGCCGCACGCGTTCACGCACATCTTCTCGGGCGGCTACGCGGCCGGCTACTACAGCTACCTGTGGGCCGAAGTGCTGAGCGCCGACGCGTTCGCAGCCTTCGAGGAAGCCGGCGTGTTCGACGCCGCCACCGGCGCGCGCTACCGCAAGGAAATCCTCGCCGTGGGCGGCTCGCGCCCCGCGCTGGAAAGCTTCATCGCCTTCCGCGGCCGTGAGCCGGAGCCCGATGCGCTGCTGCGTTCCTACGGTTTGGCGGCTTGATATCTGGCCACGTCAATCCGTGGCCAATAGCTCCAGAGAATGAATCCCGGCCGCCGACTCTCGCTGATCGTCGCGTGTGCGCTGTTCATCGAGAACATGGACTCCACGGCGATCGCCACGTCGCTGCCGGCGATCGCGGCTGACCTGGGCACCGAGCCGATCGCGCTGAAGCTGGCGCTCACGGCGTATCTCCTGTCGCTGGCGGTGTTCATCCCGGTCAGCGGCTGGGTGGCGGATCGGTTTGGTGCGCGGTCCACGTTCATGGCGGCCATTGGCGTATTCCTGCTGGGTTCGCTGGCGTGTGCGGCCAGCAGCTCGCTGGAACAGATGGTGGCGGCGCGCTTCCTGCAGGGCATGGGCGGCGCGCTGATGGTGCCGGTGGGCCGGCTGGTGCTGCTGCGCACCGTGCCCAAGAGCGAGCTGGTGCAGGCGCTGAGCTGGCTGACGATTCCCGCGCTGGTGGCGCCGATGATCGGCCCGCCGCTGGGCGGCCTGATCTCGACCTACGGCGACTGGCGCTGGATTTTCCTCATCAACATTCCCATGGGGCTGCTGGGCATCGTGCTGGCGCGCCGGTACATCCCCGACCTGCGCGAGGACGTGCCGCCGCTGGACTGGCGCGGCTTCGCGCTGTCGGGCCTGGGCCTGGCGCTGGCGCTGTTCGGTTTTTCCACGCTGGGGCGGCACCTGGTGTCCACCTCGCTGGCGGCGTCGTGCCTGGTGCTGGGTCTGTCCGCGATGGCGGGCTACGTGTGGCATGCGCGCGTGCACCCGCATCCGCTGATCGACCTCAACCTGTTCCGCCACGCCACTTTCCGCGCCGGCGTGCTGGGCGGCGCGCTGTTCCGCATCGGCATCGGCGCCACGCCCTTCCTGCTGCCGCTGATGCTGCAGCTGGGCTTCGGGCTCAGCGCGCTGCAGTCGGGCCTGATCACGTTCGCGTCGGCCATGGGTGCCATCTTCATGAAGACGATGGCTTCGCGCGTGCTGCGGCGCTTCGGCTTCCGGCGCGTGCTGTGGGTGAACGCGCTGCTGGCCTCGGCCATGCTGGCGGGCTTCGGGCTGTTCACCGCGCAGACCCCGCACCTGCTGATCATGGCGGTGCTGGTGGTGTCGGGCTGCTTCCGCTCGCTGCAGTTCACCAGCCTCAACGCCATCAGCTATGCCGAAGTGGAGTCGCCGAAGATGGGCCAGGCCAGCAGCCTGTCCGGCATGGCCCAGCAGTTCTCGCTGGCGCTGGGCGTGGCGGTGGGCGGCTACGGGCTGCAGATCGCCGGCGAGCTCACCGGCACGTCGTACACCGATGCGGGCAACTTCGGCTGGGCCTTCGCGCTGGTGGGCGCGATATCGGCGGCGTCAGCCTGGGTGATGTTCCGGCTGCCGGCCGATGCGGGCCAGGAAATGTCCGGCCGCGCGATGCCCGGCCAGGAAGTGGCCGAACCCAAGGCCGCGCAGCGCCCCGGCACCTGAGCGCGCGCCTGTAGGAGGGCCTTCAGGCCCGATGCCTTTCGCCCGGAAGCATCGGGCCTGAAGGCCCTCCTACAGGCGCGGCGCGAAGAAGGCGCGGAACGCGTCGATGGCACGCGCCAGGCCGGCGTCGTCAATGTCCAGGTGCGTCACCAGGCGGATGCGCGGTCCGGTGCCGCCGATGCGCACGCCCTGCGCCAGCAGGAACTCGGCCAGCGGCTTGCCGGCCTCCGCGGGCACGGTAATGAAGACCAGGTTGGTGTGCGGCGTTTCCACCGACACGCCCGGCAGCGCGCCCAGCGCGTCGGCCAGTTCGCGCGCGCGCCGATGGTCGTCGGCCAGGCGCGCCACGTGGTGGTCCAGCGCGTGCGTGGCCATCGCGGCCAGCAGCCCGGCCTGGCGCCAGCCGCCGCCCAGCACCTTGCGCCAGCGTCGCGCCCTGGCCACCACGTCGTGGCTGCCCACCAGCACCGAACCCGCCGGCGCACCCAGGCCCTTGGACAGGCACACCGACACGCTGTCGAAGTGCCGCGTGATGTCGCGCGCCGGCACGCCGCAGGCCACCGCCGCGTTGAACAGCCGCGCGCCGTCGAGGTGGTGGGCCAGCCCGCGCGAGCGCGCAAACTCCGCCGCCTGCGGAAGATAGTCCAGCGGCAGCGGGCGCCCGTGCCAGGTGTTTTCCAGCGCCAGCAGGCGGGTGCGCGCGTAGTGCGGGTCGCCGGGCGGCTTCACGGCGCTGGCGAGTTTGTCCAGGGGCAGCGTGCCGTCTTCGGCCTGCACGATGGGCTGGGGCTGGATCGAGCCCAGCACCGCCGCGCCGCCGCCTTCGTATTTGTAGGTGTGCGCGTCCATGCCCACCAGGTATTCGTCGCCGCGTTCGCAGTGCGCCATCAGCGCGGCCAGGTTGGACTGCGTGCCGCTGGGCAGGAACAGCCCGGCCTCGAAGCCCAGGTCGGCGGCCAGCCGGTCCTGCAGCGCGTTCACGCTGGGGTCGTCGCCGAACACGTCGTCGCCCACCTCGGCGCGCAGGCCGGCTTCGCGCATGGCGTCGGTGGGGCGGGTGACGGTGTCGCTGCGCAGGTCGACCCACTCGGTCATGGCGTGCATTCCTTCGCGTTGCGGTGCGTGGGAGCCCGAGGATGCCGTGCCCGGGCGCCCGCGTCCACGTGAAGGCTCAGGCCATGCGGCGGAGGGTGTCGTCCTTGCGCACGACGTGGTGGTAGAGGGCCGCCACGATATGGAACCCGATGATCCAGTAGAAGGCCGAACCGATGGTCTTGTGCAGGTCCTCCAGCTGGTGCGCGAGGTCGGCATTGGGCGCCATCAGCGCCGGCAGGGCGATGCCGACGAAGGGCAGCATCACTTCCTTGCCGTCGGTCCACGCGGTCATCAGGCCCAGCACCGGCTGCACCAGCAGGAAGGCATACAGCAGCCAGTGCATCAGCCCGCCGATGGCCGCCTGCCAGCCGGGCAGGGCCGGGGTGATGGGCGGCACGCCGCGCTTGATGCGCAGCCACAGCCGCGGCGCCAGCAGCGCCAGCACGGTGATGCCCAGCCAGAAGTGCGACTGCACCATCAGCGTGCGCGCCAGCGAGCCGCGCTCGAACTCGCCGCGCAGTTCGATGGTGGCGTAGGCCACCGCCACCAGGATGAAAACCAGCCAGTGCAGGCGGCGCTGGCCGGCGGAGAAGCGGGATGTGGTGCCCATGGAATGTCTCCGGGAAGGGGGCCGGCCTGCCGCCCGACGGCGGCGCCGGTAGTGCGAGTCTAGCGGCAGCGGCGCCCCATGGCTTGACCCCGGTCAAGGGATGGCAACGCGCGCCGGAACCGTTAGCATCCGCGAATGCAAACCAAAACCATCGCCAGCTGGAACGTCAACTCGCTCAACGTGCGCCTGCCGCACCTGGAGGAGTGGCTGAAGCTGCGCCAGCCCGACGTGGTCTGCCTGCAGGAAACCAAGCTCGAGGACGACCGCTTCCCCGACTCGGCCCTGGCCGGACTGGGCTACCGCAGCGTGTTCGCGGGCCAGAAGACCTACAACGGCGTGGCCATCGTCTCGCGCGAACCGGCCATCGACGTTCAGGTGGGCATCCCGGGCTTCGCCGACGAACAAAAGCGCGTCATCGCCGCCACCGTCGGTGACCTGCGCATCGTCAACCTGTACGTGGTGAACGGCCAGGACGTGGGCACCGACAAGTACGACTACAAGCTGCGCTGGCTCGACGCCGTGCACGGCTGGCTGGCGCAGGAAATCCAGGCGCATCCGCGCCTGGTGGTGGTGGGCGACTTCAACATCGCGCCCGACGACCGCGACGTGCACGACCCGGCGGTGTGGAACGACGCCAGCATCCTCACCTCCACCGCCGAACGCGCGGCGCTGGCGCGGCTGATGGCCCTGGGCCTGCACGACAGTTTCCGCCTGCACAGCGACGAGGGCGGCCAGTTCAGCTGGTGGGACTATCGCGCCGCGGGCTTCCGCCGCAACCTGGGCCTGCGCATTGACCTGTGCCTGGTGAGCGACGCGCTGAAGGCATCGTGCGTGGGCGCCAGCATCGACCGCGAACCGCGCACCTGGGAGCGCCCCAGCGACCACGCCCCCGCCCTCGTCCAGATTTCCGGCTGATCCGCATTTGATTTTGGCCACGGATTTACGCGGATGAACGCGGATAAGAGCCAGGAGCCGAGGTTGGCCCCAGGCAAACCTTCGCCCTTCGCCTTTATCCGCGTTCATCCGCGTAAATCCGCGGCAAGAATGCCGTTGTACGATCCCCCGGCCGCGACCGACCGCTACTCGAGGCAGCGGTTGAGGAAGGCCAGGCTGGTGCGGTAGCGGTGCAGCGCGTCCGCGCCCGACAGGCCGTGCTTGGCGCCCGGGTAAGTCATCAGCTCGAAGGGCAGGCCGCGCTTCTGCAGCTCGGACATCAGCTTGGTGGAGTTGGTGAACAGCACGTTGTCGTCGGCCATGCCGTGCACCAGCAGCAGCTTCGAACGCAGGCCGTCCAGGTGGCTGAACACCGACGAGGCGGCATAGCCCCCGGCGTTGCGCGCCGGGTGGTCCATGTAGCGCTCGGTGTAGTGCGTGTCGTACAGCGCCCAGTCGGTGACCGGCGCGCCGGCGATGCCGCAGGCGTAGGTGTCGCTGGCCTGGCCCAGCAGCATCAGGGTCATGTAGCCGCCGTTGGACCAACCGTGCACGCCCACGCGCGCGCCGTCCACCCAGGGCTGGCGCTTGAGGAAAGCAACGCCTGCCACCTGGTCCTGCACTTCCACGCCGCCCTGGCGGCCGTACAGCGCGCCGCCGAACTTCGCACCGCGGCGCGGCGTGCCGCGGTTGTCTATCGAGAACACCACGTAGCCTTCCTGCGCCAGCACCTGGTTGAACAGTGCGTCGGCGCGGCCGGGCCAGGCGTTGAGCACCGTCTGCGCGGCGGGGCCGCCGTAGATGAACACCACCACCGGGTACTGCTTCGCCGGGTCGAAGCCGGGCGGCTTGACCAGGCTGTAGTGCAGGGTTTCGCCGCTGGCCGCCGGCAGTTCGCCGAACTCCACGGGGCGGTGCGCGGCGCGGTACTTCGCGTACGGGTGCGCGGGGTCGGCCAGGTCGTTGGCCACCAGCGTGGCGACCTTGCTGCCGTCGGCGCGGAACAGTTCGGTCTGCGGTGGCGTGGTGGTGTTCGACCACAGGTCCACGAACACCGAGGCGTTGCGGCTGAAGCTGGCCAGGTGCGTGCCGGGTTCGCGGGTGAGGCGGGTGATGTCACCGCCGGCCAGCGGCACCGAATACACGTGGCGCTCGCGCGGTGAATCGCGCGTGCCGTCGAAGTAGGCCAGGCCCGCGGCCTCGTCCACGGCCAGCAGCGAATCCACCACCCACTCGCCCGAGGTGAGCGCGCGCAGCGGTTTGCCGTCGGCGTCGTGCAGGTAGAGGTGCTCGAAGCCGCTGCGCTCGCTGCTCCACACGAAGCGGCCGTCGGCCAGGAAGCGCAGCGCGCTGTGCAGCGGCACCCAGGTCTGGCTGGTCTCGGTGAGCAGCACGCGCTGCGCGCCGGTGGCCAGCGTGGCTTCCACCAGCTCGAGCTTGCGCTGGTCGCGCGACTGGCGCTGGAAGGTCAGGCGGTCCGCGCCGCGCCAGTCCACGCGCGCCAGGTAGATGTCGTGGTCCGGGCCCAGGTCGACGTTGGCGATGGCCGGCCGGCCCGCGGCCAGCGAGGCCACGTGCAGGCTCACCCGCACGTTCGGATCGCCCGCGGCCGGATAGCGCTGCTCGATCACGTCGGTGCGGTCGGGGTAGACCTCGTAGCGCTTCTGCACCGGCACCGGCGATTCATCAATGCGCGCGAAGGCAATGGCCGAATCATCCGGCGCCCACCAGTAGCCGGTGTGGCGGTCCATCTCCTCGTCGGCCACGAACTCGGCCACGCCGTTGCCGATGGTGTCGCTGCCGTCGGTGGTGAGCGCGCGCTCGCGGCCGGTGGCCAGGTCGATCACCCACAGGTTGCGTTCGCGCACGAAGCTGACGAAGCCGCCGCGCGGCGACACCTTCGGGTCGGTGGCGAAGCCTTCGCCGGTGGTGAGCTTGCGCACCGGGTTGGCGCTGGCCGTGAGGTCGTACAGGTACAGCTGCCCGCCCAGCGGGAACAGCAGCGCCTTGGCGTCCGGCGCCCACTGGTATTCGACGATGCCGCGGAAGGCGGCGATGCGCTGGCGTTCGCGCCGCGCCTTCTCTTCGTCGGAAAGCACTTCGTCACCGGGCAGCACCACCGCCGAATCCACCAGCAGGCGCTGCTGGCCGGCCGCGAGGTTGTACTCCCACAGGTCCAGCTGGAAGCGGTCGTCGGCCTTGCCCTGCAGGAAGGTCACGCGCTGGCCGTCGGGCGAAATGGCCGGCTTCATCAGGCTGGGGCCCGACAGCGGCGTGGGCCCGGTGATGGCTTCGAGCGTGAGTTTGTCGGCGGCGGCGGGCGTGGCGAGGGTCATGGCGGCAATCAGCAGGAGGCTTTTCATGGGGCGGCGGGCTTCAGGGTTTGGCGCCGAACAGATGGCGGCGCATTTCTTCGGTCATTTCGGCCGGGCGATTGAACGACTGCTCGACCGCGTAGGCGCGGGCGAACGCCGGCCGGGCCGCCAGCGCGTCGAACCAGCGGCGCACGTTCGGGTAGTCGGCCAGGTTGACGTGGTGCCAGGCGTGCGCCGCGGCCCAGGGGTGGCAGGCCATGTCGGCAATCGACAGCCCGGCGTCGGCGATGAATTCGCGCTGCGCCAGGTGTCGGTCGAGCACGCCGTAAAGCCGCGCCGCCTCGCGCTGGTAGCGGTCGATGGCGTAGGGGATTTTCTCGGGCGCGTAGCGGGTGAAGTGGTGGTTCTGGCCCAGCATGGGCCCGAAGCCGCCCACCTGCCAGAACAGCCATTCCAGCACCTGCTTGCGCCAGCGCGGCGCGGTGGGCAGGAACTGGCCGGTTTTCTCCGCCAGGTAAACCAGGATCGCGCCCGACTCGAACACGCTCACCGGCTCGCCGCCGTCGTCCGGCGCGTGGTCCACGATGGCCGGCATGCGGTTGTTCGGCGAGATGGCCAGGAACGACGGCTCGAACTGCGCGCCGGCGCCGATGTCCACCGGCACGATGCGGTAGGGCAGGCCGGCTTCTTCGCAGAAGAGGGTGATCTTGTGGCCGTTGGGCGTGGGCCAGTAGTAAAGGTCGATCATCGCAGGCGCTCCGCTCAGGCGAGGTAGCCGCCGTCCACGGGCAGTGCCGCGCCGGTGAGGTAGGACGAGGCGGGCGTGCACAGGAACAGCACGGCCGGCGCAATTTCATCCGGCTGCGCCACGCGGCCCAGCGGAATCATCCGCAGCATCATTTCCAGGATCTTCGGGTTGCCGGTGAGCGCCGAGGCGAACTTGGTGTCGGTCAGGCCCGGCAGCACGGCGTTCACGCGCACGCCCATGGGCGCGAGCTCCTTGGCGAAGCCCTCGGTCATGTTGACGATGCCGGCCTTGGTCATCGAATACACCAGCTGGCCCGGCGCCGCGCGCTGCGCGTTCACCGAGGCGATGTTGACGATGGCGCCGCCGCGGCCCTTCATCCGCTTGGCCGCCTGCACGGTGGTCCAGAAGTAGCCGCGCAGGTTCACCTCGACGGTCTTTTCGTAGGCGTCCAGCGTCATGTCGATGGCCGGGCCGAAGTAGGGGTTGGCGGCCGCGTTGTTCACCAGCACGTCCACCGTGCGGCCGGCGGCGTCGAGTTTGGCGAACAGCGCCTCGATGGCCGCCGGGTCGCCCACGTGCACCGCGTGCGCCTCGGCCGAGCCGCCGTCGCCGCGGATGGTGGACGCCACCGCCTCGCAGCCCTCGATCTTGCGGCTGGTGCAGATGACGTGGGCGCCGAAGCCGGCCAGCAGGCGGGCAATGGCCTCGCCGATGCCGCGCGAGGCGCCGCTGACCAGGGCGGTCTTTCCGGTGAGGTCGAACAGGGAATCAGGCACTTTCTGGCTCCGTGGAAGGGGAATCGGCCGCTGAATTGGTATGCTTCCGAGCCTAGCACAGGCCCCCTCGCGGCCTGGCCCAACAGGGACATCCAATGGCGCAGCGTCGGGTACTGATCACGGGTGCGGGAAGCGGGCTGGGCCAGGCCCTGGCGCAGCGTTACGCCAAGGCCGGCGACCGCGTGGCCTGCGTGGACCTGGACGCCGCGCGCGCCGAACTCACCCGCGCGTCGCTGCCCGGCAGCGGCCACCTGGCCATGGTGGCCAACGTGGCCAGCGACGAGGCGATGGAGCAGGTGCACGAAACCGTCGCCCGCGAATGGGGCGGCCTGGACGTGCTGGTGAACAACGCCGGCATCGCCACCGGCGGCGCCATGGTGGAAACCACCATGGCCGAATGGCACAACGTGCTCGACATCAACCTGCTGGGCGTGGTGCGCGGCTGCCGCCTGTTCCTGCCGGGCATGCTGGCCGCGGGCCGCGGCCAGGTCATCAACACGGCCAGCTTCGCCGGCCTGGCGGGCGCGCCCAGCATCATGAGCTACGGCGTGGCCAAGGCCTCGGTGGTGGCGCTGTCGGAGCAGCTGCGCGCCGAAATGCACGGCAAGGGCATCACGGTGAGCGTGCTGTGCCCGGCCTTCTTCCGCACCAACCTGCTCGAGAGCTGGCAGGGCAATCCCAAGCTCAAGGGCTTCGCCGACAAGATGATGGAAACCTCGCCCGACACGCTCGACAGCGTGGCCGACGCGGTGTTCGCGGCGGTGGAGCGCGGCGAGTTCCTGGTCATCCCCACCCGGCGCGAACCCATGCGCTGGCGCATCAAGCGCTGGTTCCCGAACCTGTACTTCAGCCAGCTGGTGAAGTTCGCGCGCGGCCGCGGCCCGGGGCACTGACATGGAGTGGATGATCTACGGCGCCAACGGCTACACCGGCCGCATGATGGTCGAGGAAGCCGTACGCCGCGGCCTGCGCCCGGTGCTGGCCGGCCGCAGCGCGGCAAGCCTGCAGGACATCGCCGCCCCGCACGGCCTGCCGGTGCGCGCGTTCTCGCTCGACGACGCGCAGGCCGTGCGCAGCGGCCTGAACGGCATCGGCCTGGTGCTGCACTGCGCGGGGCCGTTCTCGGCCACCTGCGCGCCGATGCTCGAGGCCTGCCTGGACGTGGGCGCGCACTACCTGGACATCACCGGCGAAATCGACGTGTTCGCGCACTGCCACGCGCAGGACGCCCGTGCGAAGGAAAAAGGCGTGGTGGTGCTGCCCGGCTCGGGCTTCGACGTGGTGCCCACCGACTGCCTGGCCGCCCAGCTCAAGCGTGAGCTGCCGGCAGCGCAGTCGCTGGTGCTGGCCTTCGAAGCGGGCGGCGGACCCAGCCCCGGCACCGCCAAGACCAGCGTCGAGGGCCTGGGCAGCGGCGGCCGCGCCCGCATCAACGGCGCCATGACCCGCGTGCCGCTGGCGTGGAAGACGCGCACCTTCGAGCGCGACGGCGAACAGCGCTTCGCCATGACCATTCCCTGGGGTGATGTGTACACGGCCTTCGTGTCCACGGGCATCCCCAACATCGAGGTCTACATGGGCGTGCCGCCCAAGACCGCCGCGCGCCTGGGCCGGATGCGGCTGCTGGGGCCGCTGCTGGGCCTGTCGCCGGTGCAGTCCTTCCTCAAGGCCCAGGTGGCCAGGCGCGTGCGAGGGCCGTCGGAAAACACGCGCAGCAAGACCGGCTGCGTGGTGTGGGGCGAGGCGCGCGACGCCGGGGGCCGCGAGGTCAGGCGCCGCCTGCGCACGCCCAACGGCTACGAGATCACCGTCACCGCGTCGCTGGGCATCGTCGAGCGCCTGCTGGGCGGCGAGCGGCCTGCGGGCGGCTACTACACGCCCTCGAAGCTGATGGGCGCCAACTACGTGCTGGGCCTGCCCGGCGTGACCCTGGACTGAACCCGGGGCGGGCCGCGCTTGGCAGCGGCCCGCGTTGCCTCTACCCTGCGTGGGCCCCAACCGGGGCGACCACTGGAGTAGAACCATGCGCATGCCCGCCATCGTCATCGGCGCCATCCTGCTCATCATCGGCGGCCTCATCACGGCCGGCGTGTTCAAGTTCCAGAGCACCGAGAAGGTGGCCGACCTCGGCCCCATCCAGATCAGCAAGACCGACACCAAGACCCCGCCCATCAACCTGGGCTGGGTGCTGATCGGCGTCGGCGCCGTGGCCGTGGTCATCGGCGTGGCCAGCAAGAAATAATCCAGAGGAACCCATGAGCACACCCGACACCAGCGCGACCGCCAAGATCGGCCCGCTTTCCAGTCTCATCTTCGCTTCGCGCTGGCTGCAGCTGCCGCTGTACCTGGGCCTGATCGTGGCCCAGTGCGTCTACGTGTTCCTGTTCCTGAAGGAGCTGACGCACCTGGTGGTGGACGCCAACACGCTCAGCGAGCAGCTGATCATGATGGTGGTGCTGGGCCTGATTGACGTGGTGATGATTTCCAACCTGCTGGTGATGGTGATCGTGGGCGGCTACGAAACCTTCGTCTCGCGCCTGAACCTGCAGGGCCACCCGGACCAGCCGGAGTGGCTGAGCCACGTCAACGCGTCGGTGCTGAAGGTGAAGCTGGCGATGGCCATCATCGGCATCTCGTCCATCCACCTGCTCAAGACCTTCATCGAGGCCGGCACCCTGGGCGGGCTGCCGCTGTGCAACACCCCGGCCGCGTACGAGATGGCCAGCGCCATGGCCGACCTCAACCCGCTGGGCAAGAGCTGCACCAGCGTGACGGCGGTGGGCGTGATGTGGCAGACCATCATCCACACCATCTTCATCATCTCGGCCATCGGCATCGCCTGGACCGACCGCCTGATGTCGCACGCGGCCAAGCCGGCGGGAAAAGCCGCGCACTGACCGCCCTTGTGGGAGGGCCTTCAGGCCCGACGCTACTGGCAGGAAAAGCCTCGGGCCTGAAGGCCCTCCCACAGGATGGAAAGGGGGTGGCGCCGGTACAATGGCGCCATGGATGTCTCCCACCTGATTGATGAACTGAACCCGGCCCAGCGCGAAGTGGTCACCGCGCCGCCGGGCCACGCCCTGGTGCTGGCCGGCGCCGGCTCGGGCAAGACCCGCGTGCTCACCCACCGCATCGGCTGGCTGAACGAAGTGGTGGGGGTGCCGGCGCACGGCATCCTGGCCGTCACCTTCACCAACAAGGCCGCCGCCGAAATGCGCGGCCGCGTCGAGGCGCTGCTGCGCAACGGCGCGCGCGGCATGTGGATCGGCACTTTCCACGGCCTGGCGCACCGCCTGCTGCGCCTGCACTGGCAGGAGGCCGGCCTGCCCGAGTCCTTCCAGGTGCTCGACCAGGACGACCAGGTGCGCTTGCTCAAGCGCATCAGCGCCGACCTCGAACTGGACGAAGGCCGCTTCCCGCCGCGCCAGATGGCCTGGTGGATCAACGCGCAGAAGGACGAGGGCCGGCGCCCGAAGCACATCCAGCCGGCCGGCGGCGATTTCTTCGGCTCCACCATGCTCAAGGTCTACGAGGCCTACCAGGAGCGCTGCCAGCGCGCGGGCCTGGTGGACTTCGCCGAGCTGCTGCTGCGCGCGCACGAACTGTGGCTCGAACACCCCGCCCTCCTGCACCACTACCAGCAGCGCTTCCGCCACCTGCTGGTGGACGAGTTCCAGGACACCAACGCCATCCAGTACGGCTTCGTGTGTAATGAGACCGGCACCACCG
>DAORUD010000025.1:0-26382 GCA_035433005.1 Arenimonas sp. | reverse complement strand
CGCCGCCGAGGTTCTGGAACATCGAGCGCAGCTGCTGGCCCATTTCCTCCATGCCGGGCGGGGTCATGATGTCCATGCCGCCCGGGGCCGGGCTGAGTTCGAGCTCGATCTCGCGCTCGTCCAGTTCGCCGGCGCGCAGCTGGCGGCGCAGCTTGTTGCGGGTTTCGTTCTCGCCCTCGGAGTTCACTTCGATGGCGAAGCCGGGGCCGCGGCGCTTGGGCAGCAGCACGTCCAGGATGCGGTCTTCGGCGTTTTCCTCGGCCTGGGTGCGCACGCGCACCTTGGCCTGTTCGCGGAACATCTTCACCGCGCCGTCGGCCAGGTCGCGGATGATCTGTTCGACGTCCTTGCCCACGTAGCCCACTTCGGTGAAGCGCGTGGCCTCCACCTTCACGAACGGCGCGTTGGCCAGGGACGCCAGGCGACGCGCGATCTCGGTCTTGCCCACGCCGGTGGGGCCGATCATCAGGATGTTCTTGGGCATCACTTCGTCGCGCATGGACGGGTCGAGCTGCATGCGGCGCCAGCGGTTGCGCAGGGCGATGGCGACCGCGCGCTTGGCCTCGTTCTGGCCGATGATGTAGCGGTCGAGCTCGCCGACGATTTCGCGGGGGGTGAGCTGGGACATCACAGTTCCTCGATCACGAGATTGCGGTTGGTGTAGATGCAGATGTCGCCGGCCACGTTGAGCGAGGCTTCGGCGATGGCGCGGGCGTCCAGGTCGGTGTGCGACATCAGCGCGCGCGCCGCGGCCAGCGCGTAGGGGCCGCCCGAGCCAATGGCGACGATGCCGTCCTCGGGTTCGATCACGTCGCCGGTGCCGGAGATGATCAGCGAGATGTCCTTGTCGGCCACCGCCAGCAGCGCCTCGAGCTTGCCCAGGCGGCGGTCGGTGCGCCATTCCTTGGCCATGTCCACCGCGGCGCGCAGCATCTGGCCGCCGTTGGCGGCGAGCTTGGCCTCGAACACTTCAAACAGCGTGAAGGCATCGGCGGCGGCGCCGGCGAAGCCGGCCAGCACCTTGCCCTCGGCCAGGCGGCGCACCTTGCGGGCATTGCCCTTCATGACGGTGTGCCCGAGGGTCACCTGGCCGTCCCCGGCCACGACGACGCGGTTGCCGCGGCGGACGGAAAGGATGGTGGTGGCGTGGAAAACGTTCGGGTCCATGGCGATTCCTCGGCGTGAACCCCCTTTCTGGGGCCAGCCCCGCAGCCCTTCAAGCCTCCCCGCAAGCCGTTGGGGAAACAGCCACCGCAGGTCTAGTAGCTCTGAATCTGGACGTTGTAGCGGACGTCATGGCCTACCCCGTTCGCATGCGTGGCCTCGGGATACAGGCTCGGCAGGCACAGCTCGGCCGGCGCTTCATGGGGCACCGTGTTCCCGGCGGCGTCGGAAATCTCCATGCCGCAGGAAAGCCCGTCACGCGTGGTGGTGAAGTTCAACCGGTAGGCCTCGCCGGCCATCGGCGTGAACCTGGCCTGATAGCCGCATTCGCGGTTCTGTGCGAACCGGGCGTCCTGGTAGGTCACGCCAATCATCACCGGTGCCCCCGCGGGAATGTCCACGGCGGGGAATTCCTCGCGGTTCTTGGCCTGCAGCCTGGCGCCCAGCGAGTTCTGGCGGATGGCCGGGCACCGGTTGTCCGGCATCAGGAAGGTGTTGTAGTAGATGCCGTTGACGTCGGTGGTGTCCGAGTCGGCGATGATCACCGCGCTGGCGGTGGGCAGGCCTTCGGCCACGACGTATTTGGCCTTGATGGCGCAGCCCGTGGCCATCCCGAGGACGAACACCGTGATAAAGATCCGCATTGCTTTCAAGTTGGCCCCCGGTTCGTCCCGATGCGGACGTTCGGCCTGAGCTTAGCGCAGGACGTGGGGGATCAGGGCTTGCGGCGCGCGCGCGGATGCGCGGCGTCGTAGACCTTGGCCAGGTGCTGGAAGTCCAGGTGGGTATAGATCTGGGTGGTGGCGATGTCGGCGTGGCCCAGCAGTTCCTGCACGCCGCGCAGGTCGCCCGAGGATTCCAGCACGTGGCTGGCGAAGCTGTGGCGCAGCAGGTGCGGGTGTACGCGCTTGAACAGGCCCTGCTGCTGGGCCAGCGCGCGCAGCCGCACCTGCACCGCGCGCGGACTGATGGGCGCACCGCCGCGCCCCGGGAACACCGGCGCCTCCGGGCCCGCACGGGAATCGTCGCGCCACGCCTGCAGCGCCGCGCGCGCGTGGCTGCCCACCGGCACGATGCGCGACTTGTTGCCCTTGCCCGTGATCGTCACCAGCCCGTCGGCCAGGTCGAGCGCGCGCCAGCGCAGCCCGCACAGCTCGGACAGGCGCAGCCCGGAGGAATAGAACAGCTCCAGCATTGCCCGGTCGCGCACGCCCAGCGGCCCCTGCGTGGGCACTTCCACCAGGTGCGTCATTTCGTCGGCGTCCAGCACCTGCGGCAGCTTGCGCGCGGACTTGGGCGCACGCAGGCCCATGGCCGGGTTGAGTTCGGCGGACGTGCTGCGGTTGAAGTGGCGATAGAAACTGCGCACCGCCGACAGCCGCCGCTGCAGCGTCTTGCCCGACAGCCCGCCGCGGTGCGCGCCGGCCACGTAGCTGCGCAGCGTGTCCTGGCGCAGCGCGCCCCAGCTGTCCACGCCCTGCCCCAGCAGCCACGCGGCCAGGTCGGACAGGTCGTGGCGATAGGCTTCCAGCGTGTTGGCCGACAGCCGCCGCTCCACCGCCAGGTAGCCGAGGAAATCCTCCAGCTCGCGCTGCAGCGGTCCGGCGTCGGCCATGGCCTCAGGCCTGCGGGTAGCGGCCCAGGCCGGTGGCGAGCGATTCGGCCATCAGGCGCAGGAACAGCGTGCCCATGCCCGGGAAGAACCGGTTGGCGTCGGCACTGCCCACGGTCAGCATGCCGATGCCCGGCAGCGGCAGCAGCACGGCGGACGCGGCGCGGGCTTTTTCATCGCCGTACAGCAGCTCCAGCTTGTCCTGGTTGAGGCGGCCGCACAGCGGCTCATTGCCGGCCAGGAAATCGCGGAACGGCGCCAGCGCCGGGTCGGCTTCCGGCACCACCTGCAGCCAGTCGGCGCCCAGGCCTTCGACGGGCTTGAACAGCAGCACGCGGACGATTTCGCCGTGGAAGTCTTCGCCCAGCACGGCCACCATGGCGCGCAGCGTGTCGGCGGCGCTGCCGGCGCGCATCAGCGCCAGGCTCAGCTGGTGGGTGCGCACGGCCAGGCGTTCGTTGTCCTGGGCGTTGGCGAACAGCTCGTTGAGGCGGCGGGTGAGCTCGCGGTTCTTGTCGCGCAGCACGTCCAGCTGGTAGCTGGCCAGCGACGACGCCTGGCCCTCTTCCTTGGGCACCACCAGCGACAGCGCCAGGTCCGGGAACTGGCCCAGGAACTTCGGGTGGCGGCGCAGGAAGGTCGCCACTTCGTGGGCGCCCAGGCGTTCGTTCTTTTCTTCGATCATGGAAATCTCCGCAGCGTCAGTTCGGGCCGGCGTGCCGGCATTATGCCGGCCTCAGCCGTATTCGCCCTCGAACACGAAGGCGGCGGGGCCGGCCATCGTGACCGGCTGGTCGTCGGCGGGCCAGTGGATTTCAAGCGTGCCGCCGGGCAACTCCACGAACACGTGGCGGCCCACGCGGCCCTGCCGCACCAGCACCGCCACGGCCGCGCAGGCGCCGCTGCCGCAGGCCAGGGTTTCGCCGGCGCCGCGCTCGTACACGCGCAGTTTGATGCGGTCGGGCGCCAGCACCTGGGCGAAGCCGACGTTCACGCCTTCGGGGAATTCGGGCCGCGCCTGCAGGGCCGGGCCCAGTGCGTGCACGGGCGCGTCGGCCACCGACGGCACTTCCACCACCGCGTGCGGGTTGCCCATGGACGCCGCGCCAAAGCGCACGCGGCCGCCGGGCAGGTCGAGTTCGTAGGCCGGGGCCTCGGCCGGCGCGGTGAACGGGATGCGCCCGGGCCGGAACTCGGGCAGGCCCATGGCCAGGGCATAGCTGCCGTCGTCGCGCGCGTCCACGCGGATGACGCCGGCCGGGCTGTCGAGCTGGAACGCGCGGGTGGCCGCCGCACCGTCGCGGCGCAGCCAGGCCGCCACGCAGCGGGCACCGTTGCCGCACTGCTGCGCGGCCGAACCGTCGGCGTTCCAGATGCGGTAGCGGGCGACGCAGCCGGGGCGGTGGGCGTCTTCGATGGTCAGCAGCTGGTCGAAGCCCACGCCGGTGTGGCGATCGCCCAGGGCCGCGGCCAGGGCAGCGCCGGGCGCGGGCTGGCCGCCGCGCAGGTCAATGACCACGAAGTCGTTGCCCGCGCCGTGCATCTTGGAAAAGCGCAGCGGGCGACGGGTGTTCATGGGCCGGCGGGCGGCTCGGTCTTCCCGGCCTCGTCGGCCTTGTCGGGCAGCACCAGGTCGCCCTTGGTGCCGCAGGCGGCAAGCAGGACGAGGCTCAACAGCAGCAGGATCAGGCGGGCGGTTTTCATGGCCCGAGTATAGTCCGGGGCACTGGCCTGGCGAATGGGGTGCGCGATGACGATGTCGGCATGGCTGTGGGTCGCGGCTTCGGTGCTGCTGCTGATGGGCGCCTGGGCTTGGCTGTACCGCACGCGCGGCGTGCCGCGGGTGCTGCTGCGGGCCACGGGCACCGTGCTGCTGCTGGCGGCGCTGGGCCTGGCGGGCCTGGGTGGCCTGCTGCGGCAGTACGCGTGGCTGCTGGACGACGTACCGGTGGCGACGATATCGCTGCGCAGCCTGGCGCCGCAGCGGTTCCGGGCCACCCTGCGGATGGGCGACGAGCCGGCGCGCACGCTGGAGCTGGCGGGCGACCAATGGCAGCTCGACGCCCGCGTGGTCCGCTGGACCCTGCCCGGGCAGCTGGCCGGGATTCCGCCGGTGTACCGGTTCGAACGCCTGTCGGGCCGCTACGCCGACCCGGCGCAGGACCAGTCCGGCGAACGCAGCGTGCACGACCTGCGCGGAACGTGGGATTTCCTGCAGTTCCGCGACCGCTGGCTGGCCGACCTGCCGATCGCCGATGCGCGCTGGGGCAGTGCGGCGTATCTGCCGATGCTCGATGGCGCCAGCTACCAGGTGTACGTGAGCCCGCGTGGGGGGCTGGTGGCGAAGCCGGCCGATCCAGTGACCGAGAAAATGCTGGACGAGGCAAGGTGGTAAGGAACGTCTTTGCCGCGGATTACGCGGATAAAGAGCCGATAAGAGCGGATCCAGTTCGATGGTGAAGCAGAGCCCAAAAGACATGCTGAAATGAACAAGGGGTCCGCGCTGGCGCGGACCCCTTTCATTTTTCTTGCGCTTTATCCGCTTCTATCGGCTCTTTATCCGCGTAATCCGTGGCCAAGCCTTTTACTGCGCCAACCCAAGGCGCTCGATGACGAACGCGTATTCCTCGGCGCGCTCGCGGTAGCGCTGGAAGCGGCCGGACTTGCCACCGTGGCCGGCTTCCATGTTGGTGCGGAACAGCAGCGGGTTGCCGTCGGTCTTGGTGGCGCGCAGGCGCGCCACCCACTTGGCCGGCTCGAAGTACTGCACCTGCGAATCCCACAGGCCGGTGGTCACCAGCATGGACGGATAGTCCTTGGCGGCCACCTGGTCGTAGGGCGAGTACGACAGCATGTAGTCGTAGTACTTCTTGTCCTTGGGGTTGCCCCACTCGTCGAACTCGTTGGTGGTGAGCGGGATGGATTCATCCAGCATGGTCGTCACCACGTCCACGAACGGCACGTGCGCCACCATCACGCGGTACTTCTCCGGCGCCAGGTTGGCCACCGCGCCCATCAGCAGGCCGCCGGCGCTGCCGCCCATGGCCGCCACGCGGTCGGGCGCGGCCCAGCCTTCCTTGACCAGGAAATCGGTGACGTCGATGAAGTCGGTGAAGGTGTTGATCTTGTTGAGCAGCTTGCCGTCCTCGTACCACTGCCGGCCCATTTCCTGGCCGCCGCGGATGTGCGCCACCGCATAGACCGCGCCGCGGTCCACCAGGCTGAACACGTTGGAATTGAAGCCCGGGTCGCTGCTGCTGCCGTAGGAGCCGTACGAATACTGGTACAGCGCCGCCTTGCCGTTCTTCTCGAAGCCCTTGCGGTACAGCACCGACACCGGCACCTGGGTACCGTCGCGCGCGGTGGCCCACAGCCGCTCGGTGACGTAGTTGGCCTTGTCGAAGCCGCCCGGCACGGGCTGTTCCTTCAGCAGGCGCCGCTCGCCGGTGCGCACGTTCACTTCATACGTGCTGGCCGGCGTGGTGAGCGAGGTGTAGGTGTAGCGCAGCCAGTCGGTGCCCGGCTCGGCGTTCACCGAAAGACCCATGGAATAGGCGCTTTCGTCGGCCTTGACGAAGTCTTCCTTGCCGTCGTCCATGCGGATGCGCACGCGCTCCAGGCCGCCCGAACGTTCGGCAATGGCCATGTAGCCGTTGAACAGTTCGGTGCCTTCGATCAGCACGTCGGGCGAATGCGGCACCAGTTCCTGCCACTTCGTGCGGTCGCCCCAGGGCTGGCCGTCGGCCAGGGTCATGATGCGGAAGTTCTTGGCGTCCCAGTTGGTGGTGATCACCCAGCGGCCGTCGAGGTGGTCGGCCGAGTACTCGAAATCACGCTGGCGCGGGGCCACCACGGCGAACTCGCCGGGCTTGGCCGCCGGCGTGCAGCGCATTTCCGAGGACACGGTGCTGCTGACGCCGATGCACAGGTACTCGTCCGAACGCGTGCGGCTGACGCCCATGTAGAAGGTGTCGTCCTGTTCCTCGTACACCAGCGCGTCCTGGTCGTTGGCCGTGCCCACCACGTGCGCCTTCACGCGCTTGGTGAGCAGGGTGACCGGGTCGTTCTCGACGTAGTACAGCGTGCGGCTGTCGTCGCCCCACATCATGTTGGCCGAGACGCCGGTGATGACGTCGGGCAGCACTTCGCCGGTGGCGATGTTCTTGATGCGCAGCGTGTACTGGCGGCGGCCGACGTCGTCCTCGGCGTAAGCCACCCACTGGTCGTCAGGGCTGACTTCGAAATCGCCGACCTGGAAGAAGTCCTTGCCCTCGGCCATCTGGTTGACTTCGAACAGCACCTGCTCGGGCGCGTCCATCGTGCCCTTGCGGCGGGCGTGGATGGGGTATTCCTTGCCGGTTTCAAAGCGCGTGTAGTACCAGTAGCCGTCCTCGAGGTAGGGCACGCTGGAGTCGTCCTGCTTCACGCGCGCCACCAGTTCGGCGTACAGGGTTTCCTCCAGCGCTTCGAGCGGCTTGAGCACCGCGTCGGCGTAGGCGTTCTCGGCGTTGAGGTAGGCGAGCATCTCCGGGTTTTCGCGCTTGTCGTCGCGCAGCCAGTAGTACTCGTCGTTGCGGGTGGCGCCGTGCGGGGCCACCACGTCGTAGGGCTTCTTCGCGGCCACCGGGGCCTCGGGCAAGGCGCCCAGGGCCGGGGCCGAAGTGGGCGCGGCGGCCACCGGCGCCTGCGCGTCGGCGGCAGGCTTGCCGCCGCAGCCGGACATGGCGGCGGCAAGGACGGCAGCGGTGAGGGGCAGCAGGCGGGTGGTCATGGCATTACTCCGCGAAAAGTTTCTGCTTCAGGAAGGTGTACGCCAGCGCCGACATGTAGGCCGACTGCGCGTTGTTGGCGGCGCCGCCGTGGCCGCCTTCGATGTTTTCGTAGTAGGTGACGTCGTGGCCCTGCTCCATCATGCGCGCCATCATCTTGCGGGCGTGGCCGGGGTGCACGCGGTCGTCGCGGGTGGAGGTGGTGAACAGCACCGGCGGGTAGTCCACGTCCTTGCTGACGTTCTGGTAGGGCGAGTACTTGCGCAGGAAGGCCCACTCCTCGGGCTTGTCCGGGTCGCCGTATTCGGCCATCCACGACGCGCCGGCCAGCAGCTGGTGGTAGCGCTGCATGTCCAGCAGCGGCACCTGGCAGACCACGGCGCCGAACAGCTGCGGGTACATCACCGTCATGTTGCCCATCAGCAGGCCGCCGTTGCTGCCGCCCTGCATGCCCAGGCGCTTGGGCTGGGTGACCTTGCGGGCGATCAGGTCTTCGGCCACCGCCGCGAAGTCTTCATAGGCCTTGTTGCGGTTGGCCTTGAGCGCCGCCTGGTGCCAGCGCGGGCCGTATTCGCCGCCGCCGCGGATGTTGGCCACCACGTACACGCCGCCGTCGGCCAGCCAGGCCTTGCCCACGCCTGCGCTGTAGTTCGGGGTCAGCGAAACCTCGAAGCCGCCGTAGCCGTAGAGCAGCGTGGGGTTGTTGCCGTCCAGCTGCAGGTCCTTGCGCGACACCATGAAGTACGGAACCTTGGTGCCGTCCTTGCTGGTGGCGAAGTGCTGGTTGATCTCGTAGCTGGACGCGTCGAAGAAAGCCGGCAGCTGCTTGAGCTTCTCGGGCGCCTTGCCGATGCTGCCCATCAGCAGCGACGTGGGCGTGAGGTAGTCGGTGACGGTCATGAAGTAGTCGTTGGACTCTTCGGCGTCCACCGCGCTGATGCTGACCGTGCCGAAGGCCGGCGCACCCACCAGCGGCTCGCGCTTCCAGCCATCCTTGCCGGGCGTTAGCACGTAGATGCGGTTCTTGACGTCTTCGAGCACGTTGATGAAGTAGTGGTCCTTGGTGGCGCCGCTGCTGGCCAGCGAGGTGTTTTCGGTGGGCGCGAACAGCACGTCGAAGTCGCGCTTGCCGGCCAGGAAGTCGTCCAGCCGGATGGCCAGCAGCGAACCGGCCGCGTGGTCTTCGCCGCCGATGGTCCAGGGCTGGCGCAGCTCGACGCTGAGCCACTCGCGGAACACGCCCTTCTGGGCGCCGTCGGGCAGGTCGAGCTTGGCGAGGCCGCCGTCCTTGCCGCGCAGGTAGAGTTCGTTGGTGTAGAAGGTCAGGCCGCGGTAGACGAAGTCGCGCTCGTAGCCCGGGGTGTCGTCGTGGAAGGCCGTGACGGAAATATCGGAATCCTGGCCCTCGTACACCACCTTGGCGTCGGCCATCGGGGTGCCGCGCTTCCATTCCTTGGCGATGCGCGCATAGCCCGAGCTGGTCATCGAGCCGGGGCCGAAATCGGTGCCCACGTACACGGTGTCGATGTCGATCCAGCCCAGGTCGCCCTTGGCCTCGGGGCGCTCGAAGCCGCCCTTGACGAAGGCGCGGTCGGAGACGTCGAACTCGCGGGTGACGGTGGCGTCGGCGCCGCCGCGGGAGAGGTTGATCAGGCAGCGGTCGTATTCGGGGCGCAGGCATTCGGCGCCGCCCCAGACCCAGTTGGTGCCTTCGGCCTTGCCGAGGGCGTCAATGTCCAGCAGCACTTCCCACTTCGGGTCTTCCTTGCGGAACTCGGCCAGGGTGGTGCGGCGCCAGACGCCCTGCGGGTTGGTCTTGTCGCGCCAGAAGTTGTAGTAGAACTCGCCCATCTTGCCGACGAAGGGAATGCGGGCGTTCGAGTCGAGGATGGACAGCAGTTCGCCGCGCAGCGTTTCGAAGCCCGGGTCCTTGGCCAGCTGGTTCTCGGAGACGGCGTTGCGGGCGCGGACCCAGTCCAGGGAGGCGTCGGCTTCGACGTCCTCCAGCCACAGGTAGGGGTCGTCGGTGATTACGGTGTGCATCGTGGGGCCCTGGGCCATGGCGTAGGCGGAGACGGTCAACGCACCGGCGACAAGCCAGGCGAGGTGGGTGCGGCGCATGCGGAATTCCCCATCGGTTCAAGACAAGCCGCCGACGCTAGCACGCACTCCCGTTAAGCCGCCGTAGGCACAAAGTCATGGATGCCGGGCCGCACACGGCGCGCGGCGGTGCCTCAGGCCCGCCGCAGCTGGGGCTGGCGCAGGGCCGCGTGGCGACGCCGGGCCTGGCCGACCCCGGAGCGCCGGCGACGGCGCGGCGCGCGGACGAGGACCGCGCGACACGCCGCCACCAGGGCGTGGCGGTAAAGGGTGAGCAGGCCCAGGCCCGGCGCGATCAGCAGCCAGAAGGGCATGTTGCCCAGCAGGTAGACCGGGCCGCGGGCCGCGGGCACCACCAGCATCGCGATGAAGCCCAGGGCCAGCCATTGCCACAGGGTGCGGGCCAGGCGCGGGTCGGGGGTGCGGGCGTCGGACGTGGGCTGCGGCATGGCGGACTCCTCGGTGGGCGTGGACACAGCCTGGCCCGGCCCCGTCTCACGGACCGAGACCGCATTGACGCTGCCTTCAGTGGGCCGGGCGCAGGCTGGGGGTCCATCGAACGGATGCCCGCCATGCGCCGCCTCGCCCTGTTCCTGTTCCTGCCCGGCCTGCTGTTGCTGGCCGCCTGCGCCAGCACCGGAGGAACCGCCATGCCGCCCCTCACCACCACCGCCCGCATTGACCTGGACCGCTACATGGGCCGCTGGTGGGTGATCGCCAACATCCCCTACTTCGCCGAGAACGGAAAGGTGGCCACCGCCGACGTGTACTCGCTGCGCGACGACGGCCGCATCAACAACGTCTATGCCTGGCGCAAGGCCTTCGACAAGCCCGAACGGGAAACCCGCGCCGTGGCGCGCGTGGTGCCCGGCACCAACAACGCGCAGTGGCAGATCGCCTTCTTCGGCGGACTGGTGAAGGCCGACCTGCTGGTGCTGGAAGTGGCGCCGGACTATTCCTGGGCGCTCATCGGCCACCCCAAGCGCAAGATGGGCTGGGTGTTCTCGCGCACGCAGGCGATGGACGCGGCGCAGTATGAAACGCTGCGCGCGAAGTTCGCCGGCTACGGCTACGACACCTCGCAGTTCCGGCGCGTGCCGCAGTTCGCCGACCAGGTGGGCCAGCCGGGCTTCCAGTAAGCGCTACAGGTTGGCGGCGTCCAGCGCTTTCTCGGCGGCCTCGCGGCCCTTCTCCACCAGTTCGGCCGCGCGCCAGAATTCATAGAAGGTGGCCGATTCGCGCGATATCTGCACCAGCAGGTCGGGCGGGTCCTGCGCCAGCTGCACGCGCGACATGTGCGCCTGCATGGTGTCGAGCGAACGCGACATCAGGTCCATCACGCCGCGGCTCTTGGCCGGCTTGGCGCCGTTGGAGCGGGCCAGGCCTTCCCAGAGGGTGGCCATGCGTTCGCGAAGCGTGGCGGGGCCGCCGTCGTCCGGGGCCGGGGCGGCTTCGTCGTCGTCGTGGCCGGCGGCCATTTCCACGGCGCGCGGCTCCAGCCCGGCATTGATCCAGCTGACGGGGCCGTTCACGTCCACCGCTATCACGCGGTCAACGCGCATCTGGCGCGTGGCGGCGATGGGAATGGGCGCCAGCAGGCCGCCGTCCACCAGCTCGCGGCCGTCGAGCATCTGCGGGGTGAAGATCATCGGGATGGCGATGGACGCGCGCACCGCGTCGAACAGCTTGCCGCGCGTCAGCCACACCTCGCGCTGGCTGGCCAGGTCGGTGGCCACGGCGGTGTAGGGAATGGGCAGGTCTTCGATCAGGTGGTCGCCGACCAGTTCGCGCAGCGCGCCGATGACGCGGTCGCCGCGGATCAGGCCCGGGAAGCCGAAGGCGAAATCCAGCAGCTTGAGCACGTCGCTTCGCTCCAGCCCGTGCGCCCACTGGCTGTACTCGCCCAGCCTGCCCGCGGCGTGGATGCCGCCCACCAGCGCGCCCATGGACGCCCCGGCGATGCCGGCGATTTCGTAGCCCCGGGCCTCGATGGCCTGGATGACGCCGATATGCGCCAGCCCGCGCGCGCCGCCCGCCCCCAGCACCAGCGCCACGCGCTTGCCGCGCGGGCGCGCGCTGCCCGGATCGTCAACGCTCATAGTTCGACAGCGCCAGCTGCAGCAGGGTGCGCGCCTGCTGGCGCAGCGATTCGGGCTCGGTCACTTCGGCGTCGGCGCCGTAGCGCAGCACGTCCATCAGCAGTTCCTTGGCGTGGCTGTAGGGCAGCTTGAGCTCGTAGCGGCCGTCGGGCAGGAAGCGGCCCTCCTGCTTGGAATGCCAGTGCTCGTCGGCCACCCAGCGCGCGGCCTTGGCCGAGAAGACGATGGTGGCGGTGCCCTTGGGCGAGCCCGAGAAGATGCCGTAGCTCGAGGCCAGGTGCTGGTTGAGCTCGGTGTCGGGCAGGTCGCGGGCCGCGCCGTCGAGCAGCTTGGCGTGCTGCACGCGGTCCACCGAGAAACTGCGCAGGCCTTCGCGCTCGTGGTCCCAGGCGTCCAGGTACCAGTTGTCCTTGTAGTGCGTGAGCCGCTGCGGCGAGACCTTGCGGTGCGTGCGTTCGTTGGTGGACCGGGCCAGGTAGTCGAACTCCAGCTGGCGGCGCTCGAGCACGGCGCTGGCGACGATGCGGAAGGCCAGTTCGTCGCGCCGGCGCACGCCGCTGGCGATCACGCGCACGCGCTCCACCGGCCAGCGCTTGCCGCCGGCCTGCTGGGCCAGCAGCGATTCGATGCGGCCCTTGAGCGGCGCCAGTGCGCTCGACAGCACGCCCTGGCCGGTGCGGTCGAGCAGCTGGTGCGCGGCCAGCAGGGCGTGCAGTTCGTCGGAGTTGAGCCACAGGCCCGGCAACTCGAAGCGCTCGGCTTCCTTTTCGTCGTAGCGGATGCTGCCCTCGCCTTCGCTTTCGATCGGCGCGCCCAGGGCGTCGCGCAGGAAGGCGATGTCGCGGTAGAGCGTGGCCCGCGAACACGCCAGCTCCTCCATCAGCCCCTTGATGGACACCGGGTAGCGAGAGGATTTCAGGCTGCGGTGCAGGGCGAGGATGCGCTCGTAGCGGTCCATGGCGGGGTGTCCGGAAAGGTCGCGGGATAACGATTAGCATGGCATCGGCGCGCCTTCCCTCCAAGCGCCGGAGACCCCGATGAAATCCTGTGCCTCCCTGCTCGCCCTCCTGCTGGGCTCCCTCGCCTTCGCAGGCCCGGTCCACGCCGACGCCCGCGCCGACCTGAAAGCCGCCTACACCAAGTTCATCCAGGCCACCAGCTTCCGGGCCACCCTGTCCGACCTCGACAAGGGCAAGGAAGTGAGCCAGGTGGAGTTCGCCCTGCCCGACCGCTATGCGGTGACGCCCGCGGCCGGCGGTCCACGCCAGATCATCATCGGCCGCACCATGTACATGGACCTGGGCGGCCAGGTCATGAAGATCCCGCTGCCGCCGCAGGCCGACCCCAACCAGTACCGCAATCCCAGGGCCCTGGAAGAGCTGGCGGCCGGCATCGCCGTCGAGCAGCGCGCCGATGCAGTGGTGGCGGGTGAGCCGGCCAACGTCTATTACTTCCTGTCCAACGTGGACGGCAAGCCGATGGAAACCCTGACCTTCGTGTCCAAGGCGCGCGGCCTGCCGATCCAGGTGCAGACCACGGCCGGCAAGACCCGGGGCAAGTTCCGGTACCAGATCCGCTACAGCCACTTCAACGACCCGGCCATCGTGATCAACACCCCGAACTAGCCGGCCCTCGCGGTAATCGCCCGCGCCCGGCACAATGCCGGGCATGCGCGAACCCGAACTGAATCTGCAGCAGCCGGTGGGCGACGAGGTCAAACAGACCACGTGCTACATGTGCGCCTGCCGCTGCGGCATCAACGTGCACCTGCGCGAAGGCCGCATCCGCTACATCGAAGGCAACCCCGCGCACCCCGTGAACCGCGGCGTGCTGTGCGCCAAGGGCGCCTCGGGGATCATGCAGCACTACTCGCCGGCGCGGCTGGACAAGCCGCTGCTGCGGGTGGGCGAACGCGGCGAAGGCAAGTTCCGCGAGATCGAATGGGAAGAAGCGCTGGGCCTGGCCGCAACCTGGCTGGGCGACACCCGCGAACGCGACCCCAACCGCCTGGCCTTCTTCACCGGCCGCGACCAGTCCCAGGCCCTCACCGGCTGGTGGGCGCAGCAGTACGGCACCATCAACTACGCCGCGCACGGCGGCTTCTGTTCGGTGAACATGGCCGCGGGCGGGCTGTACACGCTGGGCGGCAGCTTCTGGGAGTTCGGCGAGCCCGACTGGGAGCATGCGAAATACCTGATGCTGTGGGGCGTGGCCGAAGACCACGACTCCAACCCGATCAAGCTCGGCCTGGGCCAGCTCAAGGGCCGCGGCGCGAAAGTGGTTGCGGTGAACCCGGTGCGCAGCGGCTACGGCGCCATCGCCGATGAGTGGATCGGCATCCGGCCGGGCAACGACGGGCTGTTCGCCTTCGCGCTGATCCACGAACTGCTGGCCGCCGACAAGGTGGACCTGGATTACCTGGTGCGCTTCACCAACGCGCACTGGCTGGTGGTGCAAAACCCCGGCGGCGCCGACGACGGCCTGTTCGCCCGCGACCCGGAAGGCCGCGCCCTATGCTGGAACCGCGCCCCTGTAGGAGGGCCTTCAGGCCCGACGCCTCCGGCCGCAACGGTCGGGCCTGAAGGCCCTCCCACAGCGGGCGTGGGCCTGGCGGAGGGCACGGGGATTTCGCCGGCGGTGGTGGGCGAGTTCGTGCTGCCCGACGGCCGGCGCGCGGTGCCGGTGTTCCATCTGCTGGCCCAGCGCTACCTCGACCCGCAATACGCGCCCGACGCCGTGGCCGAGCGCTGCGGCGTGCCGGCCGACACCATCCGCCGCATTGCGCGCGAGCTGGCCGCGGCGGCGTTCGACGATCCGGTGGTGATCCACCAGCCCTGGACCGACAGCCACGGCCGCGTGCACGAAACCATGGTGGGCCGCCCGGTGGCCTTCCACGCCATGCGCGGCATCAGCGCGCACAGCAACGGCTTCCACACCTGCCGCGCGCTGCACCTGCTGCAGCTGCTGCTGGGCGCGGTGGATACGCCGGGCAGCTTCCGCTACCAGCCGCCGTTCCCGCGCCCCATCCCGCCGGCCAACCGGCCGGGCAAGACGCGCCTGGCCAACGGCGCACTGGACGCGCCGCCGCTGGGCTTCATCCACGGGCCCGAAGACCTGCTGGTGGACGCGCAAGGCGAGCCGCGCCGGCTCGACCATGCGTACTCGTGGCGCTACCCGCTGGCCGTGCACGGCATGCTGCACACGGTGGTGCGCAACGCCTGGGCCGGCGACCCGCAGCCGGTGGACGTGCTGTTCCTGTTCATGGCCAACATGAGCTGGAACTCGGCCATGAACACCAGCGAGACGATGCGCTGGCTGACCGACAGGGGCGATGACGGCGAGTACCGCATCCCGAAGATCATCTACTCCGACGCGTACTCGAGCGAGATGGTGGCCTACGCCGACCTGGTGCTGCCTGACACCACGTACCTCGAACGCTTCGACGCCATCTCGCTGCTCGACCGCCCGATCTCCGACGCCGACCGCGCCGCCGATGCCATCCGCCATCCCGTGCTCGACAGCGCGGCGCAGCGCGAGGGCCGCGACGTGCGCGGCTTCCAGTCGGTGCTGCTGGACCTGGGCGCGCGCATCGGCCTGCCGGCCCTGCTCAAGGACGACGGCACGCCGCGCTACGCCGACTACGCCGACTACATCGTCAACCACGAACGCGCGCCCGGCGTGGGCCTGCTGGCCGGCTGGCGCGGCGACGGCACGCAGCACGGGAAGGGCAGCCCGAACCCGAAGCAGCTCGACCGCTACCGCGAGAACGGCGGCTTCTGGCATGCGGACGTGCCCGCCGCGGGCCGCTACTTCAAGATGGCCAACCGCGACTACCTGCAGTGGTCGCAGGGCATGGGCTTCATCGCCAAGGCCGACCCGGTGGTGCTGCAGCTGTATTCGGAAACGCTGCAGAAGTTCCGGCTGGCCGCCCAGGGCCACGGCCCGGTGCAGCCGCCCGCGGCCGAACGCGAGCGCGTGGCGCGCTACTTCGATCCGCTGCCGATCTGGTACGAGCCCTTCGAAGGCGCGCAGGTGGAAACCCACCGCTACCCGCTGAGCGCCGTCACCCAGCGCCCGCCCTTCATGTACCACGCCTGGGGTTCGCAGAACGCCTGGCTGCGGCAGATCACCGCGCGCAACTTCCTGTACCTGCATCCCGACACCGCGGCGCGCCACGGCCTGGCCGACGACGACTGGGTGCACGTGGATTCGCACCAGGGCCGCATCACCGTGCCGTGCCGCCTGGCCGGCAACGTGCAGCCCGACACCGTGTGGACCTGGAACGCCATCGGCAAGCGCCGCGGCGCCTGGAAGCTGCACCAGGACGCGCCGGAAAGCCGCAAGGGCTTCCTGATGAACCATCTGATTTCCGACGTGCTGCCGCGCGAGGGCTATGCCAACGCCGACCCGGTGACCGGGCAGGCGGCGTGGTTCGACCTGCGCGTTTCGATTTCCCGCGCCGAGGACGGCGAAGACAGCCTGCCGCAGTTCGCGCCGGTGGATGAGGCCTCGCCCGACCCGCGGCCGCTGCGCTACGGCGCGCTGTTCCGGGACAAGCGCTGATGGGCTGGGACGCCATCCTCACGCTGTGCGTGATGGCTGGCGCGGTGGCGCTGTTCGTCAGCGAGAAGCTGTCGGTGGACATCGTGGCTATCCTGGCACTGTCGGCGCTGGTGCTGCTGGGCGTGGTGGGGCCGGACGTGGCCATCTCGGGCTTCGCCAACGAAGCCACCATCACCGTGGCCGCCATGTTCGTGCTCAGCGCCGGGCTGCAGCGCACCGGCGCGCTGCGGGCGCTGGGCCTGCTGTTCGCGCGCATCCGCTGGCCCTGGGCCTTCGGCCTGGTGGTGATGATGACGGTGGCGGCGGTGTCGGCCTTCGTCAACAACACCGCGGCCGTGGCGGTGTTCCTGCCGATCGTGCTGGCGGCCACCGCGGCCAGGAACCTGTCGCCGTCGAAGTACCTGATCCCGCTGTCGTACGCGGCGCAGATGGGCGGCGTGTGCACGCTGATAGGCACGTCCACCAACCTGCTGGTGAACTCGCTGGCCAAGGACCTGGGGCAGCCGGGCTTCAGCCTGTTCGAGTTCAGCGCGCTGGGCGTGGCCTGCACGGTGGCCGGCATCACCTACCTGATGACCGTGGGCCGCTGGCTGCTGCCCGACCGCGCGGCCACCGCCATCACCGAAACCTACGAGCTGGGCAAGTACATCACCGAGCTGCGGGTGATGCCCGGTTCGCCGCTGATCGGCCAGTCGGTGGCACAGAGCAAGCTGGCCGAGAAGTTCAGCGTGTACGTGCTGGAGCTGCTGCGCGGCCAGGACCAGGTGTGGTCGCCGCGGGCCGAGGTGCTGCAGGCGGGCGACGTGCTGCTGGCGCGCGGCGACTGGAGCCGGCTGAGCGATCTCAAGGACCAGATGCGGCTCGAGATCGAGCCCGAGTTCAAGCTGCGCGACGACCAGCTCAGCGGCGAATCGCAGTCGCTGGTGGAAGTGATGGTGGCGCCCAACTCGCGCTTCGCCGGCGAGACCCTGCGCGAGCTCGATTTCCGCTGGCACTACAACGCCACCGTGCTGGCCGTGCACCGGCGCGGCGAAGTGCTGCGCGAGAAGATCCGCGAGGTCACCCTCAACGTCGGCGACATCCTGCTGATGCTGGCGCCGCGCGAGGAGCTGCCGTCGCTGCGCCGCAACCCCAACCTGGTGGTGGTGACCGAACGCGAGGACGACACCGCCTCGCGCAAGCGCGCCCCGCTGGCGCTGCTGATCATGGCGGCCGTGATCGTGTCGTCGGCGCTGGGCCTGATGCCGATCGTCATCTCGGCGCTGATCGGCTGCGTGGCGCTGGTGGTCACCCGGTGCCTGGAGCCCGAGGAAGCCTACGAAGCCATTGACTGGCGCATCATCGTGCTGCTGGCCGGCGTGCTGCCGCTGGGCATCGCGCTGCAGCAGTCGGGCGCGGCCGAAGTGCTGGCCAGCAACACCATCGGCCGCATGGAGGGCATGGACCCCGTGTTCGTGCTGGCCGTGGTGTACCTGCTGGCGCTGGTGCTGAGCGAACTGATGAGCAACGCCGCGGCTGCGGTGCTGCTGGTGCCGATTGCCGTGTCGGCCGCCATGTCGATGGGGCTCAGCCCGACGCCCTTCCTGGTGGCGGTCACGTTCGCGGCATCCACCAGCTTCTCCACGCCCGTGGGCTACCAGACCAACACCATGGTCTACAGCATCGGCAACTACCGCTTCACCGACTTCATGAAGGTGGGCATTCCCCTCAACCTGCTGTTCTGGGTGATCGGCATCGTCATGATCCCCATCATCTGGCCATTCACGCCCACGCCATGACCCAGCTGCCGCCCCCCGCCACGAAGAAGCTCGGCCTGGTCATCGACCTGGACACCTGCGTGGGCTGCCACGCCTGCGCGGTGTCGTGCAAGGAGTGGAACGCCGGCGGCATCGCCGGCCCGCTTACCGACGAACAGCCCTATGGCACCGACCCCAGCGGCGTGTGGTTCAACCGCGTGCACAGCTACGAAGTGGCGGCCACGGCGCAGCAGGCCGCCAGCACCCTGCACTTCCCGCGCAGCTGCCTGCACTGCGAAACGCCGGCCTGCGTCACCGTCTGCCCCACCGGCGCCAGCTACAAGCGCGCCGAAGACGGCATCGTGCTGGTGGACGAGGACAAGTGCATCGGCTGCAAGCTGTGCAGCTGGGCCTGCCCCTACGGCGCGCGCGAGTACAGCCCGGTCGAGGGCGTCATGAAGAAGTGCACGCTGTGCGTGGACCGCATCTACAACGAAACCATCCCCGAAGCGTCGCGCCAGCCCGCCTGCGTGCAGGCCTGCCCGACCAGGGCGCGCCACTTCGGCGACCTGGGCGATCCCGATTCGAAGGTGTCGCAGCTGGTGGCCGAACGCGGCGGCGTGCCGCTGATGCCCGAGCTGGGCTACGCGCCGGTGAACCGCTACCTGCCGATGCGTCCGCGGCGCGGCGGCGAACAGGCGCCCGCGGCCGCCGCGCCCGCTGAAAAGCTCGACACCGCCCAACTCAACCCCTTGCTGCGCTGGCTCGACCGCGCCCTGAGCCGCTGACATGCATCCGGCCTTCTCCGTCATCTTCTTCACCACCGCCTCGGGCCTGGGCTACGGGCTGTGGTTCTGGGTGTCGCTGTGCTTCCTGTTCTCGCCCGGCGGCCCGGATACGTTTGCGTCCCACCTGGTGGGGCTGGCCGTGGGTTTCGTGCTGGTGACGCTGGGCCTGCTCAGCTCCACGCTGCACCTGGGCAAGCCGCTGCGCGCCTGGCGCGCCTTCAGCCAGTGGCGCACCAGCTGGCTGTCGCGCGAAGGCGTGCTGGCGCTGGTGACCTATCTTCCGCTGGTGGCCCTGGTGGCGCTGCTGGTGTCCGGCCACGCCCCGCTGATGCCGCTGCTGCCCATGCTGCTGGTCACGCTGGCCCTGCTGTCCCTGGCCACGGTGGCGTGCACGGCGATGATCTACGCCTCGCTCAAGCCCATTCCCGCCTGGCACCATGCGTCGGTGCTGCCGGCGTATCTCGGCTTCGCGCTGTTGACCGGCGGCCTGGGCGGACTGGCGCTGCTGGCGCCCTACGACCCGCCGCGCGACTACGCCGTGTTGTTGCTGCTGATGCTGGCCGTGGCCATGGCGGTGCTCAAGCGCCGCTACTGGCGCGACATCGACCGCGGCGCCATGCCGGCCACGCGCGCTTCGGCGCTGGGCCTGCCGGCCGACCGCGTGGCCACGGTGTTCGAACGGCCGCACACCGAAGCCAATTACCTCACGCGCGAAATGGGCTACGTGCTGGCGCGCAAACACTCGGTGGCGCTGCGCCGTTTGGGCGTGGCGCTGTTCGCGTGGGTGCCGGTGCTGGGCTGCACCGTCACGCTGCTGCATCCGGGCTTTGCACAGCCGGCGCTGACCCTGGCGGCGCTATCGGCGGTGCTGGGCGCGTTCGTGGAGCGCTGGCTGTTCTTCGCCGAAGCAAAGCACACCGTGATGCTTTACTACTAGAGGTCGAGCAGGGCGTCGGCGCCGCGGGCCACCAGCATGTCGGCCACCTGCTGGCCCAGCTTCTCGGGTTCGGACAGCGGGCCGCTGGCGTAGCCGCGCACGGTCTGGCCGTCGCTGGCGCGGCCCACCAGCCCTTCCAGCGACAGCTTGTCCTTGCTCAGCGTGGCGTAGGCCGCGATGGGCACCTGGCAGCTGCCGCCCAGCGTGCGGGTCATGGCGCGCTCGGCGGCGGTGCAGGCGCGGGTTTGCGGATGGTCCAGCGCGGCCAGCAGCGCGAGGACCTCGGGCTGGCCCTGCCGGCACTCGATGGCGATCGCGCCCTGCGCGGCGGCGGGGATGAAGCGCGGCGCCACCAGGCGTTCGCGGATGCGCTCGCCCAGCCCCAGGCGCTCCAGGCCGGCGCAGGCCAGCACGATGGCGTCGTAGTCGCCGGCGTCAAGCTTGGCCAGGCGCGTGTTGACGTTGCCGCGCAGGTCAACGAGCTTGAGGTCGGGGCGGTGCGCGCGCAGCAGCGCCTGCCGGCGCAGCGACGACGTGCCCACCTTCGCGCCGAACGGCAGTTCCTCCAGCGCCTCGTACTTCACCGACACGAAGGCGTCGAAGGGATTGGCGCGCTCGAGCACGGCGGCGATTTCAAACGGGCCGTCCAGCTCCATCGGCACGTCCTTGAGCGAATGCACGGCGGCGTCGGCGCGGCCCTCCAGCATGGCCACCTCCAGCTCCTTGAGGAACAGGCCCTTGCCGCCCACTTCCGCCAGCGGCCGGTCCTGCAGCTGGTCGCCGCGCGTGGTCATGGGCACCAGCACCACCTCCAGGCCCGGGTGGGCTTCGCACAGGCGGGCAGCCACGTGTTCGGTCTGCCAGAGCGCGAGCGCGCTTTCGCGGGTGGCCAGTCGCAGGGTCGTCATGGTTCGTGGTTCCTAAAGGTGCTTGAGGCGCTCGCGCAGCAGCGGCAGGCAGCGCCGGCTGACTTCCAGCGGCTCGCCGCCGTGGCGGAGGATGGCATGGACCTGGCCGTCGGGGGACCGGCGCAGTTCGGCGAACTCATCCCACGCCACCAGGCAGTTGCGGTGGATGCGGATGAAGCGGTCGCCGAATTCGTTTTCCAGCGATTTCAATGATTCTTCCACCAGGTCTTCGCCGCGGGCGTGGTGCACCACGACGTACTTTTCCTCGGCCTGCAGGAAGCGGATGTCGTCCACCGGGATCAGGCGCAGGCAGCCGCGCAGGCGCGCGCTGAGGTGGCTGCGGCGGCGTTCGGTGCTGGCGGGCGGCAGGCGCGACGCCTGGTGCGCGGCGCGCTGGCGGCGCGCGCGTTCGATGGCTTCGGCCAGGCGCTCGGGGCGCACGGGCTTGACCAGGTAGTCCACCGCGGCGGCTTCGAACGCGGCCAGCGCGTGCTGGTCGAACGCGGTGCAGAACACCACCGCCGGCGGCGACGGCAGCTGCGCCAGGTGTCGCGCGGCTTCCAGGCCGTCCATCACCGGCATGGCGATGTCGAGCAGCACCACGTCCACGGCCAGGCCTTCGGCCAGCTCCACCGCCTCGCGGCCGTTGCCGGCCTCGCCGGCCACCGCCACGCCGTCCACGTCCTTGAGCAGCGACGCAAGGCGCTGCCGGGCCAGGGGTTCGTCGTCGACGAGGAGCAGTTTCATGGCCGAAGTATGCCCCGGTTTCAGGCGGTGAAGCGCTGCTGCAGCCAGTCGCCCAGGTCGTGGATTTCGTCGGCGCAGACGCTGTGCGGCATGGCGTAGCCGTGCCACTGGATGGCCATGCCCAGGCCCTGCAGCGCGTCCCGGCTGCGCTCGCCCAGCGCGGCCGGCACCACCGGATCCTGCCTGCCGTGGGCCATGAACACCGGCGTGGCCAGCCCGGCGCGCGTGGCTTCGCTGGCCGTGGTGGAGGCCATGGGCAGGTAGGTGGACAGCGCGACGATGCCGCCCAGCCCCGCCTCGCGGCGCACGCCGGCGGCCAATGCGATGGCGCCGCCCTGCGAGAAGCCCGCCAGGATGATGCGTTCGGGCGGCACGCCGCGCTCGCCTTCGCGGGCGATCAGCGCTTCCACCTGGGCGATGGATTCGCGCACGCCTGTTTCATCGGCGCGCTGGTCGAAGTCGAAGTTGCGGATGTCGTACCAGGCGCGCATGCGCACGCCGTTGTTGATGGTGACCGCGCGCACCGGCGCATGCGGGAACACGAAGCGCAGCGCCGGCCAGCCCGAACGGACCAGCTCGGGCACGATCGGCGCGAAGTCGTTGCCGTCGGCACCCAGGCCGTGCAGCCAGACGATGCTCCACTGCGGGGCGGGGCCGGTGGTGTGTTCGACGGTTTCGAGCAGGGTCATGGTTGCTTGGCCTCCGGGGCCTGGGCGTCCGCCGGGTGCGGCAGCAGGGTGATGTCGGGGATGCGGCTGGCGCTGCCTATGGAATACCTGGCCCGTTGGCCCAGGGTGAGCGTGATGCGGCCGAGGGTGTCGGGGTCGGCCAAGGTCACCACCGAGCCGCGCGTGGTCACGGACAGGTTTTGTATGCGGCCCGACTCGATGTCCAGGCGGGCGGCGAAGGCGTCGGCCGCGGCGGCGGCGGCGGCCTCTGCGCCATTGGCAGGTACGGCGGCCGGGTCGGCCGCGGCGTGGTCGTACCAGGGGTTCAGGTCCACCACGGTCAGGTCGGTGACGCTGCCGCGCCATTCGATGGCTCCGGTGGTTTCCACCACCATCGCTTCCAGGACGGGCCCGGCGACGATGCTGGCGTCGCGGACCACCAGCTTGCCCACCGTGGGCCTGATGCTGATGTTCAACGGCCGGTAGCCCGGCACGTCAGAAACGATGCGGAGCCTTCGCCCCTCGCGGGTCACGGTGACGTGGTGGTCCTTGCCGGGCGGATAGTCCAGCCAGTTCGCGGACGCCGCGTCCAGCCGGACGTTGACGCTGCTGTCCGACACCACCTCCAGCTCATCAATGCCGGTCATGTCCAGCGGCACGGTCGCCGTGGTTTCCGGCGCATCGCGCGGCAGCAGCAGCGCCGCCACGTAAAGACCGAGCGCCGCGAGGAAGGTCAACCGGGTGCGCCGCATCATGCGACCTCCCGCTCGCCCAGCGCGAACAGGCTGGCCAGCCACAGCAGGGCCGGGATGGCGAACCACGCCACCGGGAAAAACCACTGCTGCCAGGCCACCAGTTCGCGCGAGTGGGTCCAGTAGCCCTTGAACAGCGCCGTCTGGCCGCCGCCGATGGTCTCCACCAGCATGAGGAACAGCATCAGCACGAAGGCCACCACCACGGTCTTGACCGCCGGGAAAGACCGGAAATACAGGCTGCCCAGCACGGCAAAAGCCTGCAGGCTGGTCAGAACCAGCGCCAGCGCCACCGCACTGCGCCAGGATTCGAACTCGCTCCAGGGCAGGAACAGGCCATACGTTTCCCACGCCATCGAATCGGCCCTGGCGGCCGCGCCCTCCTTGGCGCGCATGGCGGCATCAAAGGCCGCGGCGGATTCGGCATACAGCGCGGCCGGGGCGTTGCACACGTAGAAGGCCAGCGAGTAGGCCACGGGGTACAGCACGGCCACCACGGCCATCGCCAGCAGCCACTTCTCGAACTTCGACGCCGGGCGCATCAGCAGCAGGCCGGCCGACTCGCGCCGGGCCATGGCCTGGAAATAGCGCGCGGCGAACAGCGGCGCGGTCAGGAACAGGCCAACGAAGTAGAACGCGGCCTGGCCATCCACCGTCAGCAGGGTGTAGCCGCGGTTACCCGACAGCAGCACCAGCAGCAGCACGAAGTGCACGATGATGCCGATGCCCAGGAACCAGGCGTACGTGCGCCGGTACTCGGCCCACTGCGCGCGCGCCAGGCGGAGGAAGCGGCTCAGGTCAAACATGGGTCACCTCGCCGTTGGCAGCGTGCACGGCGGCCAGCACGCCGTCCTTGCGCAGGCTCAGCGCCTTGTAGAGCAGCTCCAGGTGCACCGCACCGCCCGCACCGCCGCGGTTGCGCGCCACGTAGGCCCACTGTTCGCCCATGGCTTCGTGGTAGATGACGCCCTCGATGCTTTCCAGGGCCTGCGCATGCGCCGCCACGCCCATCGTCAGCGCCGCCGAAAGCTGGGCCTTGCTGGCCGACAGCGCCAGCGACGCGGCGTCGATGAACAGGATGTGGTCCATGATGCGTTCCAGGTCGTGCGCCTGGTGCGTGCTGATCAGGATCAGGCGGCCGCGCTGTTCGGGCCGCGAGACGATGGCCTTGAACTGGTCGCGGCCAACGATGTCCAGGCCATTGGTGGGTTCGTCGAGCAGCAGCACCGGCGTGAACGTGGCCAGCGCGAAGGCCATGGCGGCCTTTTTTTTCTGGCCCAGGCTCATTTCGCCGAACCGGTGCTGGTCGGAGAGTTCGAACACGTCCAGGTAATCGCGGAACGCGGCGGCTGAAAACCTCGGGTAGAACCCGGCGTGCGTGGCGGCCAGCTGCGCCGCGGTCAGGTCCGGCAGGTGGAACTCCTCGGGCACCAGGTAGACGCTGGCCAGGAAATCCGGGTGGCGATGGCGCGGCGCGAAGCCCGCCACTTCGATGCGCCCCTTGTTGGGAAACAGCAGCCCCGCCAGCAGCTTGAGCAGGGTGGACTTGCCGCTGCCGTTGCGGCCGAACACGCCGTAGACGCCGGGCTCGGAGAGCGCGAGGCTGAAGCGTTCGTACAGCCGGTGCTTGCGGTAGCCGAACGACAGGTCTTCGATGCGTATCACGCGCGCCCCTTGGTTGGCCGTGGACGCATTCTATCCAGCAACGGCGTAGCGCTACAGCGTCGCGCCGGCGAACCTTGCCAATCTCTGGGCACAGCCTTGGCCCAGGCCGGACAATGCAACGTCGGTGGCGGCCAAGCGGGCGGACCCCCGCGGCCCAGGCAGCGTGTGCAAGCGCACCGCGCAGCCCCGCCATCGTTTTGAAATGCACGCGGGCCAATGCCTCAACCAGTGGCTTGGCCGCAGCGGCGCATCGGCGGATCGCGGCAGTGTGGACAGCAGTTGTTCCCAGCCCATGAAGTCACTGTCGGGCAAGCGCTGCAGCTGCCAGCAGCATGCCCCGGCCGCATCCAGGAAACAGATGCCTTCGCAGGGTCCATCGCTGTCGAGCGTGACCGAGGCATAGGAATGGGTGGCCCGGGTCCAGCCCGACAGCAGGTGCGGGTCGGTGGCGGCGTGCAGGCAAAGGACCGGACCCAGCGCGGCAAGGTTCTCCGGCTGGAATGCCGGCCAATCCGCATTTAGCGCAGGCACGGTGACAGGGGGCATTGCAGCTTCCCGGGGCAGGCCGGCAGAGCTGGCGTCCAGCAGGGCTGGCGGGGCTGGCAACCGGCGGGGTTGATGGGCTACTTGACCAGGATGAGCTTGTCGTTGCGCGTGTGCTGCAGGCGGTAGACCTTGCCGGCGTGGCGGATCAGCACTTCGCGGGCGCCGCGCATCAGCTCGCTGCTGTCGAATTCAGCCTGCGGGGCGGACGCCCGGCTGGGCGCGCGCGTTGCGTTGGGCGCGGGCAAGGCGGACGCATGGGGTTGGTGCATGGCGGTCGGGCCTCCGGACGGGACTGACCTCGATGATAATGATTCGCATTTGCAAGTCAAGCCCGCCGGCGCTCACTGCTGCCCTTCCCCCAGCCGGAACTGCACCACCCGCGAGCTGGGCACGCTGCGCGTCCCCGCCTCGAAACGCCACCGGCTGGCGGCCACCAGCGCCGCCTCGTCGAACACGCCAGGCGGATCCGCCGACACCACGCGGGGCGAGGCCACGCTGCCGTCGGGCTGGATGGTGAACTGCAGCACCACCTGGCCTTCGAGCTTCCGGCGCTGGGCCATGATCGGGTAGCGGGGGCTGGGGGCGCTGAGCAGGCGCGGGGTGCTGGCGGCGGAGGCGGGCTGAGGCGGTGTCACCGCCGCAGCGGGCGCGGTGGCTACCGGGGATGTCACCGCTGTGGCGGGAGCGGTGGCCACTGGCGCTGTCACCGCTGTAGCGGGAGCGGCGGCCGCAGTCTGAGGCGCCGACGCGGGAGGCAGGACGGCCGCGGGTGCGCGCGTGGCCGGGCCCGGCGTAGGTGCTTCGCCCCCGGTGACGGAGGTCGCCGTCGCGGCCTGCTCCGCCGCCAGCCTCGCCGTTTCCTCGCGCGCGGCTTTCGCCACGGCTTCGGCCTCGGCGGCCGCCGCCGAAGCCTCGGCCGCGGCGATGCTGTCGCGCAGTCGCGCCAGCGAGGGCGCCTGTGGGTCGGCGCGCTCCAGCAGGCCCAGCAGTCGCCGCGCCTCCATCAGGTCCTGCCGCGCCACCGCCTGCTCGATGCCGATCACCGCGTAGGGCAGCAGCTCCAACAGCGCCGTCGCCAGGTTCGCATCGTCGGGACGCAGCTCGCGCAGCGCCAGGTAATGATCCAGCGCACTGTTGCCGGCGGGCGCGTAGAAGCGCTGCTCGGTGAGCGCCTTGGCCGCTGCGGCGCGAAGGCCCGCTTCGTCGGTGATCGGCGCAGCCGCAGCGGCCTGCGCACCCGGCGCCACGGCCGTGGCAGGTGCCTGCGGTGCTTCAGCGGAACAGCCGGCCAGCAGGGCAAGCAAGACAACAGAAGGCAGCGCGCGGCG